>CAMLFK010000095.1 GCA_946479255.1 uncultured Oxalobacteraceae bacterium
GGCGCCGTCGGTACCTTCCAGGGCGCGATGGCCGGCTTGTCGTCGCTGTCGGGCTTCAACCAGACCACCGCCACCTCCGCCGATACCACCGTCATGGTCGGCACCGCCACCAGCAAGTCCGCAGCCGGCATTTACGATGTCAACGTCACCCAGCTGGCCCAGGCGCAAACGCTGGCCACCAAGGGCGTCGTCAGCGCCACCGCCGCCGTTGGCCTGGGCAACCCGACTACCCTGACCTTCCAGCTCGGCACCGTCAGCGGCGGCAGCTTTGGCCTGGCCGGCAGCGGCCTGGCAGTGGGCGTGACCGCAGGCGGCATCAGCAACGGTTCGCTGTCGATCAACGGCACCGCAATCCCGACCGACGCCACCACCAAAAGCGCCAAGGCGCTGGCCGACGCCATCAATGCCAAGAATGCGACCACCGGCGTGTCCGCCAGCGCCACCCCGGCGGCCAGCAGCGCCACCCTGTTTGGCACCTTCGGAGCTGTGGACACGGCCGCCGGCACTTACGCGCTGTCGGTCAACGGCATCGAAATCGCCAGCCAGGGTACCGGTGCCGGCGCGCTCGACGCCGCCGGCCTGGACGCCATCCTGAGCGGCAGCAACAGCGTCACCGCCGCCCTTACCGCCGCCAACATTACCGTGAGCGGCAGCGCCGCCACCGGCGACCTGGTCTTTACCGCCGCAGACGGCAGCAACCTGTCGATCAACGAAACCGTCACCGGCACCGTCAATGGCGGCATCGGCAAGGACAGCAGCACCGTCAACAACGGCTCGGGCGTCACCGTGACCGGCGGCGTCACGCTGAACTCGGCCAACGCCAGCCCGATTACCATCGCCGGCAACAACCCTGCCCTGGCCGGTTTTACCGCCGGCACGGGCGGCGCCTACCTCGGCACCGGTTTCGAGCAGGACAACACCCGCGTGTCCGGCACCGTGCAGATCGACAGCACCAACAACAGCCTGCAAGGCATCCGCGACGCCATCAACAAGGCCAATATCGGCATCACCGCCACCATCGTCTCGGACGGCAGCGCCGCCCCGAACCACCTGATCCTGACCTCGACCAAGACCGGCGCCACCTCCAGCATGAAGGTCGCCGTCACCGGCACCAATGGCGGCGTGGCCGATCCAGCCCTGGAAGCGCTGCTCGGCTACGATCCGACCGGCGCCCAGAACATGACGCAGACCACCGCGGCCCAGGACACCAAGCTCAACGTCAACGGCGTGGCCATTACCAGCCCCACCAATAGCGTCTCCGAGGCGATCCAGGGCGTGACCCTGTCGGTGGGACGGGTTGGCCGGGCCAACCTGCACGTGGCGCGCGACAGCGCGTCGGTCAGTACCAGCGTGGACAAATTCGTCAAGGCCTACAACGACCTGAACCAGGCGATCAAGGACTCGACCAGCTACAACCCGGAAACCAAGCGCGCCGGCCCCCTGCTGGGCGACCCGACCGTGCGCGCGCTGCAGATGCAAGTGCGTAAGCAACTCTCGCGCGCCATCACCGGCCTGGCCGGCGACCTGACCACCTTGTCCTCGGTGGGCATCTCGTTCCAGAAAGACGGCTCGCTGGTGCTCGATTCGAGCAAGCTCGGCACTGCCATCAAGGACAAGCCGGAAGCCATCGCCGCACTGTTCGCGGCGGTCGGCAAGGCCAGCGACCCGATGGTGGCCTTCAGCACCTCGACCAGCAAAACCGTGCCGGGCGACTACGCCGTCAACATCACCGCCATGGCCACCCAAGGCACGCTGGCGGGCGACCTGGCGCTGGGCCCGGCCACGACGATCGCGGCCGACACCAGCTGGACCGTGACCTTGAACGAAACCTCGCCGTCCACGGCCAATCGCACCGCCACCGTGGCGCTGTCGGCCGGCACCTATTCGGCGGCCCAGCTGGCCACGCTGATCCAGTCGGCCATTAATGGCACAAGCAACTTCAACAGCAACGGCCTGGCGGTCAACGTCACCGCCGGCGACGACGGCAAGCTCAGCCTGGTCTCGGTCAAGTACGGCTCGGTGTCGAACGTCACTGTGACCAACAAGACTGGCACCGCCGTGTCCGACATTTTCGGCGGTGCCACGTCGGTGGCCGGGGTCGACGTCGCCGGCACCATCGGCGGCCAGGCCGCGGCCGGCTCGGGCCAGTCGCTGACCGGCTCGGCCGGCTCGGCGGTGGAAGGCCTGAAGATCGACGTGACCGGCGGCGCCATTGGCGAGCGCGGCACGGTCGGCTTCTCGCAAGGCTACGCTTACCAGCTCAACAACCTGGCCAGTAACTTCCTCGGTGCCAAAGGCCTGATCGCCAACAGCACCAAGGGACTGACCGAATCCATTTCTGACATCAGCAAGCAAAAGACCGCGTTTTCCGACAAGCTGGCGGCCATCGAGAAACGTTACCGCGCCCAATACACTGCGCTGGATACGGCGATAGCCAGCATGAATTCGACGTCGAATTATCTGACTCAGCAGTTCGCGGCCCTGTCCGCGATGAACGACAATTAATAGGGGAACAAAGAATGTTTGGATCCAAGCAAAGCGGCGTCAACGCCTATGCCAAGGTCGGCATCGAAACCGGCGTCATTTCCGCCAGCCCGCACAAGCTGATCGTCATGCTGTTCGACGGCGCGCTGGTGTCGGTGAACGCGGCCATCATGCACATGAAGGCCGGCGATATTCCGGCCAAGGGCGCCGCCATTTCCAAGGCCATCATGATCATCGACAGCGGCCTGCGCGCCTCGCTCGATAAGAAAGCCGGCGGCGAAATCGCCGAAGGCCTGGACGCCCTTTACGAATACATGGGTTCGCGTCTGCTCCAGGCCAACCTGAAGAACCAGGTCGACATCCTGGAAGAAGTGCAGCGCCTGCTGGGCGAACTGCGCGGCGCCTGGAATGCGATCGGCACCGAAGGCCAGCCCAAGCCGGCCACCAATGCCATGCCTGCCAACCCTACCCTCGCGAGTGCCTGATAGCATGAAGATGACTAGCCAAGAAGTTGTGTCCGTGTACGAAGCGATGGTCGGCCTGACCGCGCAAATGCTCAACGCCGCCAGCGCCAGCGACTGGGATCAGCTGGTGGTACTGGAGCAGCAATGCGCCGCCCACGTGCGTACCCTCAAGGACAGCGAGCCGCCCGCGCCGCTGGTGGGCGAAAGCCGCACCCGCAAGGTCGAAGCGATCCGCAAGATGCTCGACGACGACCGCAAGATCCGCGACCTGACCATGCCGTGGATGGCCCAGCTGTCGGCCCTGATGAACAATGCCGGCGCCGAGCGCCGCCTGGCACGCGCCTACGGGGCCTGATTTCGTGAGGCGGCTGCATGTTGCCCCGCGCTGACATCAGCCTCACCTCGGTCGGGCGGGTTGATGCCCTGCCCGGCGTCGAGCGGATTGGCGATCCGCGCCAGGAAGCCTTCCAGCGTTCGCTGGCCGGCTCGCTCGGCAAGTCCATGCAGGGCGAAGTCCTGTCCAAGCTGCAAGACGGTAGTTTCCTCGTCAAAGTCGCGGGCACGCCGGCCCTCATGCTCTTACCCGAAGGCGCCGCGGTCGGCCAGCAAGTGCCGCTG
Source organism: uncultured Oxalobacteraceae bacterium (assembly GCA_946479255.1). The sequence goes on from CAMLFK010000095.1 coordinate 3,567, forward strand.
ACCCTGGTTTCGCTGTCCCCCCGCCCTACTTTCCAGATCACCACCCAGCAGGGCGGCCAGCAGACGCTGGCCTATTCCGAAGCCGGGCCGCCACTTGCGCCCGGCCAGACCGCCAGCCGCGCCGCGCCGCTGGTCTACCTCGACGGCGGCCGTGCGCCGGCCCCGGCCACCACACAACAGGCTTCCGCCGGCACGCCCACCGCCGCCGCTGAAACCGCAGCCGAGACCGCCGCCCCCGCCGTGCTGGTGCAGCGGCCGATTTCCTATGCCGCCGCCCAGCTGGCGCGTGCGCCTTTGATCCCCGCCGAGCGCCTGACCAGCATCGACCCCAAAAGCACGCCGGCCACCTTGAGCGAGAGCGCGCGCACCATTGCCAGCGTGCTCAACTCGGTGGCCGCCCGCACCCCGACCGCGCTGGTGGTGCCGACGCCGCTGATGCAAACGCCTACCGCCGCGCCCCAGCAGATGGCCGCCGCCCTGCACCAGACCCTGTCCGAAAGCGGCCTGTTCTACGAATCGCATGTGGCCGAATGGTCGGCCGGCGAACGCCCGCTGGCCACGTTGGCGCGCGAACCGCAGATGCAGCGCGCCGCCGCGGCCGACGAGCCGGCCAAATCACAGCAGCAAGCGAGCACGCAAGCCGCCGCGCCTCTACTTCCCGGCATCGACCAGGAAACCGCCAAGTTCATCAACTTCCAGCTCAACACCCAGGAACAGGGCCGCGTGGTGTGGGAGGGCCAGCCCTGGCCCGGCCAGGCGATGCGCTGGGAAGTGCAACGCGACGCGCCGGATCGCCACCCGCAGCCGGGCGAGCGCGAACAGGACGCGCCGTGGCGCAGCGGCGTGCGCCTGCGCTTTCCGCTGCTGGGCGAGATCAACGCCACGGTAGTGATGCAACAAGGACAATTGCACGTCCAGGTCGATGCCGGCAGCAAAGACACCGGTGCCCTGCTGCGCGAACACGCCGACGCGCTGTCGAACGCGATGGAAGCGGCCGGCCTGCCGCTGTATTCACTCAACATCCGCGCGGGCGAGCGCGAACGCGACAGCGATGAGTGAGGCACGCAAGCCCCTGCCGTCCGCCGTCGCGCTGGCCTACCGCGACGGTGATGGCGCGCCCAAAGTCGTAGCAAAAGGAAAAGGTTTGGTGGCCGAGCAGATCATGCAGCGCGCCAAGGAAGCCGGTGTGTTCGTGCATGAGTCCAAAGAGCTTGTCGCTTTGCTCATGGATGTGGACCTGGACAGCCAGATCCCGCCGGGTTTATACAGAGCAATTGCGGAACTGCTTGCCTGGTTATATCATATTGAATCAGCGCAAAAAAATGGCGGCGTGCTGCCCGCCCCGCCTGATACGGCCCGTCTCATCGACCCAACCACTTCACCACAGCGAAACAGCTGACACCGATGCCATCCCTCTACGAAGCCGAACTGCAAAACTGGCACGATTACGAAGTCAGCTCGCGCCGCGAAATCGTCGCCTTGCTGCGTTCCATCGGTGAAAAAAACCAGATGATCCGCATGCTCATCCAGGGCGAAGCCGACGTCTGCGTGACCACCATTCTTGCGGTCGATCCGGACACCGGCAGCATGGTGCTCGACTGTTCGATCAACAAGGACCAGAACGTGCGTGTCGCGGCGGCCCGCCAGATTTCCTTCGAAACCTCGCTCGACAAGATTCGCATCCTGTTCGCCACCGAATCGATCACTCCGATCACGTACCAGGGCAGCCCGGCTTTCCGCATGCCGATCCCGGACAGCCTGATCCGCCTGCAACGGCGCGAGTACTACCGCATGGCCACGCCGGTCAGCAACCCGGTGCGCGCCGTGATCGCCATGCCGCTGGAACTGGGCGGTGCCAGCAATGTGTTTCCGCTGGCCGACATCAGCTGTGGCGGCATTGCCATTCTTGACAATAAACTACTGCTCGGCGACACCATCGGCAGCAAGTACGAGAACGTGCGCATCGAGTTGCCGGAAATCGGCACGGTGACCACCAACCTGCAGGTGCGCAACTCGATGGACATCACGCTGTTGAACAGCAAGACCAACCGCCGCCTCGGCTGCGAATTCGTCGACATCTCGCGTGGCAATCTTGCCAACGTGCAGCGTTACATCACCAAGCTGGAGCGGGAACGCAACGCCAGGATCGCCGGCCTGGGTTGATTGATGCAGCTTGAAGACATGCTGACCAGGGTCGGCTTTTTGATTGCTATCGCCCTGGTCGGACTCATCGTCGGCAAGAAGTTCAAGATTAACCAGCAGGATATTTCCAACCTGCTTGTCTACGTGATTACCCCCGCCGTGATGTTCGTCTCCGCGCTGCAAGCGCCGGAAGGCAACTACATCCGCTTCGCCATCGGCGCTTACATTTGCTGCACGATTTCCGCCATGCTGGCCTTGAAAGTTGGCGGGCTGATGTGGCGCGACAATGTGCGCAACCTGTTCGGCTTTGCCGGCGGCACCGGCAACACCGGCTACTTCGGCTTGCCGATTGCGCTGGCCCTGTTCGACGCCAAAGGCGCAGCGGTAGCAATCTTCATCATCTTCGGCGCCAACCTGTACGAATTCACGGTCGGCTATTTCCTCAGCTCGCGCGGCGCCTACTCGGTGAAGGACAGCCTGCGCAAGGTGATGGGCATGCCCACTCTGTATGCCTTCGTGCTGGCCTACCTGTGCAAGTGGTTCGGCTGGATGCCCAGCGACGTGCTGCTCGCCAGCCTGAACAATTTCAAGGGTGCCTACAGCGTACTGGGGATGATGGTGATCGGCCTGACCTTGGCGAAACTGCAAGGCTTCAAGATCGATGTGAAGTTTCTCGTCGCCACCCTGCTCTGGAAATACATCTACTGGCCATGCGCCATGCTGGCCCTGCTGATGGGATTGGGCGACCTGGTCACGCCGGGCGAACAGGCTGTGATGCTGCTGATGGCGTGCGTGCCGATGGCCGGCAACACCGTGGTCATTGCCAATCAGCTAGAGCTGCATCCGGAGAAAGCCGCTGCGGCGGTGATGGCCAGCACCTTACTGGCCATGGCTACCATGCCATTGCTGATGGTGCTGATCAAGAACTGGCAGGCTTAGTGGCGATTTCGTCGTAGCCTCGGCCGATAAATTCAACCAGGCAAAAACCGTGGCCGAAGGGATCGGCGAACGTGGCCAGCTTGCCCCAATTGGCTATGGATACCGGCGATTCTTGCACGGCGCCTGCCGACAGCACGCGCTCTACCGCGGCATCAATGTCGGCAACGACAATATCGAAGTGGACAGGCGTCCAATGGCGCTGGTAATTTCGTGGATTGGCCGAGGTCGCAGGTATTGTCCCGTCTGCCTTTTGCAACAGATAAATGGGCGCTGGCCCGCCCAGCAGCTCAACAATGTCACCGCCGATTTGGCGGCCACGGCGTAATTCAAATGCGGCGCAATAAAATCGTTCGGCCAGCTTGAGATCAGGTACATCGATGTTCAGCATCATGTCCATGGCAACTCCGGGATGGGAAGTGGCTTACACCTGCATGTTCATAATCTCATGGTATGCCGACACCAGCTTGTTTCTCACCTGAACCGTGGCCTGGAAACCAATACTGGCTTTCTGCATGGACACCATCACATCCGACAAACTGACCGATTCGTCGCCCATGGTAAAGGCCTTGCCCTTGGCCGAGGCCTCGTTCTGCGCCTCGCTGACCGCACTCAATGAGTTCTTTAGTGCATCGGCAAAGTCGACCTTGGCCGCGCTGCCCGGCCCGGGTGCGGCGATGGGCGCGGCGACTTCGCCGGCCGGCTTGGCAGCCGCTGCCTTAAGCTGGGCCATCATGGCCTGTATCCGGTTAGTATCGATTCCGCCTACGTTCATGTTGTTTCTCCGATGTCAGGCTGTCACAATAGCAGTGAACACGCAAGTTTTCCGTCGGAGCAGAGCGCTAAACCATCCTCTATTCCAGCCTTTGACGACGGGGTGCTGCCAGCATAATCCTGCTTGAGCCCCAAAACCTTTGTACCGGTATTGGAAAATCCATTGACTCGTTGGGCGAACGCCCAGGAACCCGACCATGGCAGCAGCAGCAGCAGCGGACGACCTCGTTGATACCCCTCCGGGACCACCGCCCACATTTTTTCAGACTCCGCTCGGCCGCAATTTTCTGCTCGGCCTGGGGATCGCGATCGTGCTGTCAATCATGGCCGCCGTATGGATGTGGAGCCAGCAGCCGGAATACCGTGTCCTGTTTGCCAACGTGACCGACAAGGACGGCGGCGCCATCACCGCTTCGCTCGACCAGATGGCCATCCCTTATAAGTTCTCGGACGGCGGCGGCGCCATCATGGTGCCCTCCGATAAAGTCCACGACGCGCGCCTGAAGCTGGCCGCCCAGGGCTTGCCGAAGGGCGGCAATGTCGGCTTCGAGCTGATGGAAAACCAGAAGCTGGGCGTGTCCCAGTTCCACGAACAAGTCAATTACCAGCGCTCGCTGGAAGGCGAACTGGCACGCTCGATCGAGTCGCTGGCCGCCGTCGGTTCGGCCCGCGTCCACCTGGCCCTGCCCAAGCCTTCCGTCTTCGTGCGCGAGCAGCAAAAGCCCACCGCATCGGTACTCCTGAACCTGCAGACCGGCCGCGTGCTGGACCAGGCCCAGGTCAGCGCCATCGCCCACCTGGTCGCCTCCAGCGTGCCGGAACTGCCGCTGTCGAACGTCACCGTGGTTGACCAGAACGGCAACCTGCTGTCGGAAAACGGCAAGAACGCCGGCGCCAAGCAGCTCGACCCGAACCAGCTCAAGTACGTGATGCAGGTCCAGCAAGGCATCATCAAGCAGGTAGAGTCCCTGATCACCCCACTGGTCGGCCAGGGCAATGTACGCGCCGAAGCGACCGCGGAGATCGACTTCGCCCAGGTCGATACCGCCGCCGAAGTCTACAAGCCGAATTCGCCGCCGGAGCCACAGGCCATCCGCAGCCAGCAAACCTCGGAAGCCGGCAATCCAGGCACCACCGCGGCCGGCGTGCCGGGCGCGCTGACCAACCAGCCGCCGGGCGCGGCCACCGCACCGATCGACGGCGCGCCACCTGGTACTCCGCCTGCCGCCGGCGCCAGCAGCCGCAAGGACGCGACCACCAATTTTGAAGTCGATAAAACCATCCGCTACGAACAGAAGCCGATGGGCGGCATCAAGCGCCTGACCGTGGGCGTGCTGGTGAACTATCGCCGCATCGTCGACGCCAAGACCGGCAAGGTCACCGTCAAGGCATTGACCGCCGCCGAGATCACCCAGATCAATAACCTGGTGCGCGAAGCGATGGGCTATTCGAAGGACCGCGGCGACACCCTGAACGTGACCAATGCGCCGTTCGACGGCGTCGACAAGCCGGACCCGCCGGCGCCTGAAATCCCATGGTGGCGCGATCCGGAGAATATTATCCTGGCCAAGGAAATCGCCAAGTTCACGCTGGCCGCGATCGTCCTGTCTTACCTGTTCTTCCGCATCCTGCGGCCAATGCTGCGCCCGATCTTCCGCAAGCTCGACGAGATTTCGGAAGTGCCGCCACCGCCGCCACCGCCGCCGGTACCGGATGTGGAAGATGAACAGGCAGTGGCCGCCCGCTCGCAGCTCGAAGAAATGGAAGCGAGCCAGGCGCAGGGTTACCGCGAAAATCTGCAGATGGCCAAGAACCTGGCCAAGGAAGACCCACGGGTCGTGGCAAACGTCGTTAAAGCATGGGTAGGCGCAAATGAATGATAACGGTATTCACAAGGCAGCAATCCTGATGCTGGCCATCGGCGAGTCCGAGGCCGCCGAAGTGATGCGCTTTCTCGGTCCGCGCGAAGTGCTGAAACTCGGCGCGGCCATGGCCACCATGAAGAGCGTGCAGCACGAGCAGGTTGTCACCGTGCTCGACTCCTTCCGCCAGCAGACCGAACTCAATTCCACCGTCGGCCTGGACTCGGACGAGTACATCCGCCAGGTGCTGACCAAGGCGCTGGGCGACGACAAGGCTTCGGTGCTGCTGTCGCGGATTTTGGGCGGCAAGGATGCTTCGGGCATCGAGAGCCTGAAGTGGATGGATGCGTCTTCGGTGTCTGAACTGATCCGCAATGAGCACCCGCAGATCATCGCCACCATCCTGGTTCACCTCGAACGTGACCAGGCCTGCGAAATCCTGGGTAACTTCACCGACCGCCTGCGCAACGACGTGGTGCTGCGCATCGCCACCCTGGATGGCGTGCAGCCGGCCGCACTGCGCGAGCTGAACGACGTGCTGACCAAGCTCCTGTCGGGTAACGAGAACATCAAGAAGTCCTCGCTGGGCGGCGTGCGCGCAGCGGCCGAGATCTTGAACTTCATGAGCGGCGAGCAGGAAGGCTCGGTCATGGACAACATCAAGAACTACGACAACGACATGGCGCAGAAGATCATGGACGAGATGTTCGTGTTCGACAACATCATCGACATCGACGACCGCGGCATCCAGCTGCTGCTGCGCGAAGTGCAGTCCGAGATGCTGATCATCGCGCTCAAAGGCGCCTCGCAAGACCTGCGCGAGAAGATCTTCAAGAACATGAGCGCCCGTGCCGGCGAGATGATGCGCGAAGACCTGGAGTCCAAGGGTCCGGTGCGGCTGTCGGAAGTGGAAGCGCAGCAGAAGCAGATCCTGCAGATCGTTCGCCGCCTGGCGGATGAAGGCCAGATTGTGTTGGGTGGTAAGGGTGAGGATTCGTTCGTCTAAAACGAAAACGTTAACTGATGAGCCGTCATGGCGCGCATTGCGCGCCATGACGGCTCATAGGTCGGAGGCTTACTTCAACTTCTTTAAGTAGGCCCGCAACCCATGCGTCAGCACCAGCGGAAACACACTCGCATGGTCCTCGTCCGCAAACACCTTCACCTGGCTTTTAAAACCCGGATAACGGTGTGCCAGCAAAGCACCATTAAACTCGCGCAGATCGGCCACCATGTCCGCATCCTCCTCCGCCCGCGAGCGCTTCTTCCCCGCCGCCAGCGTCTCTTCGCCGCCGATCCCGAAGAACACCGATGCAGGCAAATCCTTGTTGCGAGCCGCAAAGTCCTTCTCGCGCTCGAACATGACGCCGGCGTCGTACCACAGCGACGGGCTTCCCAGGATGTAGTGCTCGTAGGTGCGCGGCGCGGCAAACAGCGTTTGCAGTCCCAGAAGGCTGCCATACGAATGCCCGATGAAGACCTTGCGGCTCATGTCGGCGCGGTAGTGCTGGGCGATCAGCGGAAGCACCTCGGCGGCCACAAAGCGGCCGTAGCCATCCGCCTCGCCCAGCGCCAGCGGACGGCCCGCCATGTCCGAACGCCATGTATGCTTGCGCGGCACCGTGGGCGTATAGTCGCGCCGGCGGCTGTAGTTGCCGCTATCGCCCTTCGCATATGACAGGCCGACCACGATGACTTCCTCGTAACCGGCGTGCTTGTACAGCCGCGAGGCGACACTGCGCACCACCGGAAAGGCGTAGTTGGCATCTAGGACGAATAAAACCGGATAGCGTTTGCTCGAGCTGGCGTACGAATCGGGCAAGGCGACGAACACCTGATAGTCGCGTTTTAAACCCTGGGCGCGGATATCGCGCACTTCGGTATTGTCGAGCACATACGGGCTTGGTGCCGCAATGGCGCTGCCGGCCAGGCAGCAAAGAACTAAAAATTTGTAGACCGCTTTCAAGCATGCTCCTGTGTGTTGTTCAAAAAGCCAGCCGCATCATACGATACTGAAACAACAACAGCCGCAAGAAAGAACCGAAAGCGCGTTCTGTTCCGACCTTTGATTCCCCGCCATTTAGTCCATAATTGTTCATGAGCCCGGTCCAAGGCGCGAAACACGGAGAATTGCGATTGTCTGAATTATTGCCAAAAGAATTGCAGAGCGCCTACCAGCGCTGGGAGATGAACTCCTTCGGCGACACGCGCCCTAGCGTGGTGGCCAAGCGCGCTCCAACGATCGAGCTGCCCACCGAGGAATCGGTGGCGGCGATTCGCGAACAGGCGCGCCTGCAGGGCTACCAGGAAGGCCTGCAGGCCGGCTTCTCCGAAGGCCAGGCCAGCGGCTACGCCGAGGGTCTGGCGCTTGGCCGCGCCGAAGCCTCGGTCGAACTCGAACACCTGCAATCGATCGCCGTCACCTTCGGCGAAGCCGTCGCCGCGGCCGATGAAGTGATCGCCAACGACGTGCTGGAACTGGCGCTGAACCTGGCGCGCGGCATGCTGCGCACCGCGCTCGAAGTCAAGCCTGAACTGATCCTGCCGGTGATCCGCGAAGCGATCGGCTATCTGCCGGTGTTCCAGCAGCCTGCCCAGCTGTTCCTCAATCCCCTGGACGCCGAACTGGTGAAAGCGGCCATGGGCGAAGAACTGGAAAAAGGCGGCTGGCGCGTGGTCCACGACAAAGAGATCGAACGCGGCGGCTGCAAGATCGATACGCTGCACAACCAGATCGACGCCCAGACGGCCGCGCGCTGGCAGCGTCTTGGCCACGCACTGGGCAAGAACGTCGACTGGCTGGAAACCTGATGGACAAACACACCGCGCGCTGGAAAGCCTATCTGAGGGACTGCAACTCGCTGGTCGGCTTCGTCGACCCGATGCAGGTCTCGGGAAGGGTGACGCGCGTGGCGGGCCTGGTGATGGAATGCGTGGGCCTGCGCCTGGCAGTGGGCGCGGCCTGCACCATCCCCATGCCCAACGGCGCGCGCGTGGAGGCCGAGGTGGTCGGCTTCGACGGCGACCGCTTGTTCCTCATGCCGCAAAGTGATGTGGAAGGTATCGTGCCGGGCACCCGCGTGTTCCCGGTCGAAGCGACGATTCCGCGCCCAGGCTCGGTCATGCACCCGCGCCGCCGCCCAAGCGACCGCGCGCGCCACCTGCCGGTCGGCTGGCAGCTGCTGGGCCGTGTGGTCGATGCGGCCGGCCGCCCGCTCGACGGGCGCGGCCCCTTGGCCGCCGACGACAGCGCGCCGATCAACGCGCGCCCGGTCAACCCGCTCGAACGCGCGCCGATCGTGGAAACCCTGGACGTCGGCGTACGCGTGATCAACTCCATGCTCACCGTCGGCAAGGGCCAGCGCCTTGGCCTGTTCGCCGGTTCCGGCGTCGGCAAGTCGGTGCTGCTGGGGATGATGGCGCGCTATACCGAAGCGGACGTGATCGTGGTCGGCCTGATCGGTGAACGGGGCCGCGAGGTCAAGGAATTCATCGAGCACATCCTGGGGCCGGAAGGCCTGGCCCGTTCGGCCGTGGTGGCCGCGCCGGCCGACAGCCCTCCCCTGATGCGCTTGCAGGGTGCGGCCTATGCGACCGCGATCGCCGAGTACTTCCGCGACCAGGGCAAAAGCGTCCTCCTGATCATGGACTCGCTGACCCGCTACGCGATGGCGCAGCGCGAGATCGCCCTGGCGATCGGCGAGCCGCCCGCCACCAAGGGCTATCCGCCATCGGTGTTCGCCAAACTGCCGGTGCTGGTGGAGCGCGCCGGTAACGGCCTGGAAGGCGGCGGGTCGATTACCGCTTTTTACACCGTGCTGACCGAGGGCGACGACCAGCAGGACCCGATCGCCGACTCGGCACGCGCGATTTTGGACGGCCACTTCGTCCTGAACCGCAAGCTGGCCGAAGCCGGCCACTACCCCGCCATCGACATCGAACAGTCGATCAGCCGGGTGATGCACTCGATTACCAGCCCGCCGCATCAGCAGGCGGCGCGCAAGCTCAAGCAGCTGTACTCGCGCTACGAGCGGGCGCGCGACCTGATCAGCGTGGGCGCTTACGCGCCGGGCAGCGATCCGACCCTCGACCAGGCGATCGCACTCAATGAAAAGATCGAAGCCTTTCTGTGCCAGGAGATTACCGACAAGGTGGGCATGCACGAGAGCTTGGCCCAACTTACCTCTCTATTCCACTGATCGATCGCGCCTAGCCACGCCTACAATGCATCATTATGGCTAACCCGTCCGCCCTCACCACCCTGATCGAACTCGCCCAGCGCGATTCCGACGATGCCGCCAAACGGCTGGGCATCGCTTTAAAGGCGGTGGAAGACGCGGAGCAGAAGCTGCAGATGCTGCTCGGTTACCGCGACGACTATTCGCGCAAGCTCGATGCCGCCCAGGTGGCGGGCATCACGCCGCAGGCGTACCACAACTTCGTGGCCTTTATCGCGAAGCTGGACAACGCCATCAACGGCCAGCGCGAAGTGGTCAAGCATGCCCAGCACAAGAGCAATCTTGAGAAAACCGCATGGCAGGCGATCGAACGCAAGCGTCTGTCATACAAGACCTTGAACGACCGCGCGGCGGCTGAAGCGCTGCGCCTGGAGAACAAGCGCGACCAGAAGGCGATGGACGAACACGCGGCCCGCCAGGCCTACTACAAACGTTAAGACTCGACGAGCGACATCATGATGCAGACCCAGACTCTCCCGATCCAGATCTCCGGTGCCAGCCCGGCGCCAGCGCGCCAGAACAGCACACCGAATGCGGACACGAACCAGTTCAGCCAGGCCCTGTCGCGCGAAGTGGCGCAGCGCCAGGCTCCGGCCGCCCCGCAGGCCCCGGCTGCCGCCAAGGCGCCGGGGTCTGCACAGCGGCAGGCCGGCAGCGCGCCCACCGAGAAATCGCCCGCTCCAGGCAAGCCGGCCGCCGACAGTGCCAAGCCGGCGGTCGCCAAGACCGAAAAAGCCGCGGCCCAGGAAGCCGATCACGATGCGGCCGCCGCAGCCCAGGCTGCCGCTGCCACGCCGGTGGTGGACATGCTGGCGCTGGTGGCCAGCTTTAACCAGCCGGTGCAGCTTGTCACCGCCGCGCCGGCCGACGACAACGCCACCGCCGCCGTGGCGCTTGATACCGCACCCGCAGCGCTGGTCACGGATACCGCCGAGCTGCCGGTGGCCACCGAAACCATCGATACAGCCGCCCTGCCGGTGGCCGACGAAGCTGCCGCCGCATTGGCGCCGGCGCCGGCCGAATTCGCCGACAAGCTGGCGGCCCAGGTGCAGGCGCAGCCCGCGCCGACGCCGCAGCGCGCCACCGCCGGCGCGTTCGAGCGCATCGCCATGCCGAAGAGCGAAGCGCCGGTTGCGGCTCCGGTCAACTTGCAAACCGCAGCGCCGCAGTCCAAACCGGTGCTGCCAACCGTGGACGGCAAACCGTCCGAAGCGCCCATGCTGACCGATGCCGAGCCAGGCCAGCAGCGCGCCGAGCCGGTCCAGAACGCGCCGCAGGCAGCCGTGGCCAGCGCGCAGGACAAGCCGACGGCACGCGCCGCCGCCACCGAACAGTTCAGCATCAAGGAAGCACAGGCCGCCCCGGCGCCAAGCACCCCGGCGGCCGCTCCTGTGCAGCAGGCCTCGCTGGCCCAGAGCGTGGCCAACGCCGCCACCGACAAGATCCCGGCGCGCGTCGGCACTCCGGGCTGGGATAACCAGGTCGGCCAGAAGATCGTGTGGATGGTAGCGGGCAAAGAGCAAAGCGCTTCGCTGACCTTGAACCCGCCCGACATGGGGCCGATGCAGGTGGTGCTGAACGTGACCAACGACCAGGCCAGCGTGACCTTCACCGCGGCCCAGCCGGAAGTACGCCAGGCGCTGGAAGACGCCATGCCGCGCCTGCGTGAAATGATGAGCGAATCGGGCATTTCGCTGGGTGAGGCGAGCGTGAACGCCGGTACGCCGGAGCAGCGCCAGGCCCAGGGTGACAACGGCAACGGCGGCCAGGGTGGACGCTTTGGCAACGCTAATGGCGGCAACGGCGGCGCGGCCCAGGTCAATGAAAACGGCAGCGCGGCGGCAGCCGAGGCACGCGCGGCGGCGCGCGGCCAGCGCAGCGGTGAAGCGCGGGCGATGGTCGATACGTTTGCATAAAGCTATCGATGTCGGCGGTAAGCCACGAGTTGGCTTCGCTTCTTCCCTCTTTTCAACATTTGCCCGGTTCGCTTTATTCACGATAATGACATAATGACGGCGTGATCCCTATAGAGCCGTTCAGGCGTTTTTCCAGACATGTTTAGAAGTAAGTGGCAGGCCAATTGAAAGCGAATGCAAAGATGAAAGCTGATCCGAAAGCAGATGCAGCGCCAGCGAATTCCAAGAAGAAGATGCTCGTGATTATCATCATGGGCGTGCTGGTGGTCGCACTCGGCGGCGGAGCGGCCTATATGTTCACCCGTGGCGGACATGACGATGGCAAGGAAAAGAAGGTCGAGCACAAGGCCGAAAAGCCGGAGTTCGTGGTGATCGACCCGTTCACCGTCAACCTGCAGCCCGAAAACGGCGAGCAGTACCTGCAGGTGCAGTTCACCTTGCAGGTTGGCAGCCTGGAGCAGGTCGAGCTGATCAAGACCAACATGGCGCGCGTGCGCAGCCGGGTCTTGTTGCTGCTGTCGGCCAAGAAAGCTTCCGAGCTGACCACGGTGGAAGGCAAGCGCAAGTTGTCGGAAGAGATCATTGCCGCAGTTAAACTGCCGTTCTCGGAAAAAGCCCCGCCGCAAGACGTGAGCGACGTTTTGTTTACCTCGTTTATTATTCAGTAACGTTGACTAGCAACAGAAACTACCATGGCCGATAATTTCCTCTCCCAGGAAGAAGTTGATGCCCTTCTCAAGGGCGTCAACGGCGACCAGGACGATGCGGCGCCGCCCGAAGAAACGGCGGGCGTACGCACGTATAACCTGGCGACCCAGGAGCGGATCGTGCGCGGGCGTATGCCTACGCTCGAAATCATCAACGAGCGTTTCGCGCGCCTGCTCCGGGTTGGCCTGTTCAATTTCCTGCGCCGCAGTGCCGAAGTCTCGGTCGGCTCGGTGCGGGTGTCCAAGTACAGCGAATTCATCCGCAACCTGGTGGTTCCGACCAACCTGAACCTGGTCCACATGAAGCCCCTGCGCGGCACCGCGCTGATGGTATTCGATCCGGGCCTGGTGTTCCTGCTGGTGGACAACCTGTTCGGCGGCGACGGCCGCTTCCACACCCGCGTGGAAGGCCGCGACTTTACCCAGACCGAGCAGCGCATCATCCTGCGCATTCTCGATATCGTGTTCGAGGCTTACACCAAGTCGTGGGAGCCGGTCTTCCCGGTCGAGTTCGAATACATCCGTTCCGAGATGAACACCCAGTTCGCCAACATCGCCACGCCCAACGAAGTGGTGGTGT
>CAMLFK010000096.1 GCA_946479255.1 uncultured Oxalobacteraceae bacterium
AAGAACCCGGGCTTCCTGCACGACGCCTGCGGCGCCTTCCCGGGCAGCATCATCGTCGGCCTGGACGCCAAGGACGGCAAGGTCGCGACCGACGGCTGGAGCAAGATGTCCGGCCACGAAGTCATCGACCTGGCCCGCAAGTTCGAAGGCTACGGCGTGGAATCGATCATCTACACCGACATCGGCCGCGACGGCATGATGGGCGGCGTGAACATCGAAGCGACCGTGCGCCTGGCGCAGGCCGTCAGGATCCCGATCATCGCCTCGGGCGGCCTGCACAACCTGGCCGACGTGGAAGCCCTGTGCGCCGTGCAGGACGAGGGCATCGAAGGCGTGATCTGCGGCCGCTCGATCTACGAAGGCACGCTCGACCTGGCCAGTGCGCAGGAACGCGCGGATGAACTCACCGAGGGCGCGCAGGCGTAATTCGCCCCTCAACCCGTCGTTCCCGCGAAAGCGGGAACCCATGCCGAGTGCGATAACGTCACGTCAGCATGGATCCCCGCCTGCGCGGGGATGACGTACGAACGCTAACGCAAAGATTTTATGCTCGCAAAACGCATCATCCCCTGCCTGGACGTCACCGGCGGCCGCGTGGTCAAGGGCGTCAACTTCACCGAACTGCGCGATGCCGGCGACCCCGTCGAGATCGCACGCCGCTACAACGAGCAGGGCGCCGACGAGATCACCTTCCTCGACATCACCGCCTCGAGCGACGGCCGCGACCTGATCCTGCCGATCATCGAAGCCGTGGCATCGACCGTGTTCATTCCGCTGACCGTGGGCGGCGGCGTGCGCAAGGTCGAGGACGTGCGCCGGCTGCTGAACGCCGGCGCGGACAAGGTGTCGATGAACACCTCGGCCGTGACCAACCCGCAGCTCGTGTACGACGCGTCGCAGAAACACGGCGCGCAGTGCATCGTCGTCGCCATCGACGCCAAGCAGGTCGCGCCCGGCAAGTGGGAAGTGTTTACCCACGGCGGCCGCAACGCGACCGGCATCGATGCCGTCGAATGGGCCCGCAAGATGGAAAGCCTGGGCGCCGGCGAACTGCTGCTGACCAGCATGGACCGCGACGGCACCAAGTCCGGCTTCGACCTGGGCCTGACGCGCGCCGTGTCGGACGCCGTCGGCATTCCCGTGATCGCCTCGGGCGGCGTGGGCGGCCTGAAGGATCTCGCCGATGGCGTGCAGGAAGGGCATGCCGACGCCGTGCTGGCCGCGAGCATCTTCCACTACGGGCAGCACACGGTCGGCGAAGCCAAGCGCTTCATGGCGGACCGCGGCATCCCGATGCGCCTCGACTGATTGATGGAACCGACGACCATGGTGACCCCGACCACCCCCCCGACGATCCCGGCCCAGCCCTGGCTCAAGAAAGTCCAATGGGACGAGCACGGCCTCGTGCCGGTGATCGCCCAGGAAGCCGCCACCGGCGACATCCTGATGTTCGCCTGGATGAACCGCGAAGCCCTGGCCAAGACCGTGGAGCTGGGCGAGGCCGTGTACTGGAGCCGCTCGCGCAAGAAGCTGTGGCACAAGGGCGAAGAGTCCGGCCATACGCAGAAGGTGCTGGAAGTGCGCCTGGACTGCGACGAGGACGTGGTGCTGCTCAAGATCGAGCAGGCCGGCGGCATCGCCTGCCACACCGGCCGCCATTCCTGCTTCTTCCAGAAGTTCGAGGGCGACGCCAAGGATGGCGACTGGCAGGTCACCGACCCGGTGCTGCAGGACCCCGACACGATTTACGCCAAGAGCAAAAAGAAAAAACCATGAGCCTGACCCTTGCCCGTATCGCCGAGACGCTGGAGGCGCGCAAACCCGCCAACGGCGGCGATTCCGCCACCTCTTACGTGGCCAAGCTGTATGCCAAGGGCGACGATGCGATCCTCAAGAAGATCGGCGAGGAAGCCACCGAGCTGGTGATGGCCGCCAAGGATGCGCGCGTCTCCGGCGATTCCAGCGGCGTCATCTACGAATGCGCCGACCTGTGGTTCCACACCATGGTGCTGCTGGCTCATTTTGAGCTGTCGCCTCAGCAAGTGGTCGATGAGCTGGCGCGCCGCGAAGGCCTGTCTGGCCTGGCGGAAAAAGCCGCCCGCAAAGACGCGTAATGACATACCGGAGCCATGATGGATAACTGCCTGTTTTGCAAGATCGCCGCCAAGCAAATTCCAAGCAGCATCGTGTATGAAGACGATGAGTTGCTGGTGTTCAAAGACATCCACCCGGCCGCGCCGGTGCATCTGCTGATCATCCCCAAGCTGCACGTGGCGACCCTGTCGGACACTAACGAGAGCCACGCCGCGATTCTCGGGCGCATGCTGGCGCTGGTGCCTCGCCTTGCCAAGGAGCATGGCTGCGAGGTCAAGGTCGAAGCTGACGGCAGCCGCAGCGGCGGCTTCAAAACCCTGATCAACAGCGGCCCGGATGGGGGGCAGGAAGTTTATCACCTGCATCTGCACATGTACGGCGGCCCGCGCCCATGGCGTGGCCACTAAACATCAGTCAGGTCAATCACACGAAAAAAGCGCATGGGCGTAGAATACATGCGTACGCAATTCATACTGCCGTAAGGAATGGCGGTCATAATGCGGGGCTTTAGGCCACTGCACGAAGGAGAAAACGATGGGTTCAATGAGTATTTGGCACTGGGTAATCGTGCTGGTGGTGGTCATGCTGGTGTTCGGCACCAAGAAGCTGGGCAATATGGGCGGCGATATCGGCAAGGCCGTCAAGGGCTTCAAGGATGGCATCAAAGGCGAGGAAGACAAGCCGTCGACCACCTCGCAAGTTGCCGATAAATCCACGATCGACGTCGAGACGAAAGAAAAGACCCGCTCATGATGCCAGCTGTGGCTGGTCTTGAAACCCCATGATCGATCTAGGTTTAACCAAGCTCGCTGTTATCGGCGTTGTGGCGCTGGTGGTGATTGGCCCCGAAAAGCTGCCCAAGGTGGCACGCATGGCCGGGAGCCTGTACGGCCGCGCCCAGCGCTATCTGCACGACGTAAAGACCGAAGTCAGCCGCGAGATCGAACTGGACGAGCTGCGCAACCTGCAAAAGGATGTGCAGGAAACCGCCCAGTCGATCAAGGACAACGTTGAAAATTCCATTCAGCAGAACCTTGACGATGTCGAAGCGGCCTGGCGCGACCTGCCGTCCTGCGACGCACCGGCCACACCCGGCGACATCGAACGCAAGGCGCGCGACTTCCGCCGCAAGAAGCTGGTGCGCAACTCGGCCATTCCGAACTGGTACAAGCAGCGCAATGGCGGCAAGATGCACATTATGTCGGGCGCCGCGCGCGTCAAGAAATTCCGCCCAAGCGGTACATCCACCTCTTCGTTTTTCTAAATGACAGATACATCCTCGGGCGAAGAGACCTTCATCTCCCATCTGGTCGAACTGCGCGACCGCCTGGTCAAAGCCTCGATCGGCGTGGCCGTCATCTGCGCGCTGCTGTTCGCCTGGCCCGGCCCGGAAGCGATCTATAACTTCCTGGCCCAGCCGATGGTCGATTCGCTCCCCAAGGGCTCGCAGATGATTGCCACCGGCATCATTTCGCCCTTCCTGGTGCCGATGAAAGTCACCCTGATGGCCGCCCTGATCGTGGCCCTGCCCTGGGTGTTCTACCAGGGCTGGGCCTTTGTCGCGCCCGGCCTGTATGCGCATGAAAAGCGCCTGGTGCTGCCGCTGGTTATTTCCTCGTCGCTGCTGTTCATGAGCGGCGTGGCGTTCTGCTATTTCTTCGTGTTTGGCCGGGTGTTCGCCTTTATCGGCGACTTTGCGCCGGCATCGATTACCGTCATGCCGGACATCGAGAACTATCTCGACTTCGTCATGTCGATGTGCCTGGCCTTTGGCGCCACCTTCGAGGTGCCGGTGGTGGTCATCATCCTGGTTCGGATGGGCATCGTAAGCGTGGAAAAGTTCAAGGAAATTCGTCCATACGCGATTGTCGGCGCCTTTGTGATCGCCGCCATCGTGACTCCGCCGGACATCGTCAGCCAGCTCGCGCTGGCGCTGCCGATGGTGGCGCTGTTTGAACTGGGCCTGCTGCTGGCCCCGATTTTCGTCAAGATTACCCAGGCACCCGAAGAAACCGCTTAAATCTCACCTCGTGGAGGCAACATGCAGTGCGTGTTACGTAAAGGTATCCCCAAGCTTGCCTCCAGAGAGTTTTCGATCACAGACATCGACCGCAAGCTGATCACCTTCGGCGGGCGGCTGTGAACATGTCGACATCCTCCGAGCGCAGCCACTTTACCTTGCTGGCCAGTTACAACCAGTGGATGAACGCGAAGATGTACGAGGCGGCGGCCAGGCTGCCGCAAGCCGAGCTGACTGCCGACAAGGGCGCATTCTTCGGTTCGCTCATCGGCACCCTGAACCACATCTTGCTGGCGGACACCATCTGGTTGCAGCGCTTTACCGTCCATCCTGCCCGCTTCCGCGCACTCGATGCGGTACGCGTGCTGCCCAAGCCCACGGCGCTCTTCGCTGCCGAGCTGCCGCCGCTGCCCTTGCTGTTCGAACGGCGCCGCCTGCTCGACAGCGTGATCAACGAATGGATCGGCGAGCTGGCCGACGAGGATTTGACGCAGGTGCTGCAGTACACCAACATGGCCGGCGTGCATGGCGCCAAGCCGCTGAACAGCCTGCTGCTGCATTTCTTCAATCACCAGACCCATCACCGGGGGCAAGCCAGTACGCTGCTGTTCCAGGCTGGTATCGATGTCGGGTCGACCGATTTGCTGGTACTGATTCCCAACGTCGAGACCTGAGCTCTTCAGTAGAGCGGCCGGCGCTCTTCTTCCGACAGCACATGCGGCGTGACGACTGGCGTACTGCTGCCGGCCTTGAAGAATGGGTTGTTCTTGTATTTTCCAGTCAATCTGGCGCCGATGATCATCGCGCCGATGCGGGCGATGGCGACCGCACTGGCCAGCGGCGTCTTGTTCACCTCGCCGCGCGCTGATTCCGTATTGACCAGGCAGCCCGCCACGCCCAGGCGCTGTGTGAGTGCTTGCTCCGAATCCGGCAGGCAAGCCTTCACCACGCCCAGATAAGACACTTTGGGGTCGCGCGGGGTGTTGCCGATCGGCGTCTTGCAGCAGGTCGCATACCAGCGCAGGATGCCTCGCCGCTTGAGCGACACGCAGCCCAGGCGTTCGATTCCGCTGGTGATATGGAACGACGACGGCAAGGTGGCAACGATCTCGGTGCCTCCCTTGTCGTCGAGGACCTCGGCTTCATGGCCCAGGAAGCGGGCGTAGGCCTGGCAGTCCTTGCAGTAGCAGACGGCACGGGCCGCTGCCTTGTCGATGTCGATGCTGCCTTGAAGGCCGCCGCAGCGGCAGCGCAGTGCAATGCTCATCGGAATGCCTATTCTCGAAGGTGGTGGAGTCTTGGCAGCTTAGCAAAGCGCGAGCATTTTCGACAGCTTATTACGACACCTATGAGCAGCGTTGCTATGGAGCAAACATATGCGTTTCCGCCATCGCGGGGCCGACGTCAAAGGCCAGGCGTCCAGTCGTATTCCATCTGGCGCGCGGTGGCCACGGCCCATCGCGTGCCAAGGATGCGCTCGACCAGGTGCAGGCTCATGCCGATGCCGGCCGAGATCCCGGCCGATGTCACGATGCGGCCGTTGTCCACGTAT
Source organism: uncultured Oxalobacteraceae bacterium (assembly GCA_946479255.1). Next base: position 5,667 of record CAMLFK010000096.1, read on the forward strand.
GGCACGCCTTCGCGCACTTCCAGCGCCGGATAGCCGGCCCGCAGCAGCGGGATGTCTTCCCAGTGCGTGGTGACCGGCAAGCCATCGACAAGATTGAGCTTGGCCAGCACGAAGGCGCCGGTGCAGACCGACGCCACCAGCGCCGCCCGCCGCGCCGCCTTTGCCACCCAATCCAGCGTGTTCACGTCCTCCAGCACGCCATCGACCACACCACCGGGAACGATCAGCAGGTTGATATCGTCCGCTTGCGAAAACGAAAGATGCGGGACGACACCCATCCCGTGGCGCGCAAGCACCGGCGCGGAGCCAGGTCCGATCAGCGAGACCGTGAACGGCGCCTTGCCGAGCACTTTCGCCGCAATGCGGGACGCGACGGAAAACACTTCGAAGGGACCGGCAAAGTCCAGCACTTCAACCTCGGGAAACAGCAGGATGCCAATGTGCAGATGCTGGCGCTCGGTGTAGCGGGTGGCAATGGTGTCGGTCATGGCGGCTCCGTAGTGATCGGTGAGCCACCATCTTGCTGCGATTCCACCGTTTTTAACAGTGGCAGAAATGACGTTTAACCCGCGTTTACTGCCGAAAGATAGGACGCATCGTTTGCACATGATGCCGCATGGAAGCCAAGCCGCGGAGAGTCGAGCACGGACATGGGCTGCTCTTCCGCGAGCAAGGACACCATCGCCGGCACGTCCAGGCCATTGATCGCCGCCTGGAAGCGCCGAATCAGCTCGCGGCACAGCTTCTCGTCCGGCGACGCCTCGCTCTTGTCCTCACGCAGCCGCCGCCGCGCACGGGCCAGGTACTGGCGCGCATTGACCGTCTTCGTGCCGAGTACCGCAGCAATGTCGGCGTGTTCGCATTCAAACACTTCATGCAGGACCAGCGCCAGGCGCTCGGACGGCGACAGGCATGCCAGCATGCGGGCGAGCGCCTCGCCCAGTTCAGCACGCCGCAGCAGCTCATCCTCCGGCGGCGTGAAAGGCAGCTCGGGCAGCAGTTCCATGGCGCTGCGCGCCGCCACCGCATCGCGCGTGCGCTTGCGCAGGCGGTCGATCGACTGGTGCTGCACAACGGTAGTCAGCCAGGCCGCCGGCGTTGCCAGCGCGCCCTGGTCGGCGCCATGCCATTTGAGAAAACAGTCTTGCACGATGTCTTCGGCTTCCGCCTCACTGCCGACGATGCGGCAGCTGATCGCTTTCAGGCGCGCTCGCATCTGCTCGAACACGGCGCCGTCGGTATCGGTAGTAGGTGGCATGGTCAATCTCCTGTCGCGATGCTGGTGCCACTTGACGCCTGGCGCTGCCCGGATGTGACAGGCCGACTATATATTTTTTTGCCGTCACACGGCACCTGGCCGCATGCGTCAAGCGGTCAGTGATTCCACTCTACCGCGAAAGGACAAGCATGACTTCGAATTCACCCCAGGGACTGGGCCTGGTGCCCACCGTTATCGAACAAACAGGACGCGGCGAACGCGCCTTCGACATTTATTCGCGCCTGCTGAAAGAACGGGTGATTTTCCTGGTCGGCGAAGTGACCGAGCAATCGGCCAACCTGATCGTCGCTCAGCTGCTCTTCCTGGAATCGGAGAATCCCGATAAGGATATTTCGCTGTACATCAATTCGCCGGGCGGCTCCGTGTACGCCGGCATGGCGGTCTACGACACCATGCAGTTCATCAAACCGGACGTGTCGACCCTGTGCACAGGGTTCGCCGCCAGCAGCATGGGCTCCTTCCTGCTGGCGGCCGGCGCGGCCGGCAAACGCTATGCCTTGCCCAATGCCCGCATCATGATCCACCAGCCGCACGGCGGCTCGCAGGGCGTGGCTGCCGATATCGAAATCCAGGCGCGCGAAGTGCTGTACCAGCGCCACCGCCTCAACACCATCCTGGCCGAACGCACCGGACAAACGCTGGCACGGATCGAAAAGGATTCGGACCGCGACAATTACATGTCGGCCCACCAAGGAGCGAAGTACGGGCTGATCGACCGGGTGCTCGCGACGCGCGGCGAATGAAGAACGGCCTCTTTCGAGGCCGCTTCTTATCAATCCGCCTGCTGCATCAATTCGCGGATCATCGGGACCGGCGCGCTGCCGTAGCTCAGGAACTGTTCGTGGAAGTCCTTGAGCACAAAGCGCTCGCCCAGCGCCTGCTTGCGCTCTTCGCGCAAATCCATGATGTCGCTGTAACCGCTGAAGTAGCTCGTCAACTGCACCGAGCTGACCTTCACCCGGTTCCATTTTTCCTGCGCCTCGGCGCGGTTCTGGAAGGCCTGGCGGGTCAGCAAGTCGAGCGCCTGCGCCTCGGTCATGCCCAGCACATGCACGCTGTAGTCGAGGATGGTATTGGTGACCACCCGCAGGTTCCACTTGGAGTACATCAGCCACATTTCCGGCGTGTTGCCGCCATAGCCCGATTCGAGCATCATGCGCTCGCTGTACACGGCCCAGCCTTCCACCATCGCGCCATTGCCGAACAGGGACTTGATCAGCGACGGCGATTTGTTCGCATACACCAGCTGCGCATAGTGGCCGGGGATGGCCTCGTGAATATTCAGGATTTGCAAGATCCAGTGGTTGTACTCGCGCAGGGTACTCTCGGCCATCTCGGGCGTGAGGCCGTCCAGCGGGGTCACGTTGTAATAGGTGCGCTCTTGCGGACGGTAAGGGCCGGGCGCGTCGATGCCGGCGCCGGCGATGCCGCGCTTGTACAGGGGCGTCTCGCGTATTTCGAGCGGACGCTTGGGGTCCAGCGTCAGCAGCTTGTTCTGCACCACCCAGTCCTGGAGCACCGGGATCTGGCGGCGGATCTCGGGCAGGAACTGGTCGCGCGGCACATGGTTGGCCGAGAGCCGGTCGATCATCATGCCGATCTTGGTGAAGCGGTCGGCCGGTCTGGCGGCCGTGCCCATGTTCTTGGTCCACAGTTCGTCGGACAGGCTGTCCATGCGCGCCAGCAGCTGCTCACGCGCGGCCAGAGCCTTCTGGTACATCTGCTCGGCGCTGATGCCGGACTGGATCTCGTAGGCGAACTTCTGCTCGTACAGGTCCTTACCGAGCCGGAACGAGCGTCCCGCACCACCTGCCAGCAGCTCCTTTTCCTTATCGGTCAGATAAGTCACAAAGCCGATCAGGGCATTGCCGGCATTGGCGATGCGCAGCGCGAACTGGTTTTTTTCGGCGGGCGTGAGGATCGAGTCCTGCGCCGCCGTGCCCAGCTCCGCCAGGACCACCATGGTGCCTGGCGCCTGCAGCAATGCGAGCTGGGTGTGTTCGAGGCTTGGATTGACCAGGCTCGCTTGCGCCGCCTGGTAGTAGGCCGGCACCTGGGCCAGGCGCCGCATCAGGGTGCGCAGGCGCTGCGGCTTGGCGGCGTAGTCGGAATTGAGAATCAGGTCGAGTGGGCCGGCCACGTTGTACAGGGACGGATTCCATTCGAATTCGCGCTGGGTGGTCAGTTCCCAGCGGTCGGCCTTGAGCTTGTTGGTCAGCAGGGCCAGGTCGGTGCGCTGGCGGGTCGACAGCTGGCGCACATCGAAATGGCCGAACTTCTGCAGCCAGTCGTCGATGAAAGCCAGGCGCTGGGCGCGCACCGCCGCACTCGGGATACTGACGTTGGCGGCGCCATCGTATTTACCGTACTGGATTGCGCTCTCGGGATCGATGCGCCACAAGGCAGTGAGGAACTGCATGCTGTTGTAGTTGAAGCGGCGGTCCTGCGCGCGTTCGGCCACTCCCGGCTCTGCAGGGGAGGCGGCCGCCGGCGCGGCTTTGGCCGTGTCTTTACGTTTGCTGCCTGCTTTCGACCTGGCCTTGGCTTTCGTGCTGCTGGCGGAAGTCTTGGCTTTGCTCTTGGATGTCTTGCTGGCGGTGGTTTGCTTTTTCGGCTTGGCGGCGCTGACGGGCGTCAGCGCAAATGCCGACAGCAGTACCGCCAAAGCGATTTTGGTTTTGATCATGTGGTTTGACCTTCTGATAATTAGCCGCAGATGGGCGCAGCTTACGTGCTAATCGATTATACCGGCGCGGATCATGTCCTGATGGCGCGCACTCAGTACCGAAGCGACGTGTTTACCGTTGGCGATATTGGTCAGCACGATCTCGCTGGCCTTGGTGAAGCGGTGGCCGATGCGCACCGTATACGAACCGGTGACCCAGCTCCAGAAGCTCGGGTAGAAGGTGGCTTCGTCCATATCGCGCCATTTGACGCCGGCCACGCCCTTTTTCCATGGCAGCACGCCGGAAAAGGCCCAGACGCCGACATCGTCGTAATACAGCTGCACGCTGCGCAGCAGCAGGAAGCGGTAGCCGACGATCAGCGCGGATACGACGAGGACGCCGCCGGCCACCAGTTCATTGGTGTAGGCGAAGGCCAGCGGCAGCACACCGAAGAACAGGATGGCGGCCAGGATCAGCAGGCCGGCGTAGGCCAGCCAGGATTTGACGCCGACCACGGTGGCCTGGTGGTGGGAGCTTGGTGCGCTTTCTTCCATGTGCGGTTCTCGCTAGTTGTTTACTTAAAACCTTCTTCGAGCATGCGCAGCATATCTCCGGGCGACATCCGGGCCGACATATCGCTGCCCTCCAGCAGGCTGTCGGCCAAATCGCGCTTGTGCTTGTGCAGTTCGACGATGCCTTCCTCGATCGTATGGCGCGCCACCAGCCGGTAGATGGTGACCGGCCGCAGCTGCCCCATGCGGTGCGCGCGGTCGGAGGCCTGGTCTTCCACCGCCGGGTTCCACCACGGGTCCATGTGAATCACATAATCGGCGGCGGTCAGGTTGATGCCCACTCCGCCCGCCTTGAGGCTGATGAGGAAGACATCGCCCTGCCCCGCCTGGAAAGCATCGACCCGCTTTTTGCGGTCCTGCATGGCGGTGGAGCCGTCCAGGTACTGGTAAGCGATGCCGCGCGCATCCAGGTGCTTGCGGATCAGGGTCAGGTGATCGACGAACTGGCTGAACACCAGCACCTTGTGGCGGTTTTCCAGCAAGCCGTCCAGCAGTTCGGAGAACACGGTCAGCTTGCTGCTCTGGAGATTGAGCTCGGGAGCCACCAGCGCCGGGTTGCAGCAGGCACGCCGCAGCTTCATCATCTCGGCCAGGATCTGGATCGATTTCTGGCTTTCGGGCGCTTCCAGCGCGGCCAGGTTCTCCAGCGCGTCGCGCCGCAAGGACTCGTACAGCGCCGTCTCTTCCTGGGTCAGCTCCACCGGCAGCACGATCTCGGTGCGCGGGGGGAGCTCGGACAGCACCTGGGCTTTGGTGCGGCGCAGGATAAAGGGCTGGATCAGGCGCTTCAAGCGCGCGCGCGCGCCGGCTTCGGCGCGCTTGTCCTGGGCTTTTTCGATCGGCCCGGCAAAGCGCAGGTTGAACTGGTCGCTGGTGCCGAGCAGGCCCGGATTGATAAAGCGGAACAGGTTCCACAATTCGCCCAGGTGGTTTTCCAGCGGCGTGCCGGTGGCGACCATGCGGAAGTCGCCCTGCAGCGCCATCACCGCCTGCGAACGCTTGGTGGCATTGTTCTTGATGGCCTGCGCTTCATCGAGCACGATGGTGGTCCAGCGCTGTTTGGCGAACAGCGGCGCTTCAAGCTGCAACAGCCCGTAGCTGGCGATGATGAGGTCAAAAGGCTGGGCCTCTTCGATCATCGCGGCGCGGTCGCCATTGCCGAACAGTTTGATGTTCAGAGTCGGCGCAAAGCGCGCCGCTTCGCTGATCCAGTTGGTGCACACCGAGGTCGGGGCGATCACCAGGGTCGGTCCTTGCGGGGCTCGCGACAGGATCAGCGCCAGCGCCTGCAGGGTTTTACCGAGGCCCATGTCGTCCGCCAGGCAGGCGCCCACGCCCCAGTGGGCCAGGCGCGCCAGCCATTCGAAGCCTTCGCACTGGTAGTCGCGCAGCTCGGCCTGGAGGGTGCTGGGCAGCTGGGGCGTGAAGGTGGTGGTCTCGGCCATGCGTGCCAGGTGCCCGCGCCAGGCCTTGTCGGCCTCGACGCCGCCGGCCTCCCCGGCCAGTTCTTCCAGCGCGAAGCTGGCCAGCGGATGCACGCGCACGCCGTCGCCATGCTCGGTGCCGAACGATGACAATTCCATCAGGCGGCGGTGCAGTTCGGAGGTCAATGCCAGGAACTGGTTGTCGCCCAGCGCCACGAAGCGTCCGCGGCTGCCCTTCAACATGTCGAGCAGGGCGCGCAAGTCCATCACGGTGGTCTCGTCGATCTGCACGTCGCCGCTGGCGGCGAACCAGTCCTTGTCGCGCTTGATCTTCAGGCGCACCGACTTGCTGTCGGCCTTTTTGGTCACGCGGAAGGCTTCGCCTTCGGGCCAGGCCAGCACCACTTTCTCCGGATCGAGTTCCTGCAACTGCGCCAGCAGTTCAAGGCAGTCGAGCGGCTGGCCGAGCAGCCACTCGCCATGGTCGCACTCGCCCTGCTCCAGCGCGTGGCAGGCGCCAATGAGCTGGCGCTCGGCCTCGCGCTCGCTATTTAAATTGCGGCGCGCTTCGACACGAGCACCGTTCAGGTCCGCGATCACGCTTTCCGCACCCGAGCCGGGCGCATAGTAGGCGCCGGCGCCAGGCAGCGGGCGCACCAGGATCTGCATGCGCAGCCCGTGCTGGTACGGCAGCAGGTGCACGTGCAGGCGCGGATCGGCCTCGATCTGTTCGATGTCGGCGGCGCTGCTGCCGATATCGGACTGCACCGTGACGATCGACGAAATCGCGCTGATGGCCTTGAGCACCTGCTTCTCGGCATGCAGCGGCACCACCAGGCCGGTGCCGACAATGGTGCCGATGCGGCGGTGCTCTTCGCTGATGCGCACCACCCGCAGGCGGTTGGGCGACTCGCGCGTGATGCACACTTCGTCGGTATCCGGTTCCACCGGCGGCTGCATGGTGATGGTCACGTGGCCGCCCTTGGCCTTGACCAGCAGCTCCGGCTCGCCCGGCAGCAGTTCGACCCGGGTGGCGGGATCGTCGATCCAGTACAGCAGCGGGTGGCCGATCAGCGCGGCCACGGCTTTATCGAGTTCGAATTCGTAGCGCACGCCGGCGCTGCTGTAATAGCGGTAGGGCTTGGCCGTGGCGATGACGTTCAGGTCCTGCGCCGAGAGGTAGTCCAGGCTGTAGGCGTCTTCGCACAGGCGCTTCAAGCCTGCCGCGCGGCCGCGGCTCCAGCCGCCCTGCGCATCGCGCTTCTGTTCGCGCGGTTCGATCGCCTGCACGCCATAGTTGGGGTCGTACTTGATGCCCCATACCAGCCGGGTTTCGCGCACGGTTTCCACGTTCACCGCCGGCTGCAGGTTGATCAGCGCATTGAGCTGGCGTTCCCAGTTTTCTTCGCGCTCGAACCAGCCGCCCATGTCGGCGAAACGGTGCTTCTGGCGCAGGCTGATGGCGCGTTGTTCGTGGGTGACCGCGCCCAGGCGCCCCAGGATGGACGCCAACTGGGCCGACAGCAGGTCGAAGCCGGCCGATTCGGACGCTTCCAGCATTTCTTCGAGGGTGGCGCGCTTCTCGTGCAGCTGCGGCAGCGACAGCCAGTAATGCAGCAGCGCGCGAAACAGCACCGGCTGCAGCGAGGTTTCCCAGTTACGCGAGGGCAGCACCGCCACATCGGCCACGCCGCTGCGGATCTGGCGCAGCATGCTCAGTTGCTGGTAGACCGCGGTGTCGTGGTTCTGCACCGCGCGCGTGGCCACGTCCAGATAGCTGTCGAGCGATTTGTGGTGCCTGGCGTCTTCGCTGCGCAGCATGGCCAGCGCATACAGGTGGCCGCCCAGGCCGGGCAGGCACATCTTGCGCTTGCCGGTTTCCTTGCGCAGCGTCTTGAGCGCCAGCTCGAAGCCTTCGATGGCCGGCGCATGGTCGTCGCGCAGCACCTGGATCACGCTGCGGTAAAAGTGCGCCAGCGAGATGTCCAGGTCGTCCAGCAGGCGCGCGGCATCGTCCAGACGGCCGCACAGGATCAGATGCTCGGTCATCACCGCGCGCAGGCCCATCGAGGCGGCCCCGCGCGCCAGGTGGCGTTCGGCGTAGGTGCGCACCGCAGCCGCATGGACCGGATCGCGCTGCGAGTGCTCGACCAGCACCGTCAGTACATGGTCGCGCATGGCCGGGTGGATGCGCGCAAACAGGTCCGGCTCAAAGGGCCGCCCGACGATATCGACGATCGGGTGCAAGTAGGCCGCTTCGTGGCATTCCAGGCAGACCTGCAGCAGCGGCACCACCAGGCCCGGTTCCTGGCCGGTGGCGAGCGCCATGCGCAGCAAGGCCACGCCCTGGCGGTAGCTGCGCAGCACCGGATTGCCTTCCCAGTTTTTGCGCAAGGGTGTCAGTTCGTGATAGGCCTGCGCCAGGCGGCCGAATTCCTCGCCGTCGAGCGCGAAGCGCATGGCCGGCCAGGCCACCTCCGGCGTGACCTCGAAACCGCGCCCGATGCGCTCGGCGATCATGCCGCGGATGCGCAGGTGGGTCATATCGGCATCGAGCTGGGCCTGGTCGTCGCGGATGCCGGCCAGCGCCAGCATTTCGTGCACGCGCTTTTTGGCAATCGGCTCGCCCGCCATGGCCATCGCGGCGACGATCAGCTTCTGAAACCGGCCCAGTGCATCGAACTGGGCGCGCAAACCTTCCAGGGACATCAGTGCTCCACCAGGTTCTCGATGGCGACCGCCGCGCTGTCGTCATGCGCGCGCAGCCCGAACACGCGCAGATAGAAATACAACTCGGCTTCGAGGGTGCGCACGATGCTGTCGGCCTTGCGGAAACCATGGCCCTCGCCTTCGAGTGTCATATACGCGACCGGCACGCCGCTCTGGCGCAGCGCGCTGACCATCACTTCCGACTGCTGCGGCGGCACCACCTTGTCGTCCAGGCCCTGGAAGAAGATCATCGGGCGCTTCAACTGCTCGGTATGATTACTGGGCGAGCGCAGCAAGTACAAGGTCTCGGCTTCCGGCTTCGGGGCGATCAGGTATTCGTTGTAGTGCGATTCGAACTTGTGCGAGTCGGCGTCCAGGCCCTTCAGGTCGGCCACGCCGTAATAGCTGGCGCCGGCCTTGAAGACGTCGTGAAAGGTCAGCGCGCACAGGGTGGTGAGGCCGCCCGCGCTGCTGCCGCGGATGACCAGGCGTTCAGGGTCGACCACGCCGCGCGTGGCCAGGTGGCGCGCGCCGGCCACGCAATCGTCCACGTCGATCACGCCCCACTGCCCTTTGAGGGCGTCGCGATAGGCACGGCCAAAACCGGTGCTGCCGCCGTAGTTCACGTCCAGCACCGCGAAGCCGCGGCTGGTCCAGTACTGGGTCGCCAGCTTGAGGGTATTGCTGGCCATTCCGGTCGGCCCGCCGTGGCCAATCACCATCAATGGCGGGCGGCTGCCCTCCTCCGGCACCACATCGGCGTTGGTGGGCGGGTAGTGGAAGGCGTAGGCGATGCGCCCGCCCGTGGTGGGATAGCTGATCGATTCCGGCACCGAGAGGTAGCCACTGTCCGGCACCTGTTCGAGCGAGCGTGCCAGCACGCTGTGCGCACAGGTGGCCAGGTCAATACGTGCCACTTGCGCGGCGATGGTGGGCGCGCCGCCCAGCAGCACCAGGGTGTCGCCGGCCACGCGCAGCTCGCGGATTTCCTGGTATGGATTGGCGATGGGGGCAAACTTGCCGCTGGCCGCCGCCAGCAGCGCGAGGCGGCTGACCCCATGTTCTATATAAGTGCAGACGATGTCGCCGTTGGGCCGGAAGGCATACAGCGAGCCGCCGAAACTCCAGTGCGGGCCGCCGAATTCGGCGGTGCGCTCGCACAGCGCACGCACCGCGCCGCCACCGTCCTGCCGGTACAGATTCCACCAGCCGCTGCGGTCCGACACGAAATGCAGCTCGCCGGCGGGCGACCATTCCGGCTGGCAGATCGATTCCTCCGGGCCGCCGGCCACCAGGCATGCCTGGCCGAGCGAACCGTCCTCCAGGACCGGCGCCACCCACAATTCGGTGCCCTGCCACGGCATGCGCGGATGGTCCCACGACAGCCAGGCCAGGCTGGTGCCGTCCGGCGACAGGCGCGGCGCGGCGTAGAAATCGCTGCCCTGGACCAGTACCGTGATGCCGCCATCCAGGCCCACCGCGCACAGGCGGTTTTCCGGATACGGATTGGCGTGGGTATGGTCTTCCTGCACCGAGATCAGGCGCGCGCGGCGGCGGTCCAGCACGAAGTCGGCGTAGCGCTGGGCGCTGTCGGTGGTGAGCCGGCGCGGCGCGGCTGCTTCGTGCTCGATCACCTGCAGGCTGTTGTCGGCGAAGTGGGAAAAGAAGATGGCGCCATCGGCCACGTGATAAGCGCCGCCGCCGTATTCGTGCACGCGGGTACGCAGGTTCAACGGTGCCGGGGTCAGTTCGGTCGTCTCAAAGCCGCGCTGGCGCAGCAAGGTGGTGCGCCCCGCCTCGCTCGGGCGCCCGGCCAGCCAGTACACATCCTGGCCGTCGACGGCGATCTGGGCCAGCGGCACGGAGCCGGCCGCCACCGTATCGGCGCCGATCGGCGAGGGCCACAGCCCGTAGGCGGCAACTGCTTTGGTCGAGGACGAGGACATGTGAGCCTAAAAGTAAGGGGGCCGGAGCAAACGTGGATTTTACCCGCGCCGCCGCTTGTCCGCTCGAAAGCGCGGCGCTCGGGGAAGCTGCGGAGGATGCGATAATAGCCGTTTATTTTCGCTTCCGATTGCCACCGATGCCACAATTCGCCCCGCTCCAGAACGATACCTTCCTGCGTGCGCTGCTGCGCCAGCCGACCGACTACACACCAGTCTGGCTGATGCGCCAGGCCGGCCGCTATCTGCCGGAGTACCGTGCCACGCGCGAGCGCGCAGGCTCCTTCCTGGGACTGGCGAAAAACCCCGACTACGCCACCGAAGTGACCTTGCAGCCGATCGACCGCTACCCGCTCGACGCCTCGATCCTGTTCTCGGACATCCTGACCGTGCCCGACGCGATGGGCCTGGGCCTGTATTTCGTCGACGGCGAAGGGCCGAAGTTCGAGCGCCCGCTGCG
>CAMLFK010000097.1 GCA_946479255.1 uncultured Oxalobacteraceae bacterium
AATACCGCCGCGGCTACAAGTTCTCGACCTACGCGACCTGGTGGATCCGCCAGGCGATTACCCGCTCGATCGCCGACCAGGCGCGCACCATCCGTATTCCGGTGCACATGATCGAGACGATCAACAAGATGAACCGCATCTCGCGTCAGATCTTGCAGGAAACCGGCGCCGAGCCGGATCCGGCAACCCTGGCGATCAAGATGGAAATGCCGGAAGACAAAATCCGCAAGATCATGAAGATCGCCAAAGAGCCGATCTCCATGGAAACGCCGATTGGTGACGACGACGATTCCCATCTGGGCGACTTCATCGAAGACAACAATACCCTGGCGCCATCGGATGCGGCCCTGCACGCCTCCATGCGCGGCGTGGTGAAGGATGTGCTCGATTCCCTGACCCCGCGCGAAGCCAAGGTGCTGCGCATGCGCTTCGGCATCGAAATGTCGACCGACCACACGCTGGAAGAGGTTGGCAAGCAGTTCGATGTGACGCGCGAGCGGATCCGCCAGATCGAAGCGAAGGCACTGCGCAAGCTGCGTCATCCATCGCGCTCAGACAAGCTGAAGAGCTTCCTCGAAGGTAACTAGAGGCAATCTAGGCTTGACGGCCTGTTAGCAAAAGCCCTATGCTCTCGCCACTTCGTATCGTTCAGCGATCAGGTGGCGAGTTTCTTTGAGCCAGCCGTCGACGCCACGTCACGATTTCGGGCCTCTAGCTCATGCTTGGTTAGAGCAGCGGACTCATAATCCGTTGGTGCCGTGTTCGACTCACGGGAGGCCCACCAATATTCTACTGTGGGGCATTTCTCCAACCGCGTGTGTTAGCCCATGTATTCGGATTGCCTGTGGCCGCAAGATGTTAGCCGGGTCCCATCTGTTCAAGTGCGCTCCCCGCGTCGAGAAGGCCGCCCAGAATCTTGTCGGCGACCTTTTCCGAAAATCCAGCGGGAAGCTCAGCGCGGACCTTCTCTACGACCGCGGTCGTGCGGTTAATGAAGTCCTGCAGCAGCGGCTCGGCGCTGTCGCCGTAACCAAGCTTTTTCGCAGTGCTATTGAAGTGTCGCCGCATGATGCCGCGCGCCAGGTAGTGCCGGTTTTTCCCGAGCAGGGCCATCGCCATCTTGATGTCCTGGTCTGCCCACTGGTTCGGACCAGCGCCGATAACGGGATAAGCTGACATCACATCATAAATGGGCGTCAGCTTAAATCGCCCCTCGCCTGCGAGCAGCTGAATGCTGAAGTTTTTGGCGTGGCCATCCGGCGCGCGCAGCATCCAAAACAGTAGTTGCGAAGCCATGAGCGTGTGCATGTCTGTGGCGGCTTGCTGCGATTGCTGCAAGAGGGTGAACATCTGCTGCAAGCCGGGGCCGCCTTCATTTTCGTATTTCGCCAGCGGTGAGCTTCCGGTCGCCTGGCAGAAATCTTCTTGAACAAGCCGGAATAGTTGCTTACCGTTGGCCGACAGGGCACGGTCGAAACGCTCGACAACGAGCACCCGTTGCGAGCCGAACGTCGCAATCTCGGCATTCGCTGTGGGCAGTCCGTATTCCTTGAACAGGCGTAGGCATAGCCACTCGTTATCGACCGAAGTGGAGAAGTCGGCCTTGCGGCCACCTACCATCCCGATTGGGAGCTTGAAGATGTGCGTCGTTGGCGTCGCACCACGCGGCTTCAGCCATCTACCATCCCACCACAAGAAGGCGTCCTTCTCTTGCGCGCCGGCCAGCGAAATCCGGAAGTCGTCGTCGGGGTCCCGTGGAGCGCCGTAATGGTCTGGGTTAACGACTTCAAGCAGGTGCCGCTCAATGGCTTCCTCGTCCAGGGCTATGCCGTCAACCTGGCCAAGTCCTTCCGGTTCAACACCTTCGGGCAGGAGCTGCAAGGCGCCCACGCAGTCCCGGCCCACAGCCGCGAGAAGGTCGAAAGCTTCGATAGACCCTGTCTTGAACCGGGCCGCAACACGTTTGCGGATGATGTCGCTGTCCGGCAGCAGGCCCTCAAAGTAGTGCGAAACACTGGCTCCCTTGAGCGGTTCATTACGCAGATTGAACGGCGTCGACAGCGAGATTGGGCGTCCACGCGTGGAGCTGCGCCAGGCGATGTCGTATTGCAGCTCAGAGTCCCCATTGGCGTTCACCGTCCAACGGCCAACGTAATCGCCGTTGGCCCAGAGATGCAGTGTCTGGCTGTGAGAGCGACGACCCATTTTTACCACTCCGCCGAGCTGCTTGCAGCAGAAGTATCTCGCTCGCCCAAGCGAAGTTCCAGCTCGATTGCTGCGCACCAGCTGAGCAGCTGTTTGACGCTGATTTCGTCAGCGTGTTTCTCAAGGTAGGAGATGCGATTCTGACTCAAGCCGACACGATTCGCTACCGCCGTCTGTGTGAGCTTATGCCGTTTGCGGGTCGAGACGAGCAGTTGACCGAGCTGTGCAGCGGTGAGGAGAAGATGGGAAGCGGGTAAGAAGGACATATTGAAAATTATCCGATATTCAGATAACCCTATTTTATCTGGATTACGGCTAAAGTCAACATAGCCGAATTTCAGCTAAACAGTCAATAGCCGAATTGCGGATAAACCCGATGTGCGGGCCTTTCCAGGGGCCCCTATCGTCCGCCGTTCAGCCTGAAGAACCCCCTTGACTCTCCCGTGGCGGCAGGGTTTAGGATGTCGAATCCTCAGGAGAGCTCATGCATTTGAAAATAGGCGAGTTGGCCAAGCGTACCGGCGTGACGATACGTGCATTGCGACATTACGATGAAATCGGCCTGCTTTCTCCGTCGGCCCGATCGGATGGCGGGTTCCGCCTCTACGGTCCGGAGGAGGTCGGAAAGCTCTATCGCATTCAAGCCCTATGCCGCTTCAAGCTTCCACTTGCCGAGGTGCGGAAAGTGTTGGCCGCAGGCGGGGCGTTTCCCGACATCGTCGAACAACAGATTGCGTCGTTAAATCAGCAGATTCAGCATGCTGTCTCCCTGCGTGATCACCTCGCGCAACTTCAGGCGCGGCATAGTCAATCCAATACCTTGACCATGGACGACTGGCTCGGTACATTGGCGCAGATGTCGGCCGCCTCCAGGTACTTCGATGGCGAGGAAGTGCGCGCCCTGGCGGCGCAACGGGCATCTGGCGACGCGAGGTGCAATGAAGAGAAGGCCGCCTTGCTCCTCGCATTAAAAGACCTGATGGCACAAGGCGTCAGCGCCGACGATGCGGAGGCCCAGGATCTGGCCTGCCGCTGGATTCAAGTTCTTATGACTGAAGTCGGTGGCGATGAAGGCCTGCTGATGAAGTATTACGCCATGCAATGGAACGAAGATGTGCTGCAGTCGATCTCCGGAATAGACCGAAGCGCAATGAGCTACATTTCCCATGCCATGGCCTATCGCCGCTTAAGCATCTACGCCAGCTACTGCAGTGCCGACGAGATCCAGACATTGCGCCGCCATTATATTGGCCACACCACATCCTGGCCGCCGCTGATTGCCGCAATACGTCGTCATATGGCAGATGGCAGCAATCCGGAGCATCCGGACCTTCGACGCCTTGCCATCGAATGGACTGAATTGGAGAGCAAAAAAGTGGGCGGCGACCAAGAACTGGCGGCGAAGCTGCGACTAGCCTCCCTGTGCGAACCGGCATTGCGCTTCGGCTCGGGCATCGATACGCCTTTTCTCATCTATCTTGATCGTGCAATGCAAGCGCTTCCCAGGGTCTCACCATGAATTCCAGTTCGCATTTTTTACAAGGCAACTTCGCGCCCGTTCGTCGCGAACAAGACTTTGCCGGGTTGCCCGTCATCGGTCAGCTTCCTGAAGCGCTCGCTGGTACACTTTATCGGCTTGGGCCGAATCCCCAATTCGACCCGCGTGACCAGTTTTACCATTGGTTCGCCGGCGACGGCATGGTCCACGCGATCTGTTTCGAGGGCGGGAAGGTCGCCTATAAAAACCGCTGGATGCGTACGCCCAAGTGGCAAATGGAAAATCAGGCGGGCAAAGCGCTGTTTGGTACGTTCGGCAATCCCGCGACCAGCGATCCGGCGGTGCTCGGTCACAGCACCGGCACCGCCAACACCAATATTGTTTTCCACGGTGGGCGTCTGTTCGCGCTGGAAGAATCGCATCAGCCCTTTGAGTTCGACCCGCTGACCCTTGAATCGAAGGGATATCGTCATTTCGACGGAAAGATATCTACCCGCTTTACCGCCCATCCAAAACCAGACCCAGAGACGGGCGAATTGCATTTCTTCGCCTATTCGCTCAGCGGGCCAGGTTCAACAGATATGCACTACGGTACCCTGGACAGTCAATGCCAGGTGGCGCGACTGGAAACTTTCCATGCACCTTATGCGAGCATGGTGCATGACTTCGTCGCGACCAGCACGCATGTGCTGTTCCCGATCACGCCGCTCACTTCCAGCATGGATCGGGTCATGCAAGGAAAACCCATGTTCGCATGGGAGGATGGGCGTATCGTCCACATTGGCGTGCTGCCAAAGGGAGCCGATAGCACGGCCATACGCTGGCTGGACACCGGGCCCTGTCATGTATTCCATTTTATGAACGCATGGGAGTCCGACGGAAGGATCACCGCCTATGCGATGGAGGCGGCAATGGCGCCGGGGATGCCTTACTCCGACGGCCGGCCGGGTGAGCCTGCAAAATCCGCGGCAAGATTGTCCCGCTGGACGATCGATCTCAGCAGCGGTCCCGGAAAGGTCGACCGCACCATCATTGATGATGTCCCGGCGGAATTTCCCAGCATCGATGAGCGCTACGCCGGACGTTATAATCGCTATGGCTGGTACTTGTGCCACGTGGATGGGAAGGTGCGCGACGATGCCCAGAGTACCTTGTACGGAAGCTTGAGCTGCCACGACTTCAGCACCGGACGCCGGCAGCGTTTCACCCTGCCGGAAGGCGATGTGCTGTCCGAGCCGGTTTTTGCGCCGCGCCATGCAGCAGCCGATGAAGGGGACGGCTGGATCGTGTTGACTGCTTGGCGGCATGCCGAAGGACGTAGCGATGTGATGGTGTTCAACGCGACGGATATCGCAAGTGGCCCAATAGCCGTGGTCCAGCTGCCATGCCGGATTCCTTTTGGCTTCCATGGCGCCTGGATCCCCAATGTCGCGAGGATGGATTGATGATCGTATGTAACCGCACCGTGGAGCAAGCCAGGCGCGATTTCGCCGCCGGAAAATTGAGCAATGCCATATTGCTGCGCGTCCCCATGAGCCGCGGTGAATGGCAGCTCCAGTTACAGGGTGCGCGTGGCGACAGCGGCATGCTGCTCGCCGTGCCATCCCTCGAGACGCAAGTGTTCACCAGCCTGGATGCCGCCGTGCGCACCATGGAGCAGATCGGCTTTACGGTCGAGCAGCTGAAGATGAAGTAGGCACGCAGCGAACTGTCGCGCCCCTTATCGGTCGAAGCCTTATCAGGCTCACGCCAACGAGGAGAGGGACCATGCTGAACGATAGAGAAGCGGTCGCCATGATCGCCGTAAAAGATGTGAAGCGGGCCGCGCGTTTCTATGAAGAGACGCTGGGTCTGCGCAAGCTGTCGTCCGAAGGCGATGAAGTCATCACCTACCAGAGCGGCGCTTCAAAGCTCAATGTCTACCATTCGGACTTCGCCGGCACCAACAAAGCCACGTCGGTCGTGTGGAACCTTGGCGATGAGATCGAGTCGGTTGCCGCGGACCTGAAAGCCAAGGGCGTCCCGTTTGAGCATTACAACATGCCAGGCCTGACCTTAAAAGGCGATATCCACGAAGGCGGGGGCATGAAGGTCGCGTGGTTCCGCGATCCGGACGGCAATATCCTGAGCATCGTCAGCGGCTGAGCTCAGCTTGCCCTGGCAGCCTTGAAGACGTAGAACTTCTGCATCAGGAACGAGCCGCCGATGTACACCACACCTGCGATCACCTGCGACACGCCTTCATGCACATGCAGCCGGTGAATCAGCAGCATCAGCGCGCCCAGATTGAGCAGGTAGGCCACGGCGAACACCATCACGAAGCGCACCGCTTCGGGCTGGCGCTTCTGCGTACTCTGGAAGGTGAAGTTGCGGTGCATGAGGTAGGACACCACCAGCCCGAGCGCATAGCCGATCAGGTTGCTGATCTCGGCACCCAGGCCGAGCAGGTACATGCAGCCAAAAATGATGCCATAGCCGAGCAGGGTGTTGGCCGCGCCGACCAGGATGTATTTCGCCAGTTGCAGCATGCGCGTTACGCCGGGTGTCCGGCCTGTACCCAGTACTGGCCGCCCAGCGGCAGCCAGCCGAGCTTGCTTTCCAGCGGCAGCAGTGCGGGCAGGCTTGGCGGAATGAACAGGCAGTATTGCTTGCGGTTGATCGTTAGCCCGGCATTGCGCAGGCGTTGGCTCAGCTCGGATGGCTTGAGCAGCACGGCATCGGCGTCGTAGGGGCAAGTGGAGACGATGCGCTGGGTCACCGGGTTGTACGGATTGTGTTCGAACACGAACAAGGTGCCGCCTGGCGCCAGGCGTTGGCGAATATTCCTCGCCACCAGGTCACGCATCTCCGGCGGGATGTGGTGGAACACACCGGCGACAAAAATCACATCGAACTGGCCCAGGTCGGCCACGGTGCCGTCGTCCAGGATGAATTCGACATCGGGATTTTCTTCGCGTGCCGTTTCCAGGCTGGCCGGCGAAATATCCGAGCCCACGATCGAGGCTTCTGGAAACGCGCGCTGCAGGAACGGAATATTGCGGCCGATGCCGCAGCCGAATTCCAGCACGCGCTTGACCTTACCGGTGGCACGGGCGCGCACGATGTCGACTTTGTACTGGGCAAAGTAAACCTCGCTGGACGAAAAGAACTGGGTCTTTTCCTTCAGCAGGCGGTTGTAGTCGTCCGTGTAGTCGTCGAAATTGACCGGATCAGCCATAAACAGTATTCCTGGTGCTGTTACGTGAATGGGTTGCCGTCATTCCTTTGGCTGGAACCCAGGCGCCAATGAGCGGCGGTGCTATGGGTCCCCGCCTCCGCGGGGTGACGTGCTAACTAAGGGAGCATTGCTTACAGGCTGACCACGCTCTTGAGCGGTTCAGGTTCCAGCACCACACTGTCGGCCTGGGTAATGATTTCTTCGACGATGTAGCGCGGGCGTCCCTTGACCTCTTCGTAGATCGCGCCGACGTACACGCCCACCGTGCCCAGCACGATCAGCAGCACGCCGTTAAACAGCAGCAGCAGCGAAACGATGGTGGTCCAGCCGCTCGGCAAGTCGCGGGTGATGAAGAAGTTGGCGACGGCCACCAGCATGAACAGGAAGGCCATGGCCGCAAAGCCCATGCCGACGAAAATGCCCATCTGCAGCGGCTTGGTGCTGAACGACAGGATGCCGGCGGTGGCCAGCTGGATCATTTTGCCGAGCGAGTATTTCGATACGCCGGCAAAGCGCTTCTCGGCCACGTATTCCACGCAGGACTGGCGGTAGCCCATCCAGGAGAACAGACCGCGCAGGAACATATTGCGTTCCTGGAAACCGGTCGACAGGGTGCGTGCCACGCGCGCGGAGATCAGCCGGAAGTCGGCCGCATTGGCATTGATCGGCACCTTGGCCAGTTTGCCGAGCAGCTTGTAGAACAGGTTGCCCATCAACTTACGCAGCGGGTTGATGGCCTCGGTATCCTTGCGCACCGTGTAGACCACGTCGTTCCCCTGGCGGAAGCTGGCCAACAGTTCGGCGATCAGTTCGGGCGGGTGCTGCAGGTCGCCGTCCATCATGACGATGGCGTCGGCATCCAAAGCGTGTTCAATGCCGGCCAGCAGCGACATCTGGTGGCCGAAGCGCGAGGACATGGCCAGCACCTTGGCCTGCGGGTCCTTGGCCACCAGGGTGCGCAGCACGCCGATGGTGTTGTCCGGGCAGCGGTCGACCACGTAGCACAGCGAGGCTTCCACATTGTCGAGCTTATCCAACGCGGCGCGCGTGCGCGCGTGGAAATGCGCGATCACCTGTTCTTCGTTGAAGACAGGCACCACGACCGTTAATTTAGTTTTCACCATTCCTCCACTGCCGCATTAAATCGCGGGTCTTGCTGATATCCGCATAAATCACGGGGACGTCGTAACCACTGCGGTTCGACAATTGCTCCGCTTCGCGCACGATCGCCGGGTCCAGGCCATGTGCGGCCAGGGTGCGCTCCATCAGCGCGCGCATGGTTACCGGCTCGCCGCTGGCGACATTGTGAACCGTCCCCGCCGGCGCCAGCGCCGCAATGGCCAGCAGCTGTTCGGCGGCTTCCATTGTGGACAGGTAGTCGCGCATCGCACCCAGCGGGCCGAGTTCGATGAGCTGCTGGCGTCCGGCCAGTACCGCGTCGATCTGCTGCTGCAGGCGGCCGATGAACAGGCGCTCCGACATGCCGGGGCCGAACAGGTTGAAGACCCGCGCCACCGTCACGTCCACGCCGCGCGCGGCGTACAGGTGGGCCAGCTGGGTCTGCCACGCCTTGCTCATGCCGTACACCGACACGGGCTTTAACACGCGTGCTTCGCTGACCGGGTTTTCCTCGGGCTGTACCACGCCATATTCCGCGGCCGAGCCGATCAGCACCACGCGCACTGCGCGGCCGGCTTGTTCTACGGCGTCCAGCAATTGCCGGCTGGCCTCGACGTTCATGCCGTAGGCTTGGGCGAAGTCGTTGTCGAAGCTGGCGGCCAGGTGCAGGATCAGGTCCGGCTGGCTGTGTGCCAGCGCCGCGGCGATGCCCTGCGGCTCGGCCAGGTCGAGCGCGATGTCGTTGCCGGCACCGCGGCCGGTCGTCAGCACGCGCTGTCCGCGTTCACGCAGGCGCGCGCAGACCGCGCGGCCCAGCGCGCCGGAGGCACCCGTTACCAGCACCGTCTTCATCAGGGAATACCCAGCTTGACCGACAGTTCGGCGAAATTCTCGTCGGCGTATTCGTAGTCGTCAGGCCGGCCGATGTCCAGCCAGTAGCCGCTGAACGGGCGGATATCGATGCGGCGTTCGTGCTTGAGGCCATCTACCATCAAGCTGTCGAAGCCGTAGGCTTTGCCGCGCGGCAGGGCGTCGATCACCTTGCGGTTGATGCAGTAGATGCCCATGCTGACGTCGAAATCGTAGGAGGGCTTTTCCTGGAACTCGGTCAGGCGGCCTTCTTCGTTGTAGCGCAGCACGCCGAAGTCGATCTTCACCTGGCGCTGGTAGGCCGACACCGAGATCTGGCTTTGCGCGTCGATATGCTTCTGGAAGAAGGCGCGGTAGTCGAGGTCGCACAGGATGTCGCCGTTCATCACCAGGAAGTTTTCCGGCAGGTCGTCGATCAGGGTCAGCGGGCCGATGGTCGACAGTTCGCCTTCTTCCAGCGAGTAATCGAGCTTGAGGCCGAGGCGCGAGCCATCGCCGAAGTAAGCCATGATCAGGTGCGACAGGTGGTTGACCGCCAGCGTGACGTGGGTGAAGCCGTCGCGCTTCAATTGCATCAGGATGATCTCGAGGATCGAATACTTGCCGCCCAGCGGCACCAGCGGCTTGGGGATCAGGGTGGTATAGGGGCGCAGGCGGGTGCCTTTGCCGCCGGCCAGGATAATAGCGCGCATGCTCGTGCCCTTGTGACTTACAGGTTGTACAGCCACGCTTTGTAGCGGGCCAGGTTGTCGGGCTGGCGGAACCAGGCCACGGTGTCGGCCATGCCGGCCGCCAGATCGTACTGCGGGCGCCACGCGGTCAGCGTGGTGATCTGGGTGTTGTCGCCGATCAGGCGGAATACTTCGGAGGCGTCCGGGCGCAGGCGCTGCTCGTCGGTGACGATGCGCGCGTCCGGGTTGATCTCGGCGATCAGGGTCTTGGCCACGTCGCCGATGGTGTGTTCGACGCCGGTAGCAATATTGATTTCGCGGCCGATGGCGGCGTCCGCTTCGGCCAGGGCGATGAAGCCGGCGGCCGTGTCTTTCACGTAGTTAAAGTCGCGGGTCGGCGTCAGGCTGCCCAGGCGCAGTTCGGTCTGGCCTTCCAGCAGCTGGGTGATCACGGTCGGAATCACCGCGCGCGCCGATTGGCGCGGGCCGTAGGTGTTGAACGGGCGCACGATCACCACCGGCGTCTCGAACGAGCGGTAGAACGATTCGGCCAGGCGGTCGGCGCCGATCTTGGTGGCGCTGTACGGCGACTGGCCCTGGAACGGATGCTTTTCGTCGATCGGGGCGTATTGCGCGGTGCCATACACTTCCGAGGTCGAGGTCACCAGCACGCGTTCGGTGCCCAGCTTGCGCGCCGCCTGCAGCACGTTCAGCGTGCCCTTGATGTTGGTGTCGACGTAGGAATCCGGCGAATGGTACGAGAAGGGAATGGCGATCAGCGCGGCCAGGTGGAACACCACATCGACCCCTTTCATGGCCTCGAACACGCCGTTGGGGTCGCGGATGTCGCCGGCGAACACGTCCAGCTTGCGCAGGGTTTCCTGCGGCAGGGTGTCAAGCCAGCCCCAGCTGTTAAGCGAGTTGTAATAGACGAAGGCGCGCACGTCGCAGCCTTTGGCCAGCAGGGCTTCGACCAGGTGGCTGCCGATGAAACCATCGGCGCCGGTGACCAGGACTTTCTTTGCGGTGAGATCCATGTTTCTCCAAAATTATTCAATAGTGCAGCTGGCCGCCTGTGCAGGCTCCAGCGTGCGCGCAGCGTACTCCATCACATAGAAGTGGAGTTTGCGCGGATCGTTAGGTGCGTCGAGGCGCGCCCCATCGGTGCTAAGGCGCAAGCTGGCGCGGTCGCGCGCGGCCACCGTCAGCGGAAACCGCACGGTGCGTACGCTGGCATTGGCGCTGATCTCGCGATTGACGCCCCCGCCTTCGATGCGCAGCTTGCCGCCGTTGGCAATGGCGAGCTGGAAGCTGAGGCACACGCTGAGCGGCTGGTCGTCGACATTTTTCAGGCTCAGTTCAGCCTGGTTCCCGGCCCAGCGGAAGCGCTTGCCTTCCGGCGAGCGTTCTTCCTCATAAAAGCCGCGCTTGAAGTCGGTCAGCGCGCCAGCGCTCAGCAGTATTTTAGCCTGCCTGGCGAACTCCGCCTGGCCGAGGGCTTGTTTGAGCTCCGCTGAGGCCGCGCGAATGTCGAGCACGGCGATGTCGCCCGGGCCCAGGTCGAGCGGCGTGACGCCATCGCGCGCCAGGCTGGCCAGCAGGGCTTCGGAGCGGTCCTTGTGGGCGCGCCGGTCGATCCAGATCGCGTCGAAACCGGACAGGATGGCGGCGTCCAGCAGCGCCTGGCCCTGCAAGGCGGACAGCTTGGTCTGCCAGGCGCGGTGGCGCTGGCTGAACGACGGCCAGCTCCAGCGCAGGTCCTCGGACCACAGCGAATAGCGGCCGTGATCGTACGATTCCACACCGCCGATATGTTCGATCGGCGGGTAGCCGGTCAGCGGCAGCTGCAGCATCATGGCGCCCTTTGGCAGCAATTGTTCAACCTTGCCGACGATGGCCCGCTCGGCGCTCACCCGCGCAACATTGTTTTGCTGGTTGAGGCGGAAGCCTCGCACGTCGTAAAGCTGGTCGCGCAGGCTGAACAGGGCAAACAGCAGGATCGCGGCATACGCCGCCATGCGCGCGCGGCGGCCCGCCGGCAGGCGCGCTTCGAGCCACAGCGCGGCGGCGACGATGGCGAAAAAAGACAGAAATACCGAGAAGCGGTTGTAGGCGCGGATGTCCGGCACGCTCAGCACGTTGATCAGCGCGCCCAGGCCGCCGACGGTGATGACGAGAAAAGTGCCCAGCCCTAGCGCGCTGAGGGCATCGAGGACCGGGCTGCTGGCGCGCACATTTCGCACTCGCAACGCCAAGATCAGCAGCAAGCCGAATGCGCCGAACAGGCCCAGCCGCGCGGTCTGGTTTTCGTTGTCGAGAGGGAAGCCAGAGGCTTGGTTCTTGATCGCAAATTTTGCCAGCGGACGCACTGGGTTTTGAGTATGCGGCAATATCATGGCGCGCAGCTTGGCGCCGAAGATTTCACTTTCGGCCACCGATTTGTAGCCTATCTCAGGCGGCCGGCCGTCGCGGTTCCAGCTGTACAGCGAGGGGGCCAGGTTGAGTACGGTGGCGCTGCCGACCAGGACGATGGCCAGCAGCGGCAGGCGCAGCGCGCGCCAGTCGCGTGCGCCGACCAGCGCGGCCATGGAAAACAGCAGCACGGCGAAGAAGCTGTAGTAAACATAGTCGAATCCCTGCAGCACACAGGCGGCCAGGGCGACCACGCGCGCCTGGTTCGGCGCGCGCAGCACCTGCGGTCCGGCGGCGATCATCACCGCCAGCAGGCAGTGCAGCGGCACCAGGTAATACACCAGGTTCAGGTGGTGGGTGAAGCGCATCAGCGCGAATGGCAGGAAGGCGTACAGCACGCCGGCGGCGCACGCGAGCAGGGCCGACAGGCGCATCTGCCAGGCGGCGTAGGCGGTGGCCCAGGCACTCATGACGGCGGTCCACAGCCAGAATATATTGATCAGCAAGCCGGGGTTCTGGGTGAACAGCGACATGGCCTTGATCACCAGCCAGTCGGTGCTGGTCTGCATGGGGAAGGCCGCGCCGGGATAGGAGAACGGCGCCGACAAGTGCGTCATGGTCAGCGGCCAGCCGTCCTGCACCAGGCCCTTGATATACATCAGCATGACCACGCTGTCGCCTTCGTGGTACGTGAAGGGTACCCACAGCGGATAAGCGGCCAGGTGCAAGGCCTGGTAGGCAAGCAGCAGGACGATCAGGGCCAGCCCCAGGCCGCTGGCGCCCAGTGTCAATGTACGGGGGAAGGTCTGCGCGAGGGAATCTTGTTGCTGCGCCGGATCGAGCGGCTTCATTGGCGGAGGGCAGGGTACGTCATGGTGTACTAATCGGATGCGGGGTTGCAATAGTACTATTTTTGCGCCTTTATATCCAGCCTGCGCCCTGTCCTGAATATGTAAGCAAGTGTGTCGAAAAATTTCACACCGCGTCCAGGTTAGGATCGTGACGGGCGATCAGCACGCCATCCTTGGTCGATACCACGTCCGGTTCGATGGCGTCGGCACCCTGGGCGATCGCCGCCGCATAGGCTTCGACGGTTTGTTCCGGCACGGTGCCGCTGGCGCCGCGGTGCGCCACCACGATCGGCGGCTTGCCGTCGAGCGTGTTCAAGCTGACGTCGTCGCTGCCGCCGCAGCCGGCCAGCATCAACGCACCGGCGCACAGGGGCGCCGTCTTCCAGTTTTTGTACACTGCCATGTTGTCTCCAGGTTAAGATGAGCCGGATTCTAGAAGGCGCAGATGACCGCCCCATGACAGCTAAACTTTTTTACAAGCTTGTCTCTTGTTGACGTATAGTTGCCGATGCCCGCTATACCAATCACAACAAGGAAGCCATATGCATACGTTCATTCCGCGCAGCCTGATCGTTCTCGCGTTTGCCGCCGGCAGCGCCGCGGCATCGGTCCGCCACCTCAGCATTCCGGTCCAAAAGGATGAGTCGACCATCGCTTACGACATGAACGAAGCCGGCCAGGTCGCGGCCGTGCTGGAAAACGAGGAAGGACACCAGCGCGCGGTGATGTTCGAGAAGGGCATGCTGACCGACCTGGGCTCGCTGGGCGGCGACTACAGCAATGCCAAGGCAATCAATCCCAGCGGCCAGATCGTCGGTTCGGCGCGCGATGCCGCCGGCCACTGGCGCGCCATCAGCTACGACAAGGCGCGCGGCATGCGCGACCTCGGCACCCTGGGCGGGCCGAGCAGCTTCGGCATGGCGATCAACAACGCCGGCGACATCGCCGGTTTCGCCGACACCGCCAGTGGCGACTATCACGCGGTGCTGTACCGCGCCGACGGCACCACCCATGACCTCGGCACACTGGGCGGCAAGATGAGCTTCGCCGCCGGCATGAACAATCTGGGCCAGGTGGTCGGCACCGCCGCGCTGGCGGACGGCTCGCGCCGCGCCTTCGTGTACGACGCCGCGCGCGGCATGGTGGACCTGGGCACCCTGGGTGGCCGCATCAGTTCGGCCACTGGCATCAACGATGCCGGCGTGATCGTGGGCGCGTCGGAAACCCCCGACCGCAAATGGCACGCTTTCGTATACGAAAATGGCCGCATGGTCGACCTGGGCGCCAAGATCGGCTATGGCCACAGCTTCGCCACCGCCATCAACAGCGCCGGCCACGTCGTGGGCAGCATCATCACGGGCGACGAAAGGCGCTCGTTCGTGTGGCGCGACGGCAAGGTGATCGTGCACCGCGGCCACCACAGCCTGTTCCTGACCAACGCCATCAACGATGAAGAACAGGTGGTGGGCGCGGCCAACGGCAAGCGCCTGCGCGCCGCGACCATGCACTCGAACGCGGTGCCCGTCAAGGAGCCGCAGCCAGCCAGGCAGATGGGCTGGTTCATCGCCATCGCCCTTGGCGGCGCCGCGCTGGCGATCATGCAGCGCCGCCGCTACCAGGGCCTGCTGCTGCGCAGCTTCGCCTAGCATCAATCATCAAGTCAGGCCCAGGTACGTGAACTGAAACTGTGAACTTGGGGGCGGGGATTCGTAATAAAAATTTAATTGATGTTGATGTTTGGGAACGTGTTACGCTGACCCTCTTGTCAATCAAAACTTCGTCACTGGAGTCAGGTATCCTGAATGTCCAGTACTCAATCCCCCGCGCTCAACCATCTCCTCGCCGCCCTCCAGCCTGAAGAATTCGAGCGCCTTGCCGCCCATCTGGAACTGGTCCCGATGCGCCTGGGAGACGTTCTCTACGAGTCCGGCAGCAAGCTGCAGTATGTATATTTCCCCACCACGTCGATCATTTCCCTGCACTACTTGCTGGAAAACGGCGGCTCGTCCGAAATTGCCGGCGTCGGCAACGAAGGCGTGCTCGGTGTCTCGCTGTTCATGGGCGGCAATTCCACGCCCAGCCGCGCGGTGGTGCAAACCGGCGGCTTCGGCTACCGCCTGCCTTCCGGCCTGCTGCTGACCGAATTCAACCTGGCCGGCCCGGCCATGCGCCTGCTGCTGCGTTACACCCAAGCCCTGCTGACCCATATGTCGCAAACCGCGGTGTGCAACCGCCACCATTCGGTGGAACAGCAATTGTGCCGCTGGCTGCTGCTGACCCTTGACCGCTTAGGGCGCAATGACCTGACCATGACCCAGGAACTGATTTCCAACATGCTGGGCGTGCGGCGCGAAGGCGTGACCGAAGCGGCCGGAAGGCTGCAGGGCTATGGCTACATCAGCTACCGGCGCGGGCATATCACCGTGCTGGACCGCAAAGGCCTGGAAAAGGGCGTGTGCGAATGCTATGGCGTCGTCAAGAAAGAATTCGCCCGCCTGCTGACCGCCCGTTCATCGTACGACCCGCGTGAAGGATCCCACAATGGCTGATTTTTTGATTCCCATCGCGGTCGGCGCCTTGCTCGGCTCCCTGTTGACCCTGGCGCTGATTCGCTTGCGCGCCGCCAGTCCGGTCGACGTGCCGCTGCTCAAATCCGGCGCGCTGCAGGACGCGATTTTCAACAGCGCCAATTTCTCCAGCATCGCTACCGATGCGCTTGGCGTCATCCAGATCTTTAACGTCGGCGCCGAACGCATGCTGGGCTACGCCGCCGCCGATGTGGTCGACAAATTGTCGCCGGCCGACATTTGCGACAAGCGCGAACTGGTCACGCGTGCCACTGCCCTGAGCGAAGAAATCGGCACGCCGATCGCGCCCGGCTTCGACGCCATGGTCTACAAAGCCCGGCGCGGCATCGAAGACATGTACGAGCTGACCTGGATTCGCGGCGATGGTTCGCGCTTCCCGGCGCTGTTGTCGGTGACGGCCTTGCGCGACCCCGGCGGCAAGGTCATCGGTTACCTGCTGATCGGCACCGACAACACCGCCCGCAAGGAAGTCGAAATGGCCGAGCAGCTGCTCGAACAGAGCCTCAGCGCGGCCCGCACGACCTTTGAAGTCGCGCTGCAGGAAACCAATGCGCAGCTGGAATCGGCGCGCTCAGCCGCCGAAAAGGCCAACCGCGCCAAATCGGAATTCTTGTCGAGCATGAGCCACGAATTGCGCACCCCGCTCAATGCCGTGCTCGGTTTCGCCCAGCTGATGGCGTCGGAAATCCCGCCGCCCGAACCGCACCAGCAGCGCTCGATCAACCAGATCCTCAAGGGTGGCTGGTACCTGCTGCGCCTGATTAACGAAATCCTCGACCTGGCCATGATCGAATCGGGCAAGGTGACGATGTCGCAGGAAATCATCTCCGTCACCGACGTGCTGCACGACTGCAAGGACTTGATCGAGCCGCAAGCCAACCGGCGCGGCATTTCGCTGACCTTCCCGAAATTCGACAAGCTGGTGTACGTCCACGCCGACCGCACCCGCGTCAAGCAGGTGATGATCAACCTGCTGTCGAACGCCATCAAGTACAAC
>CAMLFK010000098.1 GCA_946479255.1 uncultured Oxalobacteraceae bacterium
TCCGGCCGCCAGGCCTGATCCGGCGATCCGGATCAGCATGATGGCGCCGGCCAGCAGCAAGCCGTTCTTGGCGCCGATGCGCCTGACGAGCAAGGGCGACAGGAACAGCCCGACAGCATCCAGGAACACCTGTATCGAATTCAGGTAGCCGTACATGGCCGCGCCTTCCTCCGGGGTGGGGAACAGGGAGGCGAAATAGGCGGGGAATTGCTGGTCGAAGACCAGGTAGACATTGGTCACCGTGAGCACGAACAGCATGAAGCGCCAGAAGTGCCTGTCGCGCAGGATGCCGATGGCGTCCGCCAGGCGCACGCGCGGGGCCTGGGTAGCGGACGGCTCCACGACCGGCGTACGCCACATCAGCAGCACGGTCACCAGGGCCACGCCGGCCGCCGAGGCCAGGTAAAAGTTGATGTGCGGGTCGATACTGAACAGGCGCCCGCTGAAGGAGGCGGCCGTGGCAAAGCCGAGCGAGCCGAACATGCGCACGCGGCTGTACTCGAAACCCCAGGCGCGGGCGACCCGGTCGACGTAGGATTCGACGGCGTAACCGCCCGCGGTGAAGGTGATCCCCAGGTAAATGCCGCCCAGCGCCGCACCCAGAAGGAAGTGACTCTTCAGAAGCGGGCCGTAGACATACACCAGGAAGGGGCCGGACAACATGGCCAGGACCGCCACCGCCCACAGCACGTACTTGCGCATGCCGGCCTTATCGGACAGAAAACCGTAGACCGGTTGCGAGCAGATGGCGGCGATGAAGTTGGCCGAGAAGACAATGCCGGTTTCGTTCCCGTTCAGCTGCAAGGTCGAGCGCAGCCAGATGGCGAGCAGCGACACGCTCATTGCCTGGGCGAAAAAATACCCGAACACGTAGCCGGACAGGAAGGTGTAGTGGGTCTGCTTGCTGGTCATATCGGCTGCCACATTAACGTGTTTACAGCGAATTGAACAGTTCGCAGCCGCGGCCAGTGGCGGCCTCATGGGCGTCGCGCGAAATAGGATAGAATGTAGGATAACGATATCATCCTGCTGTTCAGCCCCCGCTTCGACCGCCTCAACCTTCGGCTACATGGAAACCAATCAGAACGATCGTGGCAATACCACCCTGTATGACGTGGCCCGCGAGGCTGGCGTGTCGCCCATGACGGTGTCGCGGGTCATCAATGGGAGGATCCACGTCAGTCCCAAGACCCGGGCCAAGGTTCAGCAGGTGATTGAACGCCTGAACTATCAAGTGAATGTTTCGGCCCGCACCGCGCGGGTCGGCGCCTTGCGCGTGGGCCTGTTATACAGCAACCCGAGCCCGGCCTTCCAGATCGCCTTCCTGGCCGGCGCGACGGCGCAGTGCAGCCTGAACGGGGCCGAGCTGGTGCTGGAACAGTGCGAAGACCTGGACAGCCATCGCGCCGCCATCGACAAGCTGATTGCGTCAGGCATCGACGGCATCCTGGTGTCGCCGCCGCTGTGCGACGCGCCGCCGGTACGCAAGCGCCTGGAGCAATCGGGCATACCCTTCGTCGCCGTGGCAACGGCCAGCCCCTCCGTGCGGGTGTCGTCGGTGCGCATCGACGACTACGAAGGCGCGCGTGCGATGACCGAGTATCTGTTGTCGCTCGGCCACACCGACATCGGTTTCATCAAGGGCGATCCGGAGCACACGCCGGCCCAGTTGCGCTATAAAGCTTTCAGGGACGTCATGCAGGAGGCGAATTTGCCGGTGTCCGCGGACCGGATTGCCCAGGGCATGTTCACCTACCGTTCGGGCTTGTTGGCGGCGCGCGAACTGCTGGCACAGGCGGTGCGGCCCACCGCGATCTTCGCCAGCAACGACGACATGGCCGCCGCGGCGATCGCGGTGGCGCACGGGCTTGGCCTGCACCTGCCGGACGACCTGGCCATCTGCGGCTTCGATGACACTCCGGTGGCGACCACCGTGTGGCCGGAACTGACGACCATCCACCAGCCTATCTCCGACATGGCGCGCAATGCCGTCGACCTGGTGCTCGAGCAGATCCGCGAGCACCGCACCGGGCGCTTGCCCCAGCCCCAGCACCGCCTGATGGCCTACACGCTGGAAGTACGCGAGTCGACCTCTCCGCTGGGCTGAGGCCGGCAGAGGGGGCAATCGAGCGATCGTCCCCTTGGGTTTCTAAGACTACGCGGCCAATCCGGCCGCCATGCCAGCGCCATTGCGCTCTTGCGGAGCAGGGCGGATCGTACGGCGGCGTAACACCAGGGCCATGGCGGCCAGGCCCACACCCGTGAGCAGCAAGTCAGACGGCTCGGGAATCACGGTCACGTTCGGATCCGAGACGTCGATGCCGAGGCTGCCACCGGCGTTCGCGGTCAGCGATGGCGTCCAGGTGAAAACGGCCAGCGCGCCGGTTTCCGGATCGAACCCGCCCATAGCCGCGAAATCGAGGTCGAAGGCCGACACCGTGAAGATCGACTGGTACGTGGTCAGCGGATCGAAAGCGCCGGCGAAGCTCAGGTCGAACGAGACGACGCCGCCGAAACTGACCGCGTGGGACAGGTAGTTGGCCACGTCGTTACGGAACTGGTAACCGCCCGCGACCGGCGTCACGCCGACGTCCATGTCGATGGCGCCGAAGCCGGTCAGATTGCTGACCACCACGGTGGCCAGCGGCAGGCCGCTGGTGGCGCTGAGCTGCAGGTCGAGATAGCCGCTGCTGGCCGTGAAGGCCGAGGTGTCGATGTCGACGTGGATGACGGCGGCCGAGGCGATGCTTGTGCCGGCCGCCAGCGTGATTGCCAGTGCCACGCGGCGCAGCAGGGAAACCATGTTGTGTTTGAGATCGAAGTACATATTATTGTGTTCCTTAGAAGGTGCCTTTGTAGAGTACCGGCGAATAGCTCACTACGGTACGGTTCGGGTTGGTGAAGGTCAGCGGCACCTTGATGCTTGCGCCTGCGCTCAATGTGCCGGCCACAGTGACGTAAGGTGCACCGCCGTCGCTACCGCTGGCGTTGTCCAGGGTGAGGCCCGTGGTCAAGGCGCTCAGCTTGAGCTGCAGGGGGCCGGTCAGCGGCGCGCCGCCGGTGTTGGTAATCGTCACACTGCCGACGTATTTGCCCGTGCTGCGGTTGAAAATGGCACCTTGCTGCGTCATCTGCACGCTGGCGCTCACATCCGGTGGGCGGATGCTGACACTGACCGTGTGCGGCTGCTCCACATTGCCTGCCCAGTCCACGCTCCAGTACGACAGGGAATAGCTTCCCGTGTTGGTTAAGCTGATCGTGTTTCCGGTTTGTTGCGCGCCGCCGTTGACCTTGAAGTAGGTCGTTGCAACGCCCGAGCTTGCATCGGTAGCGGCGAAACTCACCGTCGTCGGCTGGGTAAGCGGTCCGGCCGGCGCATTATCGGTCGTCACCGGAGGCGTCAGGTCGGCCCCTTGGACGGACCCGTGGAAACGCACTTCGGACATATTGCCGAACCAGTTGCCGCCATTGACGATGCGGATATACCGGTAAGGAACCTGGCTGGCGACCGCCAGGGTTTGCCAGTTCTGCGTCGATCCTGCCGCAGGTGTGAGCGTGGTCCATTCCGCATTATCATTGGAGCCTTGCACCACGGTTCCCTTGATCCGTCCAAAATTGTTATCCGGCCTTGGGGCCAGCTCGACACTCGTCAGCCTGGCCTGATTGCCGGCCTTGAAGTCGAAGGTAATGTAGCTTCCCGTTCCCGAGTTGTTGGTCCCGATACGGAAATCGGAGATCGAACCCAGGTTGCCGTCACCCAGGTTATTGATTTGCCCTACGGTGGTCGACATTGGCCTGTTGTGACTGGAATCGATCAGCGTCGCGATCGCAGGCAGGTTCTTGAGCACATCCGATTCGTCCACCACGTACAGCGACGTATTGTCGGTCGTCGCGGTGTTCGCAAGGCCGGTTTGCCCATCCTGCAGCTTGTAGTTAAGGGCGAACTTCACCGGACCCGCTTCGACGCCTGGATTCAGGGTTGCGGTGGCCGTAAAGTTGATATTGTCAGTCGTGCTGACCGTGGCAGCCTGGCCCTGAATCGTGGCACTGACGTTATTGATCGCTTCTTTTGCCGTGAAGCTCAGCTTGACGGTGTTGCCAGGCACGATACGGTTTCTCAAGTTCTGAGCCGAGCTCATCGAAACCGTCGCGATTTTATTCGTGGATGTGGCCACGCCATGCAAGCGCAATTCGGCCATATTCCCGAACCAGGTATTTCCGTTAAACATACGGATGTAACGGAAAGGCTGTGTGCTGTTGATGGTCAGCGTCTGCCAATCCGCCGTGTTAAACGCGGTATTGGAAATCGTCGTCCATGCGCTCGCATCATTGGAGCCCTGGACCACGGTGCCATTGATTCGCCCGGAAGTATTGTCCTGGCGTGAAATGACTTCAACCTTGGACAGCGTTGCAAGGCCGCCTTCCTTAAAGTCGAACATCAGCCAGGCGCCGGCGCCACCGCCATTGACACGGAAATCGGTAATCGAGCCCAGGTTCTTATCGAACAGAACATTCACTGTCGACAGCAAGTCCGCTGCGTTCCTGCCGCTGGAATCCTTTAACGCAGCGATGTCGAGCAGGCTGCTCATCAAGGCACGCTGGTCGGAAATGAACAAGGACGGACCCGTGGTGGTGAAGATGGTCGCCGGAGCGTCAATTCCTTCCGCCGTTCTGTAGTTCAGCTTGAACTTGATCGTGCCAGCGGTGGCATCGGCGGGGACGACCCACGACGCTGTCCAGTTCAGATTGTCGGCAGTGGCCACCGTCGCTGGCTGTCCCTGGATCAGGACATTCACATTGCTGATCGGCCGTTTCGACTGGAAGTTCAGCTTCACCGTATCGCCGGCGATCACGCGATTTTTCAGGCTCTGTTCGGAACTCAGGGACACGGCGCCAATTTCGTTCACCGCCTCGAAGCGCTCACCGAAGATCTTGAACTCGGAAAGCTCGAACATGCTGCTCGACGGTTGAATCATTTGCAGCTTGAGGAAGCGGAAGCGCAGGTTCTTGAGGTCCTCTTGCACCGGCAGCGTCTGCATATCGTCCGAGACGACGGACAAGCCGGGCGTCAGCCTGGTCCAGGTTTCATTATCGTCGGAGCCAAAGATGGCCACCCCGCCGATACGCTCGGGGAAACTGGCCCGCACCTGGAGCTGGAATCCATTGGGCGAAATGCGATAGTCGGCGCCGAAATCAAGCGTGTGGGTCAGGTTCACCGCCTGGAAATATCCGACAAACGAGTCCGGATTATCATCCAGGGCAGCTCCCACCGCCCCGCCAAACGTCGACGAGGAGAGCATCTTGCGGTAATCCACACCGCCGTCGCTCATGCGCGGCGTCAGAACCTGGAGACCCTGGACCGCGGTGTTCAATGCCGCCAGCTTCTGGGTGAAAACAGCGTCGTCCGCGGTGCCGATCAGATTCATGGCATCCGCATAAGCGCTGTTATAAGCCGCAACAGTCGAGCTGATATAAATCGTATTGGTGTTGAAGGCTGCGGTCACGGCACTGACTGAGGCTTGCCGGTCGGCGCTGACGACAATCCTGATATCCCGTGTTGTCATCGTGTTGCCGTCCGTGGCCGACACGACGAAGGTGTAGGTTCCCGGCTGGGTCGGCTTCCAGGAGAATGCGCCCGTGCTCGTATTGAACACCGCACCTGCCGGCAGGCGATCGATCTGATAAGTGACGACATCGGTCGCGGTCGCGTCGGTCGCGGCGAAATCATAGTTGATCGTCTCTGTGGAAGCGGTATAGGTAAAGATACTCAGATCCGTATTTCCAGCTGTGAAGGCTGGCGGCGTCATTGTGACGGCATCCGCATGAAGGTGGTCGATATCCACCGTCGTGCCGGCGCCTTTGACGGTGAAATACTCGAGATCGCTCAAGCCGTGCGGGGTTGGCACGTATTTCCACTCTCCCTTGGTGTCCGGCAGTGTGATGGTGTCGCCGAATGCTTCGATCACTGCCGTGCCATTGGTCCTCACCCGGAATGCCAGCAAGCTCGTGCCGTAGCCGGAACCAACCAGCGCCAGTCTGCTGCCTGCTTCTGTCGCGCTGACCCGCACAAAAGAAGTCGTTCCCTCGGTCATGGAAACGGAGTTGGCATCGAATGCGGAGAAGCGGTTTTCCAGTTCCCGAATTGGGTTTACGTGGGGCTTGACCAGATACTTGCTGCCTTCGGCCTCGGCTGCCGGCGGAATAAACAGCCAGAAATCGCCGCCACCATCGACACCGTCCCAGTTGTAGCCCGGCCGCATGGCAAACATCTTGGTGAAGTAGGGCGCCCGCTCCTCGATATTGATGCCCTTGACATACTTATAGTAGTAGAAAGGCTCCCAGGTATTCTGGCTCAGCCTGCCACGGTAGGCGCCGGATAGTTGTTTGTAGATGACCGTTGGCGTGCCGTCAGGATCGGTATGCGAAGCCGTGGGAACCCAGGGCGTCTCGTAACCGATCATGTAGCGGGCAAAGAATTCAGTCCCATCCAGGATGCGGTCATTCAGGAATTCATACGGGCCGACCGCGTTCGGCGCCGTCGACGCGGTGCCTTCGACCGGATCGACCTTGGTATCCTGGGCGAGCAAAAGCCGCGCCAAAATGCCGAAATTGGTGACGTCGCCGGCGCCGTGCGCCTGGTCGCGCCCCATTTCGACGTGCTGGACCACAGGCTCAACGGCCTCACCGGTCACATCATTCTTTTCCACCAAACGGAATAACTGCTTGAGCGCGCCGTTCTGCCCCTGGTCGACCGCCGTCTTGTTCACGGTGATCCACTCAACGCCCTCGTTGTACCGTTCCCGGTTTCCGGTAAAGATATAGCCAGACATCGCGCCGATCAGCGGATACAGATGCTGGTTCATGAAACGGTAATTCGTATGCATGAAGGTTTCGATCGACGGCGTAATCAGCTTGGTCGTGAAACTGGCGGTATCCTGCTCGGTCCATTCCAGCGCCGGCGTCTGGGTGCTGGTGTAGCGCATGATTTCGGCGGCCGCAACCATGCGGTTGAACGGAATGCCGGTATGGATGTGCGCGTCATTGAAGTATGCGTAGGACGAGGGGTCCATCTGCATCCAGAGGCGCAGAATCCGCATGCAGTTGCTGCGATAGACTTCATCGCCGGTCACGTAGTACATGATGGCCTGGGTGTATGCCCTCAGGCCATCGGTAATGAATTTGGAGTTGAAAGACTGGCTGTTATAAGCGCCGGCGGAGTAGGCCGGGCCGATGGTTTTCGAGGCGGCAAACGACGATGCGGTCGCGTTAAAGTAGGTATTCCACGGTTCTTTCTGGGCGCGCACCCCTGCGCGCATGTTCTCAAGAATCTCTTTGGTCAGTCCGACGCCCGGGTGTTTAAAACCGCTGGCATCGATCGTTTCATGAATCGTTGGTTGATAAGGCGTCACAATCGATTCGATTGCGTTCGCAGCGACTGCATTGCCTGCGACAGGCAAGATCGTTGCAGCAAAGGCGAGCGAAACCGCTGCCGACAAAATACGCCGTTTAAGTAGCACTTGTACTTCTCCTTCTTTTTATGATGTGTTGATGTCGAAACTGATTTTTTTAGTTATAAAACTTCTTAGTTGGGTCGAACCACGCCATGGAATCGCACTTCCGACACATTGCCAAACCACGCCGCACCGTTGTAAATCCGGATGTAGCGGTATGGCACGCTGCCGCTGACTGGCAGGGTTTGCCAGTCCACGGTTGCTGCCGCTGGTGTCGTTAGTGCCGTCCAGTTCGTGTTGTTGTTCGAACCCTGAATCACTACACCGTTGGCGCGTGTGTAGTAATTGTCCTGCCGTGCAGCCAGTTCCACGCTGGTCAGAATGGCCTCGTTGCCCGTAAAGTCGAAGGTGATGTAAGCGCCGTTTCCGGCGTTGTTGGTGCCGGTGCGGAAGTCGGAGAAGGTGCCCAGCTTGCTGTCAGACAGGCTGTTGACCACGGCGGCCGTGGTCGCGGCCGGGCGGTTGTAGGTGGAGTCGATCAGGGTCGCGATGGTGGACAGGTTGCGTATCACGTCCGACTCATCGACCAGGTACAGCGCGGTGCTGTCGGTGGTGGCGCTGGCGGTGTAGCCGCTCGCGCCGTTCTGCAGCTTGTAGTCGACCGCAAATGTCACCGAGCCCGCCGCCACCCCTTGGGGCAGGGCCGCGGTGGCGGTGAAGCTGAGGTTGTCGGCAGTCGTCACGGTGGCTGTCTGCCCCTGGATCTTGACGCCGACGTTGTTCACGGCCTCCTTCGCCGTGAAACTCAGTTGGACGGAGTTGCCCGGAACAATGCGGTTGCGCATCGCTTGCGGCGAGCTGATCGACACCGTGACGATTTTGTTGGCCTGAGCCACGCCGCGCAAGCGCAGCTCGGCAATGTTGCCGAACCAGTTGGCACCGTTGTAGATACGGATGTAGCGGTAGGGCTGGGGATTGATCGCCAGTTGCTGCCACTCGGCGGTCGAGGCGGCGGGGGCCGACAACGTAGTCCAGCTGGCGTTGTCATTCGAGCCTTGCACCACCGTCCCGGCGATGCGGCCGTAGTACCCGTCCTGGCGGGCGATCAGGTCGACACCCGACAGCGTGGCGCTGCCGTCTTCCTTGAAGTCGAAGGTGATGTACGCGCCATTGCCGGCGTTGTTCGTGCCGGTGCGGAAATCCGAAACGCTGCCCAGCGCCCCGTCGAACAGGGCGTTCACCGACGCCAGCGTGGCCGCCGCCGTGCGGTTGACGGTCGAATCGATCAGCGTGGCAAGGGCAGGCAGGTTACGGATCACATTCGATTCGTCGACCAGATACAGCGTAGTGCTGTCGGTGGTCGCGTTGGTGGTGACGCCGTTCATGCCACTCTGTAGCTTGTAGTTGATGGCGAATGTCACCGTGCCAAGTGCCACCCCTTGCGGTATGGTTGCGGTGGCGGTGAAGTTCAGGTTGTCTGTAGTTGCCACGGTGGCCGCCTGGCCCTGGATGGTGGCGGCGACATTGCTCAGCGCTTCCTTCGCAGTGAAGCTCAGCTGCACCGAGTTGCCCGGCACAATGCGGTTGCGCATAGCCTGAGTGGAGCTTATCGACACCGTCGTGATCTTGCGCGACTGGGCCACGCCGCGCAGGCGCAGTTCGGCGAGATTGCCGAACCAGTTGTTCCAGTTGTAGATGCGGATGTAGCGGTAAGGCTGGGGATTGATCGCCAGTTGCTGCCACTCTGCCGTCGAGGCGGCGGCGCCCGAGATCGTGGTCCAGGCGGCGTTGTCGTTGGAGCCCTGCACCACCGTGCCGGCAGTGCGGGTGGAATACTGGTCCTGGCGGCCGATCAGGTCCACACCCGACAGCGTGGCGCTGCCGTCTTCCTTGAAGTCGAAGGTGATCCAGGCGCCGTTGCCGACGTTGTTGGTGCCGGTGCGGAAGTCCGACACGCTGCCCAGGGCGCCGTCGAACAGGGCGTTCACCGACGCCAGCGTGGCCGCCGCGGTCCGGTTGACGGAGGAATCGATCAGCGTGGCAATGGCAGGGACGTTCAGGATCACATCCGATTCGTCGACCAGATACAGCGAGCTGCTGTCGGTGGTCGCCGTGGTTGTGACGCCGCTCATGCCGCTCTGTGTTTTGTAATCGATGACGAATGCGACCGTGCCCGCCGCCGCGCCTTGCGGCATGGTCGCAGTGGCGGTGAAGCTGATGTTGTCCGGCGTCGTCACGGTGGCCGCCTGGCCCTGGATCGTGACGGCGACATTGTTCACCGCTTCCTTGGTCGTGAAGTTCAGTTTGACGGAGTTGCCCGGCACGATGCGGTTGCGTAGTGCCTGTGGGGAGCTGATCGACACGGTGGACATCTTTTTGGTTTGCGCCACGCCGTGCAGGCGCAGCTCGGCCATATTGCCGAACCAGCTGCCGCCGTTGACGATGCGGACGTAGCGGTAGGGCTGGGGCGTGGCGATCGTCAGTTGCTGCCAGTCGGCCGAACCGGAGGCGTTGGCTGTCATGGTGGTCCAGCTGGCGTTGTCGTTGGAGCCTTGCACCACGGTGCCGTTGGCGCGGCCGGCCTGGTCCTGGCGGGCGAGCAGTTCCACCCGCGACAAGGTGGCGCTGCCATCTTCCTTGAAGTCGAAAGTCAGATAAGCGCCGGCCCCGCTGCCGTTGAGGCGGAAGTCGGTGAAGGTGCCGATATTGCTGTCGACCAGATTGTTCGCCACGTTCTTCACGTCGGCCGCCGTCCTGCCGTTGGAGTCGGAGGCTGTCGTGATGTCCAGCAGGTTGCTGATGTAGTTGCTCTGGTCCGAAATAAACAGCTTGCTGTCGTCGGTGGTGAAGTAAGTGGTGTCGGCGTCCTGGCCTGCCGCCGTTTTGTAGTCGAGCACCAGCTTGACGTTGGCCGTGCCGGTGATGGCCGGTGCCACCCAGCTCGCCGTCCAGTTGCGGTTGTCGGCCGAGGTAACAGGCACAGGCTCGCCTTGCAGCGTGAGGCGCAGGTTGTTGATCGGGGCGACCGCCGTGATGGTCACGTTCACCGTATTGCCCGGCACGATGCGGTACTTCACCTGCTGGTCCGAGGCGATCGACACGGCGGACAAGTGATTGACCGCCTCGTGGCGCTGGCCAAAGATCCTGAACTCGGACAGCTCCAGCATGCTGCCGGGATGGAACATCTGAATCTTGATGAAGCGGAATCGCTTGTCCTTGAGGTCGTCCTGCACCGCCAGCGTCTGCATATCCTCGATCGTCTCTGTCGTGCCTGGCGTCAGGCGGGTCCAGGTTTCATTGTCGTTGGAGCCGAAGATCGTGGTATTGCTTATGCGGTTCGGGAAGCTGGCGCGCACCTGCAACTGGAAGGCGCTGGCCGAGACTTTGTAGTGGGCGCCGAAATCGAGGGTATGAGCCAGGTTCTGGGCCAGGAAATAGCCGACGAAGGTGTCGGGCGCACCGTCGAGCGCATTGGGGACGCTCGATCCGAAGGTGGAGGTGGCCAGCATCTTCGAGTAGTTCATGCTGCCGTCGTCCATCAGCGGGGTCAGTACCTCCAGGCTGGCGACGGCGTTGGCGAGGGCGGTCAGTTTGGCGGCGAAGGCATCGTCGGTGCCGCTATTGATGGCTGCCACGGCATCGGCGTAGGCGGCGTTATAGGCTGCCAGCGTCGGGCCGGTGTATGCGGTGCCAGCCTGGAATGCGGCGTTGGCGGCAGCGACGGCAGACTGGCGGTCGGCGGTCACGACGACTTTCACCAGCCGGGTGGAGACCATGGTGCCATCGGTTGCCGTGATGGCGAAGGTGTAGGTGCCGGCCTGGGTCGGCTTCCACGAGAACGCCCCCGTGCTGGTGTTGAAGGTGGCGCCGGCCGGCAGGTTGTCGGCCTGGTAGGTGACGGCGTCGCCCGCGTTGGCGTCGGTCGCGGCGAAGCTGCGGGTGATCGTGCTGGTCGAGCCGGCGTAGGTGTACAGGTTCAGGTCCGCATCGCCGTCGGCAAAGCTTGGCGCCGTCAGCGCGGTCCCCGGCTGCAGGTTGATGTGGTCCAGGTCGACGGTGGTGCCGGCGCCAGTGATGGTGATGAAGAACATGTCGCCCATGCCCTGGTATTCATTGAGTGCATAGGCCACGTAGCGCCACTGGCCCTTGGTGTCGGGCAGGGCGATGCTGTCGCCGAATGCCTGCAGTGCCGCGATGCCATTGGTCCGGACGCGGAACGCGATGTTCTTGCTGCCGTTGGCGTAGCTGGTCAGCGCGATCCTGGTGCCGGCTGCCGTCGCCGTGACCCGTGCATAGGCCGCCGTCGCATCGCTCATGGCGGCCGCATTGCCGTTCAGTGCGGTGAAGCGGTCCTCGATTTCGCGCAGCGGCTCGACGATGGGCCTGACCAGCAATTGCGCCCCCTCGGCCTCGGCCGCCGCCGGTATATAGAACCAGAATTCGCCGCCGCCGTCCGGGCTATCCCAGTTGTAGGAGGCGCGCCGCCTGTATGCCTCGGTGTAGTAGGGGGCGCGCTGGTCCATATTGAAACCGCGGGCGTACTTGTAGTAGTAATACGATCCCCAGGTATTGGTCGTCAGGCGGCCACGGTAGCCGCTAGCCAGTGTCTTGTACACGATGCTGGGCGTGCCGTCCGGGTTGGAGTAGGCGGCGGTGGGCACCCATGGCGTCTCATTGCCCAGCATGAAGCGGCCCCAGTAATCCGCAGTGTCCAGGATGCGGTCGTTGAGGAATTCGTAGGGGCCCACGGCGCTGGCGGCGGTCGATGGTGTGCCATTGACCGGGTCGACCTTGGTGCCCTGCGCCATCAGCAGGCGCGAGATGATGTCGACATTGACCAGGTCACCCGAGCTATGGGCCTGGTCGCGGCCCATCTCCACCAGCTGCACCACGGGCGGGCTGACCGCCTCGCCGGTCAGGGCGTTGGTGTCCACCAGCCGGAACAGGCGTTTGATGGCGCCGTTCTTGCCCTGGTCGACCGCTGTCGCATTCACGGTGAACCATTCCACACCCTCGTCGTAACGCGCGCGGTTACCCGTGAAGATGTAGCCCGCCATGGAGCCCATCAGGGGATACAGGTGCTGGTTCATGAAGCGCCAGTTGCTGTGGTTGAAGGTCTCCGTGGCCGGGACGATCAGGTTGCTGGTCAGGTTGGCGGTGTCCTCAGCCGTCCATGCCAGCGCCGCCGTCTGGTAACTGGTGTAGCGCAGGATCTCGGCGGCCGCCAGCATCCGATACATCGGTACCCCGGTGTGGATGTGGGCGTCGTTGAAGTAGGCGTACTGCGCCGGATCCATCTGGGCCCAGATGCGCAGGATCGCCAGGGCGTTGGCGCGGTAGGTTTCGTCGCCGGTCACGAAGTACAGCGTGGCCTGGGTAAAGGCTTTCTGGCCGTCCGCGATGAAGCGCCCATTGAAGCTCTGGCTGTTAAATGCGTAGCTGGCGGGCTTGGTGGGGTCGCTGCCGCGGTTGCTGGAGACGGCCGTCCTCGATGCGGAAGGCGACAGCAGCATGTTGTTGAAGTTGGTGTTCCAGGGTTCCTTTTGGGCGCGGATCTGGGTGCGCAGGTTTTCCAGGATGGGCTTGGTGAAGCCGACGCCTGGATGCTTGAAGCCGCTTGCGTCCGTGGTCTCCTGGATGGTCGGCTGATAACTGGTGGCCAGCGTCAAGATGGTGTCGGCGGCCGCGGCGGTGGATGGCAACAGCGATGCCAGGCCCATCATCGAAGCGAAGAATATCGACCGCAAGACGCGCATGTGCGCATCACCGTAAGTAGATGATTTCATTGTACTTTTGTCTCCCGCTTGTTTGTTATCGTTAACATTTCAATGCGAGCTATTTTGTCTTATTTGTATTTTTTCAGCATACTTGCTTGCTGAGCACGCTTTAGTTGCGTAAATATATTCCGACTGGAAGGTTTCTGCAACAGCGTTATTGTTATCGATAATATCGCTTATTCGTTTTTTCGATATAGGATTCGCGGCGGCGCATCCGCCTCGATCATCTCCAGCTACGTCTGCTCTATCTGCTTGCACGCGCGCTGCTCAAGGATCGAAGGAACTCAACGATGTCGGCTTTCTCTCTTGCGGTCAGCACCAGAGGGTGCTCCGCTTGGGTGCTGCGGTAATAGACCTCCAGCTCGACGGCTTCTTCCAGCGTCGCAACGCTTCCGTTATGCATGTACGGTGCGGTCTCGGCCACATTGCGCAGGCTCGGTGTACGAAATTTGCCGATATCCCTGGGATGAAGGCTTACCGCAAATCTGCCGAGTTCGGCGATCTCGTCTTCGCCAAGGACTGTGTGATCAATTAGTGTGCCTGCATCTTTCGCTTGTGCCAGGCGCATGGTGACCCTGGCCAGTCTTGGAGCGAGTCGAGACAGGCCGAGGGTCAGGCTGTGGAAGCGATCATCGGTGAACAAGGCGTGCGTCTTGTCGATCGTATGGCAGGTGGTGCAGCCGGCGGGGCCCCGGAACAGCGACAAGCCGCGCACGGCGGCCGGCGCAAGGGCGGATGTTTGGCCGCCAAAATAATAGCGGCCAAATGGCGAACCGCCGGCGATGAGCGTCCGCTGGAAGCTGGCTAGTGCCTGTGCGATCTGATTCGAGCCGATTGGATCGGGGGTTTTGGGGAACGCGGCCTGGAAATGCTCACGGTACTCGCGATCGCGTCGCAGAATTTGGGTCAGGCTTGAAACATCCGCAAGGCCGTGCTCGCGCGGATTGGTAAACGGGTCGAGCGCTTGCGATTCGAGATCCGGACGCCGGCCGTCCCAGAATTGCGACTTGTTAAAGGCGGCATTCAGCAAGCTGGGGGTATTGCGGGTCCCGAGTCCTTGCGTCACTCCTTTTGCGATCGCCAATCCATCGGCGAACGCTCGATCCGGCTGGTGGCAACTCGCACAAGCGATCGTTCCGTCGCGACTGAGGCGTTTGTCGAAAAACAGCTTACGCCCCAGGGCGATACGCGCAGGTGTGCCGGTGTCTGCAGAAGCGATGAATGCTGGCAGACCAAGACGGGTAGCGACATCGACAGTTGCGGCTGGCAATGGAGACAAATTCGCCCCTGCAACTGCTGCACAGGCGGTCATGAGCAGCAACGATGAATGCGCCCTCGGGATCGATCTGGTCGGTGGAGCAGGCACGGTGCCTCCTTGAACGTGTGGCCGATAAGTCCGAAATTGCCGATTATCCAGCAGCGACCAAGCGCCGTTTCGTGTCTGCAACACTCAATTGATTCGCATCAACTTTCAAACCAACCGTAATTTCCAAGCGGAAATAGTCGTTAGAGTTTCGTTTGTGGAATTGCGTGCGGCGACCCGGAACTATTCACACAGTACTTCGCCGTCCGTCTCTTCGTGCAGCGCTCATGCAGTTCATTCTCGTGGACTCCTCTCACATGTCATCGGGAATCGGGTCATGGCTAAGAAAATCCTGCATGTTC
Source organism: uncultured Oxalobacteraceae bacterium (assembly GCA_946479255.1). The sequence goes on from CAMLFK010000098.1 coordinate 14,894, forward strand.
AAGCGTCGATACTCAGGGCTGTGCTCGTTCTGGCGGCATGGTTCCTGTGCATCTCATCAATGCCCGTGCATGCTGCGGATCGGCCACCTCAAGTTAGCTATACGTATGACCAGCTTGGCCGGGTGATCGGGGTCAGGGCCGCGTCTGGAAGTACGGCAAGTTATCGTTACGACGCTGTGGGAAACATTGCTTCGATCGGTCGTACTCAAGGCGATCAGCTGGCGCTCATCGGTTTTACTCCAGGCGGCGGCACGGCCGGCGCCTCGGTAACCATCTATGGCAGCGGTTTTAGTACCGCAGCTCAAGATAACCAAATTAGTTTCAACGGGACGCAGGCAGTCGTCGTGTCCGTTACCGGGAGCCAAATCGTCGCGCTGGTACCGGCCGGTGCGACAACGGGCCCGCTCAGCCTGACGACGCCGGCCGGTACCGCGCACAGCGCTGGAAGCTTTCTCGTCGCCGCAAGCCAGGCGCCGGCGATTTCAGGCTTTTCCCCGGTAATCGGTACCACAGGCACGGCCATCGTTATCAGCGGGAGTAACTTCGACCCTAGCCATGTCAGCAACAAGATCAGCCTCAACGGACGCGATGCCGTAGCGGCAGCCGCCAGCCGCGTCAGCATCACGACACAGGTGCCGCCGAGTATAGTGGATCCACATTTTGAGGCAGCGACCACGGGGTAGTTTAAGCTGTCGTCCTCGAAAGGATGACAGCGAATGGGTGAAGCAAAGAAGCGCAAGGTGCATACCGCCGAGTTCAAGGCGAAGGTAGGCCTGGAGGCGGTACGTGGGGTGAAGACGATCAGCGAGATTGCGCAGTCGTACGGGGTGCATCCACAACTGGTCGGACAGTGGAAGAAAGAAATTCTTGAGTCTGCGGGGGCGCTGTTCGAGGGCAAGCGCGGCCCCAAGCCGGCTGAGGACAAGAGCGACGAGGATCGGCTGTACGGCGAGATCGGTCGACTAAAGATGGAAGTTGATTGGCTCAAAAAAAAGTTGGGAGTGTGAGTCCCGAGGCCAGGATGGGCTGGATCGATGGCGCAGAGGAACTCCCCTTGATCCGGCAGTGCGAACTGGCGGAAGTGCCGCGCGCGACTGTGTATCGGCGACTGAGCGCCACGATCCCTGAGGGGGCGGACACCGAGGACTTGCTGCTGTGCCGACTGATCGACGAGGAATACACGAACCGGCCGTTCTACGGCAGCCGGCGCATGGTGGTGTTCCTGCGCGCAGCCGGCCACGTGGTCAACCGCAAGCGGGTGCAGCGACTGATGCGCAGCATGGGGTTGGCAGGCATGGCGCCGGGGCCAAACACCAGCAAGGCCCATCCGCGGCACAAGGTCTACCCCTACCTGCTGCGCGGTGTACCAGTGACGCGGCCGAACCAGGTGTGGAGCACGGACATAAGTGTGCCGCAGCAAGCGGCGTAGGAGATGAGGGTATGGCCCCTCGCAATCGGCT
>CAMLFK010000099.1 GCA_946479255.1 uncultured Oxalobacteraceae bacterium
AGCCGCTGCTGGTGCTGGCCGAAGGCACGCGCGCGGTGGCCGAGGGCGACCTGTCGCCGCGCCCGATCGTCGCCACCAACGACGAACTGGGCACCCTGACCCAATCCTTCAACACCATGACCGGCCAGCTGTTCGAAGCGCGCAGCGCGGTCGAACGCAACCGCGCCGCGCTGCAAAGCGCCAAGGCCCACCTGGAATCGGTGCTGGAGAATATGTCGGCCGGGGTGATCGTGCTGGACGCCGAATTCAACGTGGTTAATTCGAACGAGGCGGTGGGGCGCATCCTGGGCCAGGACGTCAGCGGCCATGTGGGCGAGGCCTTATCCAGCATCGAGGGGCTGGAACCATTCGCCGCCGCCATCACCCGGGCCTTTTCGGCGCAAAGCGCGCAGTCGGCCGCCGGCGCGCGCCAGCGCAGCCACTGGCAGCAGCAGATCGAAGTGCCGCGCCGTCCCGGCGCCAATGAAGACCACGACGTCGTGCTGCTGGCACGCGGCTCGCGCCTGCCGGTGGGCGCAGGCAGCGGCTTTATCGTCGTGTTCGACGATATTTCGGACGTGATCTCGGCGCAGCGTTCGATTGCCTGGGGCGAGGTGGCGCGCCGCCTGGCGCACGAGATCAAGAACCCGCTCACGCCGATCCAGCTGTCGGCCGAGCGGATGCAGATGAAGCTCGAGAGCCGCCTCTCCGCGCTTGATGCCGAGCTGCTCAACCGCAGCACCGCCACCATCGTCAACCAGGTCGACGCCATGAAGCGCATGGTGGACGACTTCCGCGACTACGCCAAGGCGCCGCCGGCCCAGCTGGAAGTACTCGACTTGAATAGCCTGATCGGCGAAATCCTCGACCTGTACCTGGCCGGCGACGACACCGACATCATCCGCGCCAGCCTGGCGGCCGGGCTGCCGCCAGTGATGGGCGACCCTACCCAGCTGCGCCAGGTCATCCACAACCTGATGCAGAACGCCCAGGATGCGATGAACGAGCGCGGACCGGATGCGCCGGCGCCGCGCATCGATGTGACCACCGAAGCGATTCATTATCGCGGCGCCGATGGCCGTAACGGTATCGCGGTGCGCCTGGCGATTATCGACAACGGCCCCGGTTTTGCGCCTAAAATCCTGTCGCGCGCCTTTGAGCCTTATGTCACTTCCAAGGCGCGCGGTACCGGCCTGGGGCTGCCGATGGTGAAGAAAATTATCGATGAGCATGGCGGCCGGATCGACATTCAGAATCGACTCGACGGAACAGGCGCGGCAGTCTCGATTTTGCTGTTAAAGTTAGCTCCTGAGAGTATTCTGGCTTAACGCTCGAAACACGAATAAAATCACGGCTGTTCACGGCCCGCGCAATGCGCCGCCCGGCCGGGCCAAACCAGGAAGGCACACACAGATGGCAAACATTCTCGTAGTTGATGATGAAATGGGCATCCGCGAGTTACTCTCGGAGATTTTGGGCGACGAAGGCCATGCGATCCAGTTGGCCGAGAACGCCCAGCAGGCGCGCGACGCCCGCGCGGCCGGGGCGCCCGACCTGGTACTGCTCGACATCTGGATGCCGGACACCGATGGTGTGACCCTGCTCAAGGAATGGCAGCGCGACGGCTTGCTGACCATGCCGGTGATCATGATGTCCGGCCATGCCACGATCGATACGGCCGTCGAAGCCACCCGCATCGGCGCGCTCAACTTCCTGGAAAAGCCGATCGCCCTGCAAAAACTGCTCAAGGCCGTGCAGCAAGGCCTGTCTCGCGCACAAGAAGTGGTGCGTGCGCCGGCGATTGCACCGCGTCCCATGATGGCGCCGCAGCCCGAAGAAGTGGCGGTCGCGGCTGCGCCCATGTTCGCCACCCAGTCCTCGCAGCAAGCCAGCATCAGCCCGCGCATGGGCGGCTTGCCGCACGGCGAAGGGCACGGCTTTTCCCTCAGTTTCGACTTGCCGCTGCGCGAGGCGCGCGACGCCTTCGAACGTATGTACTTCGAGCACCACCTGGGACGCGAAGGCGGCAGCATGACGCGCGTGGCCGAAAAGACCGGGCTTGAGCGTACCCACCTCTACCGCAAGCTCAAGCAGCTCGGCGTCGAGCCTGGCAAGCTGGCCAAAAAGGGAGGATGATTCCCCAGCCGTCCGCAGTTGTTGCCCGCACGCTCCTCACCCTGGTTACCGGGCCGAGCGGCGCGGCGCGCGAATTGGCGATTAAATCGGCCATTGCCGCGCATCTTCCCGCCGGCGCGCCCAGCGCCGTGTTGCTCGAAGGCTTGCCAGACGGGCAAGCCATCCTCACCCCCTCCGATATCCTCCAATTACAACGAATCGCACCGGCTTGTTTATGCTGCACCGGTAATCTCGTTTTGCGTGTAACATTAAATCGGATACTGCGTCACCGCCCCGAACGCCTGTTTATCGGGGTGGCGTCGACGGACCACCTTGATCAGTTGAGATCGTGGTTGCAGGGTCAGCCATACGATCAGCTGTTGGAACTTACTCCGGACCTTGCCGTTTGAGCGGCATCGAAGGGCTCGTGAAGCGCTCTTGAAAACGGTCCGGATAGCCCCACCTCGTAGCTAAGCGAAGTGGAACGTCTGATCGAGCGAAGGAGCTATCAATGAATATGATCTATAACAGCGAGCAGTACAGCGTGGTTGAATTCGGCGTCGATCACAATCTAGAGGCGCTGCGGTTCGGCGGCTACGAAATCGTCGACAAATCCGGTCGCCGCGAAGCCTTCATTGGGGGGAAGCTGGCGCAGTCCTTCCGGCGCGACGTCAACAACCTGATCGCCAGCGAACCGACCATGGAAGAGATCGACGACTTCCTCGGTTCCTACGACGTACTGATGAGCCAGCCGGTCTTGCTGCACTAAAGTCCGGCGTGCAAACACCATCCGCGCGGTCGGCAGGCAGGCCGCGCGGTTTCTTTTTGTCTTCGGCTGAGCAAGCGCAACATGTTAAGCTTGCGCCATGTGCCAATTACTCGGAATGAATTGCAATGTCCCTACGGACATTGTCTTCAGCTTCACCGGCTTCGCCATGCGTGGCGGCCGCACCGACACCCACCATGACGGCTGGGGCATCGCCTTCTTCGAAGGTGCCGGCGTGCGTCATTTCGTCGATCACCAGGCCGCGGTGGAATCCCCTGTTGCCGAGCTGATCAAGCGTTATCCCATCAAATCCAAGAATGTCATTGCGCACATCCGCAAGGCCACGCAGGGCCATGTCGCGCTGGAAAACTGCCATCCGTTTGTGCGCGAAATGTGGGGCCGCTACTGGGTGTTCGCCCACAATGGCGACCTGAAGGAATTCGCCCCGATCTTGAACGGGCCATATCGACCGGTCGGCAGCACCGACAGCGAGCAGGCTTTCTGTTTCATCCTGCAAGAATTACGGAGCCGGTTCGGCGATACCGCGCCGTCGCTGGCGCAATTGCGGGGCGCGCTGGCCGAGCTGCTCAAATCGATCGCCGCGCACGGCACCTTCAATATGATGCTGTCCGACGGCAGCGCGCTGTATGTACACTGCTCGACCAAGCTGCACTACGTTGTACGGCAATATCCCTTCGTCACCGCCCAATTATCGGATGAAGACATGATGGTCGACTTCTCCCAGGTCACCACGCCCTCCGACCGGGTGGCGATCATCGTCACCGAACCGCTGACCACTAATGAAGACTGGATCAGTCTGTCTGAAGGCGAATTGAAAGTATTTGTCGACGGCATGCCTGTTTAGGCCGCGTGAAAGCCTAAGGCGCCCCGGCCCCATTTCTATTTACTTACGTCAATTCTGGGGTCAGTGCCCACATTGATATACGAGCTCGGCATTAGATAAACATCGATTATCAGGAAAAGATTAAAGGTGTAGGCGGCGATATATTGAAGCGGCTGATGAGCTCGTATATCAATGTGGGCATTGACCCTAGGTAGGCGGCTGCAGTGGCCGATCTCGATCCGGTATTTTGCATTTCCGATTATGGGAAAGTGCTGAATCGACGTGGGAGCGATTTGAATCTGAGCGGCCGTAAGTTCGACTGTTAATGCCGGCCGCGATTTCGGGGATGTGGGAATTTGCTGATGAGGCCGTGTAATGATGTGGGCACAGACCCCAGGGTTGACGACCCGGATGCCACAGATTTTCCACCGGCAGCGGGCATTTGGGGTACATTAGCGGAATTGTTGCTTTAATTAAACATGGACCCGCGATGATCGACACTTCACTTCCCGAGAATTCCTCCAAGCAGGTGCAGGTGCGCGACTTCTATCTGGGGCGCCAGCCTGTCCTCGATCGCAGCCAGAATCTGTTTGGCTACGAAATGCTGTTCCGTAGCAGCGTGGCGGGGCAGGCGCATATCGAGACCGATTTGTCGGCCACCGCCGGCGTGATCGCTCACGCTGCCCAGCTGGGACTGGACCGGGTGATCGGCGATGCCCAGGGCTTCTTGAACGTTGACGCGGCAGTTCTTGCCAGCGATATTTTCGTGTTCCTTCCGCGCGAGAAAGTGGTGCTGGAAATCGTCGAGACGATGCCGGCCACCCAGGATGTGATCGACCGCATCGGTGTGCTCAGGGCGCACGGTTTCCGCTTTGCACTCGATAATGTGCGCAGCGATAGCGAGGCATTGCAGGCGCTGTTGCCGCTGGTTGATTTCGTCAAGGTGGACGTGCGCGACATGCCTTTGTCGGCATTGATGCAGTTGGCACCGCGCTTCAAGCAGGCGGACAAGAAACTGTTGGCCTTGAAGGTGGAGAGCCGCGAGCAGTACCAGACTTGCCTGGACATCGGTTTCGATTATTTCCAGGGCTATTATTTCGCGCAGCCGTCGGTGATCAGCGGACGCAAGCTGTTGCCCTCGCAACTGGCGATCCTGGACATGATGACCTTGGTGGTGTCGGATGCCGACCATGTCGCGATCGAGCGTGCGGTCAAGCGCGAGCTGACCCTGGCCCTTAATTTGCTGCGCCTGGTGAATACGCCGGCGGTCGGGGCACGCCACCGCATCGATTCGCTGAGCCAGGCGGTGACGATCCTGGGCCGCCGTCAATTGCAGCGCTGGCTGCAGATCATGTTGTATGCGGAGCCGGGCCAGAAGGGCCAGAGCAATTCGCCGCTGCTGCTGCTGGCGACCACGCGCGGACGCATGCTGGAACTGCTGGCCCAGCGCATTCAGCCGAGCCAGCGGACCATTGCCGACGTCGCGTTCACGGTCGGGATCATGTCGCTGATGGATGTGCTGTTCGGTATGCCGATGGAAGAGATCATCGAACAGATCCCAGTGGCCGACGATGTGGCCAACGCCTTGCTCAATCGGGGCGGATTCTATGGCGACCTGCTTCGCCTGGCGGAGAGCCTGGAGCAGCTGGAAAGCGATGACGGCCAGGACGAAATCATGCCGGCCTTGCGCCAGCTGGAAGTGTCGGCCGACGAACTGGCGGAGATCGAGATGACTGCCTTCGCGTGGAGCAATAACGTGGTGAAGTATGCGCTCTGATTAAGACGATGTAGATAAAAAAAGCTGGCCAGAAAAACTGGCCAGAAAAACAGGAAAAACGCGGGCCATGCAGCCCGCGTTTTTATTGATGGCGCTAGCCCGCCGAGCGGGTGCCGGCCCACTGCTTGTGCAGGTCGGGGTCGGTACGCAGCTCCCAGAGGGCAAGCACCAGTACCGCGATGCCGACGATGACGTTGTTGGTCATCAGCGTTCCGCGGTCCGCCAGCGCGGCTACCCACGGCGAAATGGCGACCCACAGGCCGACCAGCATGTTGACCACCACCGCCCACATATAGGTTTTGTACAGGTCGAACGCGGCCAGGATTGCAATCACGGCCCCGGCGACGTAGGCGTTGATCGCCTGCATGGAATCCATGGGGTAGCCCAGCACGAAGGGCGAAATAATTAACCATAAGCCTAGCAGCAGAATGACTTGATCCTGCCACCTACGGCTCGACAGATGCATTGCCATATTGCCTCCACTTCAGATGCGCCGGACCATCCGGCTCACTGCATTAGGCACACTGTATGGCTAAAAGTTCAACGGCCTGATCCGCGGATTTAAAATATTGCGACACATAAAGTATTCGCGCGGACTGCCGATAATGAATCACAGCGGCTGAGTGCACGCCGCCCTGTGCCTGTTCTTCACCGCTTTTTTAATTGGACTTTTATGGCCCAGACAATTCAGTCACTGATCGCCGCGTCGGTCAATGCGGTACTGCGCACGCGCTATCCGCAATCATATAGTTCGCTGTGCCACACGCATGCGATCGTCGGCGCCAATGTGATCAGCGTGGTGCTCAACCGCGTATTTCGCCCGGTCGCCGGGATGGCCTTGATCGACTGCGGCAGCGGCTTTATCAACCTGACCGACAATGCCGCGTTTGCCAACCCGGCCGGCGGCGCATTCCACTGCTGGATCGAGTCCTCCGACCAGACCGTCAAGGAGACCGAAGTGGTCGACCTGACCTTCCGCCATAACCACGAGTATGCCGAGAAAAACGGCATGGCGTGGACGCGCCCCCATCCGCCCGAATACCTGTGGGGACCGCGCCGCCAGATCGTGGTGCGCGCCGAGCTGCACAATATGCCGGAGCGCTTCGAGGAAGGCCAGGTATGGCTGCGCGAGACGCCGGAAGGCGCCGCCTTCATCATGCGCCATGTGGCCGACAACATGAATGCCTATGTGGTCCTGACCGCCGAGGCGCTGCAGGAGTTGCAGCGGCGCCTGCCGGCCGGCTCGCGCCTGCTCGAGCCGCTCATGCCGGCGCGCGAGGACATCGCCGATACCGCCAGCTGTTGAAATAGTCGAAAGTACGTCTCCAAGTTGACAGCCGCCCCGAGGGGCGGCTTTTTTTGTCGCTGCGGCACTGCCGCTTACGACAGGTTCGGCGCCAGCCAGCGTTCCAGTTCGGTCTTGGCCACGCCACGGCGCTTGGCCATGTCGTCGACCTGGTCTTCGCCGATCTTACCGACCACGAAGTACTTGGCCTGCGGATGGGCGAAGTAGAAGCCCGAAACCGCCGCGCCCGGGAACATGGCGTACGACTCGGTCAGCTGCATGCCGATGTCTCCGGCCTGCAGTACCTTGAAGACGTCGGCCTTGACGGTGTGCTCCGGGCAGGCCGGATAGCCTGGCGCCGGACGGATGCCTGCGTACTTCTCGGCGATCATCTCTTCGTTACTCAGGTTTTCCTGCGGCGCGTAGCCCCACAGGTCCTTGCGCACACGTTCGTGCATGTACTCGGCGAAGGCTTCAGCCAGGCGGTCGGCCAGCGACTTGAGCATGATCGACGAGTAGTCGTCGTGGGCGTCCTCGAAACGCTTTTCGTATTTCTCGATGCCCAGGCCCGCGGTCACGGCGAACATGCCGATGTAATCGTTGACGCCCGAACCTTTGGGTGCGATGAAGTCGGCCAGGCACTGGTTGGGGCGCTGCACGCCGTCGACCAGCGGCTTGACGCCTTGCTGGCGCAGGCCGTAGTAGGTGAACGCCACTTCATTGCGCGTTTCGTCCGTATAGACCTCGATGTCGTCGTCGTTCACGCTGTTGGCCGGCAGCAGGGCGATCGAGCCGTTGGCGGTCAGCCAGCGGCCGTCGATGACTTTCTTGAGCAGGGCCTGTCCTTCTTCGAATACCTTGGTCGCTTCCACGCCGACCACGTCATCGGTCAGGATGGCGGGGAAGGGGCCGGCCAGGTCCCAGGTCTGGAAGAACGGGCCCCAGTCGATGTACTTGGCGATTAGGCCCAGGTCGACGTTCTTGAATTCGCGCCGGCCGATGAATTTCGGACGTACCGGGGCGAACGGCAACACCGCCTTGTTGGCGCGCGCTGCGGCCAGCGGCAGCATCGGCTGGGCCTTCTTGTTGGCGTGCTGTTCGCGAATGCGTTCGTAATCGAGTTCGATGTCTTCGATGTATTTGTCGCGGCTCTCCGGCGTGAGCAGCGACTGCGCCACCGACACCGAGCGCGAGGCGTCCGGCACATACACCACCGGGCCTTCGTAGTTGTGGGCGATCTTGACCGCGGTGTGGGCGCGGCTGGTGGTGGCGCCGCCGATCAGGAGCGGAATCTTCAGCATGCGGAAGTGCTCGTCGCGCTGCATTTCCTTGGCCACGTAAGCCATCTCTTCGAGCGAGGGCGTGATCAGGCCGGACAGGCCGACGATGTCGGCGTTTTCCACCTTGGCGCGCGCCAGGATCTCGGAGCAGGGCACCATCACGCCCATGTTCACGACTTCAAAGTTATTACACTGCAGGACCACGGAGACGATGTTCTTGCCGATGTCGTGCACGTCGCCCTTGACCGTGGCGATGACGATCTTGCCCTTCGGTTTGGCGACGATGCCGGTGCGCTTTTCCTCAAGCTGCTTTTCTTCTTCGATGTAGGGAATCAGGTGGGCCACGGCCTGCTTCATCACGCGCGCCGACTTGACCACCTGCGGCAGGAACATCTTGCCCTGTCCGAACAGGTCGCCGACCACGTTCATGCCGTCCATCAGCGGACCTTCGATCACGTGGATCGGGCGCCCGCCGTTCTTGAGCAGTTCCTGGCGCGCTTCCTCGGTGTCTTCGACGATCCACTGGGTGATGCCGTGCACCAGCGCGTGCGACAGGCGCTGCTGCACCGTGCCTTCGCGCCATTCCAGGTTCTGGGTGTCCTGCTTGCCGCCGGCTTTGAGGGTGCCGGCGATTTCGATCATGCGCTCGGTGGCGTCTTCGCGGCGGTTGAGCACCACGTCTTCGACGCGCTCGCGCAGTTCGGGCGCGATGTCGTCGTACACGCCCATCATGCCGGCGTTGACGATGCCCATGGTCATGCCGGCCTTGATGGCGTGGTACAGGAACACGGTGTGGATGGCTTCGCGCGCCGGGTCGTTGCCGCGGAAGCTGAACGAGACGTTCGATACGCCGCCCGAGATCTTCGCGTGCGGCAGATTCTCTTTGATCCAGCGGGTCGCGTTGATGAAGTCGACGGCGTAGTTGTTGTGCTCTTCGATGCCGGTGGCAATGGCGAAGATGTTCGGGTCAAAAATGATGTCTTCGGGCGGGAATCCGACCTGCTCGACCAGCACCTTGTAGGCGCGCTCGCAAATCTCAGTCTTGCGCTCGAAGGTATCGGCCTGGCCTTTTTCATCAAACGCCATGACGATGACGGCGGCGCCGTAGCGGCGGCACAGGCGCGCCTGGCGGATGAATTCCTCTTCGCCTTCCTTCATCGAGATCGAGTTGACGATGGCCTTGCCTTGCACGCACTTCAGGCCCGCTTCGATCACCGACCACTTGGACGAGTCGATCATGATGGGCACGCGCGAAATGTCCGGTTCGGAGGCGATCAGGTTGAGGAAGCGGGTCATCGCGGCCTGCGAATCGAGCATGGCCTCGTCCATATTGATGTCGATGACCTGGGCGCCGTTTTCCACCTGCTGGCGCGCGACCGACAGCGCTTCATCGTACTGCTCGTTGAGGATCATGCGCGCGAAGGCCTTGGAGCCGGTCACGTTGGTGCGTTCGCCGACGTTGACGAACAGCGAGCTCTCGTCGATGGTGAAGGGCTCCAGGCCCGACAGGCGCTGCGCCACCGGCACGTCCGGCACGACGCGCGGCGTGGTGGTGGCGAGCAGCTCGCCGATGGCCTTGATGTGGTCCGGCGTGGTGCCGCAGCAGCCGCCGGCGATGTTGACGAAGCCGGCGTCGGCGAATTCGCGCAGCAGCGCCGAGGTGTCGGACGGCAGTTCGTCGAAGCCGGTGTCGCTCATCGGGTTGGGCAGGCCGGCGTTCGGGTAGATGCATACAAAGGTGTCGGCGATCTTGGCCAGTTCTTCGGCGTAGGGGCGCATCAGCGCCGCGCCCAGTGCGCAGTTCAGGCCGATGGTCAGCGGCTTGGCGTGGCGTACCGAGTTCCAGAAGGCCGGCACGGTCTGGCCCGAGAGGATGCGGCCGGAGGCGTCGGTGACGGTCCCGGAGATCATGATCGGCAGGCGCGCCACGCCGGGGCGCTCGGCAAAATACTGGTCGATGGCGAACAGCGCGGCCTTGCAGTTCAGGGTGTCGAAGATGGTCTCGACCAGCAGCACGTCGGAGCCGCCGTCGACCAGGCCGCGGGTCTGCTCGTAGTAGGCGGCCACCAGCTGGTCGAAGGTGACGTTGCGCGCGGCCGGGTCGTTCACATCCGGCGAGATCGAGGCGGTTTTCGGGGTCGGTCCGAGCGCGCCGCAGACGAAGCGCGGCTTGTCCGGGGTGCTGTACTTGGCGCAGGCGGCGCGCGCCAGCCTGGCCGCTTCGACGTTCATCTCGTAAGCCAGGTGGCCCATGTGATAGTCGTCCTGGGCGATGCTGGTGGCGCCGAAGGTATTGGTTTCGATCAGGTCGGCGCCGGCGGCCAGGTAGCGCTCGTGGATTTCCTGGATCACCTGCGGCCGGGTCAGGGTCAGCAGCTCGTTGTTACCCTTGACGAACAGCTCGCGCGCGCCACTATCGGGCGGGGCGGCGAAGTCGGCGAAACGGCTGCCGCGGTAGTCGGCCTCGTTCAGCTTGTACTGCTGGATGATGGTGCCCATCGCGCCGTCGAGGATCATGATGCGGCGCGACAGGATGTCGCGCAACAGGGTTTCAGTCGGGGAGATGGCGGTAGCTGCGCTGGTCATCATGGGCTTTCATTGAACTTTTGCGATGGCCGGAAAACCGACCGGGTCTAAAATTATACGGCATCGGCCGCGCTGGCTTGCGGCAGCGCTCACTTCTATATGTATATCAAAAAGCAATTTGCTTACCCTGTTTGTAACTTTATGTATTTATCCTGTGGTTTGATACATGAGGATACAAATGCCCAGCTTCTTGCAATGTTGTTGTTACATTGCAGTTGGACAATCATGACTTCCGCAAGATTTTGACGCAACAATTGAGGTAACAAACGATGCAAGACGATTTCCAAAGTAACTGGACAGAAATGAGGGCTTCGGGCGCCTCGATCGATTCGACCAGCAGCCACGCGCCAGCCCAGCCTCGGACGGGCGCGCCCGGCAGCCAAGGCTCCGGCGCGCAATTGAAGCAGATCGTCACGATCCGCCTCGACGTCGATACGCTGGCCTGGTTCAAAGCGGCCGGTCCAGGCTACCAGACCCGCATCAACCAGCTGCTGCGCGAACACATGGAGGCGCAGCAGGCGCAGGAACGCAACGCCGCCTGAGGCGCGATGCGCACTGTTGCGGCGCTCAGGCGAAAGTCTGCTCGTCGAGCGGGAAGCTGTTGAGAAATTCCGCGGCGCTCAAGCGCTTGCCGCCGGGTTTCTGCAACTCCGTCACACGCAGGCTGCCCTGGCCGCAGGCGATCACCACGCCCTGCTTTGCGTCGCTGGCCAGTACGCTGCCGGGTGCCTTGCTGCTGTCGCCTGGCACCGGCTCGGCATTCCAGAATTTGACCGTCAGGCCGCGGGTCTGCGCATGGGCGCCGGGGAAGGGGTTGAAGGCGCGGATCTTGCGGCTCAGCTCCACGGCCGGCATGCCAAAGTCGAGCGCCGCTTCTTCCTTGGCCACCTTGGCCGCGTAAGTCACGCCATCTTCCGGCTGCGGCGTCGCCGCCAGCTTACCCTCGCCGTACTGGCGCAGGGCGTCCACAATCATCTTGCCCCCCAGCGCCGCCAGCTTGTCGTGCAGGCTGGCGGTGGTATCGTCCGCCTCGATTGCGATGCGTTCGATGGTCAGCATCGGGCCGGTATCGAGGCCTTCTTCCATTTGCATGATGGTCACACCGGTTTCGGCATCGCCCGCTTCGATGGCGCGGTGGATCGGCGCGGCGCCGCGCCAGCGCGGCAGGATCGAGCCATGGATGTTAATGCATGGCTTGATGTCGAGCGTGCTGCGCGGAAGGATCAGGCCGTAGGCGGCCACCACCATCACATCGTAGTCGGTGGCCAGCAGGCGCTCGTGGGCGGCCGTCGCTTCGGCGGCGCGTTGCGGGTCCTTGCTGTCCATGCGCAGCGATAAGGGCTGCAGGACTTCGATGCCGTGCTGTTGTGCGTATTGCTTCACGGCCGATGCCTGGAGCTGCATGCCGCGGCCTGCCGGGCGGTCCGGCTGGGTCAATACCAGGGGGATCTCGAAGCCGGCTTCGTGCAGCGCTTTCAGGGCGGCGGCGGCGAATTCGGGGGTGCCTGCGAAGATGATTTTCATTATTGTGTACTCGATTGCTGCCCTCAAAATGTCATTCCCGCGGAGGCGGGAACCTATATCACCTCAAACGAAGTGTTATAGGTTCCCGCCTGCGCGGGAATGACAGTTTGGTGCGGCGGAATTTGGTTTTTAACGGCGGCCGGCGGCGCGCAGTGCGGCTTCGCGCTCGATCCCGCGATTTTCCTTGAGCATCTTGGCCTTGATGCGGTTGCGTTTCAATGGCGACAGGTATTCGACGAACACCTTGCCGGCAAGGTGGTCCAATTCGTGCTGGATGCACACGGCCATCAGGCCATCGGCGGCCAGTTCAAATTCCTTGCCATTGGCGTCCAGCGCGCGCACCTTGACTTGCGCCGGCCGTTCCACGCCGTCGTATACGCCAGGCACCGACAGGCAGCCTTCATCGTAGACCTGCTTTTCGGCACTGGCCCAGATGATCTGCGGATTGATGAACACCCGCAGGTCGTCCTTGGTTTCGGTAATGTCGATCACCACCAGCTGCTCGTGCACGTCCACCTGGCTGGCAGCCAGGCCCACGCCGGGCGCGTCGTACATGGTCTCGGCCATGTCGGCCACCAGCTTTTGCAGGCGTTCGCCAAAATCGGTGACCGGTTTGGCGACTTTGTGCAGGCGGGCGTCGGGATAGCGGAGAATATTCAGGATTGCCATAGGTCTAACATAGGTCAAGGTTGCTCGGTAACAATTTGGAAAAGGCGCTTGCATTTGCACGAAAGATGCCCTAAAACAACAAAAACGCAACACTTTCACGACGGTTGGAAAGGCGTTTTTCTTGCTACTTCAAGGATTTATGTGCAGAATTTGATTCAGTTCGGCAAGCCTTGCATCGATTTCATCGATCGGGTCGCGAAACATTCGCGCTGTCTCTTACACTGTGGCTGGCCAGGTAGCTGGTCCTGCAAGCAACCCGTTTTACGCCGCACTTTACGGACATCTCAATGAAAAATTTTAGCACAGTCGGCGTCCGCATAGCGGCAAGCGCGGTATTTGCGGCACTGCTGGCTGGCCCAGCCATGGCGGCCACCTGCGAGTTCCGCGCCAATGCGCCGGACCAGCATCTGGTGGTCAAGGGCGATACTTTGTGGGGCATTTCCGGCACCTTCCTCGAGCACCCGTGGTGCTGGCCCCAGGTATGGGGCATGAACAAGGAAGAGATCCGCAATCCGCACTGGATCTATCCCGGCCAGATCATTTACCTGGACCGCGCCAACAAGCGCCTGTCGCTGAACCGCCCTGGCAGCGGCGACGGGAGTGGCGATGGCGCGGGGCAGGGCGGCGTCAACGGCATTACCCGCCTGTCCCCGCAGACCCGCACCGAGGGCCTGGGACGCGATGCCATCGCCTCGATACCCTCGAACGTGATCGAACCCTTCCTGTCGCAGCCGCTGATCGTCGAAGCCGACGAGCTCAAGGGTGCGCCGCGCATTGCCGCGGCCCAGGAGGGCCATGTGTTCCTTGGCAAGGACGACAAGGTGTATGTGCGCGGCGACATCAAGGGCATCAGTTCCTTCCAGGTGTTCCGTCCGGGCACGCCGCTGAAGGATCCGGATACCGGCAGGATTCTCGCCTACGAGGCGGTCTACCTGGGCACGGTCAAGCTGCAAGCCGAAGCCAAGCCTGG
This sequence comes from uncultured Oxalobacteraceae bacterium, assembly GCA_946479255.1. Next base: position 13,796 of record CAMLFK010000099.1, read on the forward strand.
CGTGGACGTGCATACCTTCGTGGTCGGTAGTTCGCGCCAGGAAATGGGCGTGGGCGACTTGCTGATGCCGGCCCCGCCGACGGCGATCCGCAACTACGTGCCGCACCAGCCCGACCGGCCGGTCAGCGCGCGCGTGCTGGGCGTGTATTCGGGCGTGACCTACGCTGGACAGAATATGGTCGTCAGTGTCAACCGGGGCACGGTTGACGGACTCGATGTGGGCACCGTGCTCCAACTGTACAATTTGGGCAAGACCGTGCATGACCGGACTGCCCCCAAAGGCATGATGGGCATGACAAAGTCCATGATCCGCCTGCCGGACGAGCAGTCGGGAACCTTGTTCATCTTCCGCGTCTTCAAGAACATTTCGTATGGCTTGATCATGCAGGTGACGGAGCCGGTTGAAATCGGCGACGTGGCGCGCTCACCGGAGTAAGCCCACCGTGCAAGCCACGGACCCCGCATCCCCTGACCAGGCCGGCAATTTGCCGGCCTGGTTGCGTCTGGAGCAGACTCCCGGGCTGGGGCTGGTCCGGGCCGCGCGCCTGCTGGCCCACTTCGGCGAGCCGGCCGCCATCTTTCGCGCCAGCCACGCCGAGCTGGCCGCGCTGGTGCCGGCGCCGCTGGCCCGCGGCTTGTGCGACCCGCCGGCCGCGCCTATCGCCTCTTATATCAGTACCGCGCTCGCCTGGCTGGCCACGCCCGGCAATCACCTTGTCACCCTCCACGACGGACGCTACCCGCAGTTGCTGCGCGAGACCGGAGCGCCGCCTTTGTTGCTGTACGCCAAGGGCCGGGTCGAGCTCCTGTGCCGGCCGGCCGTGGCGATTGTCGGCAGCCGCAATGCCACCGTACAGGGCGTGGCCAATGCGCGCGCGTTTGCCCAGGCCTTGAGTGAAGCAGGGATGACGGTGGTATCCGGCCTTGCGCTGGGCATCGATGCGGCGGCCCATGAGGGCGCGCTGCCTGGTCCCGGTTCGACCGTGGCCGTCATCGGCACCGGCGCCGACCGCATCTATCCGCGCCGTAACGATGCTCTGGCGCGCCGTATTGCCGGTGACGGCTGTGTGGTGAGCGAGTACTCACTTGGCATGGGTCCCTTGTCGGCCAACTTCCCTCGCCGCAACCGCATCATCAGCGGCCTGTGCTGCGCGGTGCTGGTGGTGGAAGCCGCGGCCGAGTCGGGTTCCTTGATTACCGCTCACATTGCCAACGACCAGGGCAGGGAAGTGTTTGCCATTCCGGGCTCGATCCACGCGCCCCTGTCCAAGGGATGCCACAAGCTCATCAAGGAGGGCGCGACCCTGGTCGAATCGATCGACGATGTGTTGTTGGCGCTCCACAGCAGCCCCTTGCGGCGCCTGCCTTTGCATTCCGACACAGCAGTTGTCGAGGAAGAAAGCTCATCCTTACTGCTGGCGCTCGAAGGCGGCCCGGTCCACATAGACGCGCTGGCCGGCAGCTCCGGATGCGACGCTGGCGATCTGGCAAGCCAACTATTGGCACTTGAACTAGGCGGCCGGGTGGAACGATTGCCAGGTGGATTGTTCCAGCGTATATATCGCTGAAACGTGGTCGTACAGGCCTTGTGTCCTCCTGAGTTTAGCTGCTAGAGTAGAGCCATGTTTGATATCCTGGTCTACCTCTACGAGACATACTACCGTCCAGACGCCTGCCCCGAGCCGGCGGCGCTGGCGCGCAAGTTGTCCGCTGTCGGTTTCGACGACGTCGAAATTTCCGAAGCCATCGTCTGGTTGAACGACCTGACCGAAATGGCTGGCGCCGAACCGAACCTGGCGATTTCCTCGTCGGGTACGCGCTTTTACGTCGCCCAGGAATACGATGCCTTGGGCAGCGCCGCTGTCGGCTTCATCCAGTTTCTCGAAAGCGCCACGGTGCTCAGCCCGGTCCAGCGCGAAATCGTTGTCGAGCGCGCACTGGCACTCGAAGAATCGCCGGTCGGTCTTGGCAAGCTCAAGATCATCGTACTGATGCTGCTGTGGAGCCAGGGCAAGGAGCCGGACGCGCTGATGTTCGACGACCTGTTCGGTTCCGACGACGAGCAAGTACCGCGCTTACTGCACTGATAGAACCTCGATAAACCTACTGCGCGGCCCGCTATTGCGTCTGCGTTGCTCGCCGTACTCAAGTACGGCTCCGCTACTCGACGCAATATCGGGCCTGCTCGCTACGGTTTCTCGAGCTTCCGTTACGTTCCTTGTTTCCCCCCCTTGCTGCGCGAAGCCGCGCTGGTCTGCGCGCTTGTCTGTTTACTGCCGCGCCTTCACATCGCTTGCTTGCAGTTTTGCGGACATCACGCTTATCATTGGCCGCTTATTGCGCCCAAGACCGATTTCGATATCAGGATGGCAAGTTCGCTTGTCCTGTCGGCAAGCATGTATGATGCCGCCTGCCGAACCACTAATAAGTACGACGAGAAACCTATGACCAAAACCCTCATCATCGCCGAGAAGCCCTCCGTCGCGAACGA
>CAMLFK010000100.1 GCA_946479255.1 uncultured Oxalobacteraceae bacterium
GTCGTCACCGCCAACAAGGCGCTGCTGGCGCTGCACGGCACCGAGATCTTCGCCGCGGCCCAGGCCAAGGGCGTGATGGTGGCCTTCGAAGCCGCGGTCGCCGGCGGCATCCCGATCATCAAGGCGCTGCGCGAAGGCCTGACCGCCAACCGCATCGAATCGGTGTCCGGCATCATCAACGGCACCACCAACTTCATCCTGTCCGAAATGCGCGACAAGGGCCTGGACTTCGGCACCGTGCTGAAGCAGGCGCAGGCGCTCGGCTACGCCGAAGCCGATCCGACCTTCGACATCGAAGGCGTGGATGCCGCGCACAAGGTGACCATCATGTCGGCGATCGCCTTCGGCATTCCCGTGCAGTTCGATAAAGCGCACGTGGAAGGCATCAGCAAGCTGCAGGCGATCGACATCACCTATGCCGAGCAGCTGGGCTACCGCATCAAGCTGCTGGGTATCACCAAGCGCGCCGTGGTCAACGGCGTGGAAGGCATCGAGCTGCGCGTGCACCCGACCCTGATCCCGACCAAGCGCCTGATCGCCAACGTCGAAGGCGCGATGAACGCGGTGCTGGTGCAGGCCGACGCCGTGGGCGCCACGCTGTACTACGGCAAAGGTGCCGGCGCCGAGCCGACCGCATCGTCGGTGATCGCCGACCTGGTCGACATCACCCGCCTGGCCACGGCCGATCCGGGCAACCGCGTGCCGCACCTGGCGTTCCAGCCGAACCACATGTCGGACCTGCAGATCTGGCCGATGTCCGAGATCACCACCAGCTACTACCTGCGTGTGTACGTGAAGGACCAGCTGGGCGTGATGGCCGACCTGACCCGCATCCTGGCCGACGCCAACATCTCGATCGACGCCGTGCTGCAAAAAGAGCCGGCCGAAGGCGAGACCCGCACCGACATCATCATGCTGACGCACCAGACGCAAGAGAAGAACATCGATGCGGCGATTGCCAAGATCGAGGCACTGTCGGCTGTTGTGGGTGATGTGACCAAGATCCGTCTTGAAAACCTGAGCTGAGCTGATATAAAAAATTTGAGCTAGCTTATTAGCCGTCATTCCGCGCACTGCGCGGCATGACGGTTTTACGTTTGGCGGTGCTCTATGAGCTAGCGCCTTTAGCACCCGCGCCCCAAGCCTGGTCAGCGCCGCCAGCTTCACCGTGGTCGGCTTGAAACCCTGCGCCTTAAGCCACTGCTGGGGTGCAAAGTGCATAGGCGAGAAGGGCGGCGATCAGGGATTTCATGGTATTCCTTATAATCTTGCCTGGATGGCGAAACAAATCGCCGCCGATCGCCTGATGCACCGCAAGTTGTTACCTCAGCGTATCGCTTTTATGGCGTTTTAGTATTAGTATGCGCTACCGGATGAGTCTGAACGCTAGCCATGCCACATGCCGTTACACTGGTCGACACCTTAAAACACCTTCTCAAAGCGCGCGGCATCACCTATGGCGCGCTGGCGGAACGCATCGGCATGTCGGAAGCGAGCATCAAACGCATGTTTTCCAAAAAGACCCTGACCCTGCAGCGGCTGGACGAAATCCTGGCGGCCGCCGGCATCGGTTTCGATGAACTCTCCAGCGCTCAGGCCGGGCCAACCCTGATCGACCGCCTCACCGCGGCGCAGGAACGCGAGATCATGGGCGATCCGCGCCTGCTGGTGGTGGCGGTATCGGCCATGAACCACATCGGTTTTGACGACATCGTGCGCCTGTATGCAATGAGCGGGGCGGAAGTGACCGGCTATCTGCTGCGCCTGGACCGCATCGGCTTTCTGGAACTGCTGCCGAATAACCGGGTCAAGCTGCTGATCGCGCGCACCTTCAACTGGCTGCCGAACGGGCCGATCCAGACCTGGTTCCGCAGCGAGGCCGCGGCCGATTACCTGGCCTCGCGCTTCGACGGCGAACACGAGACGCTGCGGCTGGTGAACGTGATGCTGTCGCCGCAGTCGAGCGCCGCACTGCAAGAACGGCTGCAACAGGTGGCCGCCGAATTCGCCCAGCAGCACCAGCACGACCTGCGCCTGCCATTGGAACAGCGCCATGCGATCAGTTTCATGGTCGCTGCCCGGCCGTGGGTGCCGCGGCCATTTCAGGCCTTGCTGCGCCTGCCTGACTAATATCCATTCCCTCCACCCCCGCCGAAAGACCCGAGCATGAGCCGCCCACAACCCGTCAGCCAGTTTGCCCTGCTGTCCACCCGCCGCTTTGGACCGTTCTTCTGGACCCAGTTCCTCGGCGCCTTCAACGACAACGTCTTCAAGACGGCGCTGCTGGTGGTGCTTACTTTTGATGCGGCCAGGTGGACCACGATCGACCCGGCCGTGCTGGCTAGCCTGGTGCCGGGCCTGTTCATCCTGCCCTACGTGCTGTTTTCCGCCACCGCCGGCCAGATCGCCGAGAAGGTGGAGAAAGGACGGCTGGCGCGCTTCGTCAAGCTGCTGGAGATCGCCATCATGCTCATCGCCGGCGTGGGCTGGATGACCCATACCCTGTGGCTGCTGATTGCCTCCGTGGTCGGCATGGGTATCCACTCGACCCTGTTCGGACCGGTCAAGTATGCCTACCTGCCGCAGCAGCTCAAATCCGAAGAACTGGTGGGCGGCAACGGCATGGTCGAGATGGGGACCTTTGTCGGCATCCTGCTCGGCCAGATCCTGGGCGCGGCGCTGGTGCAGGTACAGCCGTGGGGTGTCTACCTGGTGGCCGGCGGCACGCTGCTGTTCGCGGTGCTTGGCCTGGTGACTGCGATGCGCATTCCCGAGTCGCCGGCCCCCGCGCCGGACTTGAAAATCAGCGCCAATGTGTTCGCCGAGTCGGTGCGTAATATCGCCTTTTCGCGGCGTAACCGCACGGTGTTCCTGTCGATGCTGGGCAACTCGTGGTTCTGGTTTTACGGCGCGCTGGTGCTGTCGCAATTCCCCATCTACGCCCAAAAGTATCTGCATGGCGACTACAGCGTGTTCGTGCTGCTGCTGACGGTGTTTTCGGTAGGCGTTGGGGCCGGCTCGCTGCTGTGCGAGAAGCTGTCCGGCCACAAGGTGGAAATCGGCCTGGTGCCGTTCGGCTCGATCGGCCTGTCGCTGTTCGGCGCGGACCTGTACTTCGCCAGCCTGGGCTACACCAACACCGCCGCGGTCGACATGGCCGGCCTGCTGGCGCAGGACGGCGTGGTGCGCATCCTGTTCGACATCGTCATGATCGGCGTATTCGGCGGCCTGTTCATCGTTCCCCTGTTCGCGTTGATCCAGACGCGCTGCGAGCCGAGCCACCTGTCGCGCACCATCGGCGGCATGAACATTTTGAATGCCTTGTTCATGATCGCCGCCGCCGGCGCAGCCATCCTGATGATCAAGCAGGGCTTTTCGATTCCCGAGATGTTCCTGGCCACGGCCATCCTCAACGCGCTGGTGGCGGTCTACATCTTCACCCTGGTGCCGGAATTCCTCATGCGCTTCCTGGCCTGGATGCTGATTCATACCATCCACCGCGTCAAAACCGTGGACGTCGACCGCATTCCCGCCGAAGGCCCGGCGGTCCTGGTGTGCAATCACGTCAGCTACGTCGACGCCATCGTGATCGGCGCCGCCAGCCCGCGCCCGATCCGATTCGTGATGGACCACCGCATTTTCAAGACCCCGTTCCTGGGCTGGATCTTCCGCACCGCGCGCGCCATCCCGATCGCCCCGGCCAAGGAAGATCCGTGGCTGATGGAGAAGGCCTATGTGGATATCGCCCAGGCCCTGCATGAGGGCGACCTGGTGTGTATTTTCCCGGAAGGCAAGCTGACGAAGACCGGCGAGATGAACGAGTTCCGCGGCGGGATCGCCAAGATCGTCGAGCGCAGCAAGGTACCGGTGATTCCAATGGCGCTGCGCGGCCTGTGGGGCAGCCTGCTGACGCGCGATCCGGCCAACCTGTTCGAACGTTCGTTCGCGCGCGGGCCCCGATCGCACCTGGCGCTGGCGGTGGGCGCGCCGGTGCCGCCGCAGCAGGCCACCCCGGAATACCTGTACCAGCAGGTGCTGGCGTTGCGCGGGGACTGGAAGTAGGGACCCGGCAAGAGCATGCGCCGCGCCCTTGTGGCGGGCACGGCAGACGCGCTACGGACTCTGCAAAAATCGCATATGATGGCCTCCGGCATATTTTTCCGATCGCTCGCTGAAGGCCAGTGCATCCCATGACATCCATCCCGCCGTCCGCACGATGAACGCACAATGAAGATTCGCGCCTATCTCGCCTTGATGGTGGCGGCGGTACTGGTGCCGGTGATCCTGTTCTCGACGCTGTCGCTCAACACACTGCTCAAGTCCGAGCGCGAGGCCGCGCTCAAGGGCGTACGCGAAACCGCGCGCATCTCGCTCGTTTCCATCGACCGCGAACTGACCAACACCCAGGCCGCCATCCGCATGCTGTCCACCTCGCCCTACCTGGCCAGCGGCGATCTGGGCGGCTTCTACGAGCAGGCCCGCTTCGCCGACAAGAAGGGTGCCACCTCGACCGCGCTGATCGAGGAAAATGCCCAGCAGGTCATCAATACAGGCGTGCCTTTCGGTACCCCGCTGCCGGGCCCCAACGCCTCTTCGCTGCGCGTCAAGCAGGTGCTTGATGCCGGCACCCCGCAAATTTCCAACCTGATCCGCGGTGTCGTCAGCCAGGCCATCCTGGTGGCGGTGGACGTGCCGGTCACGACCCCCAGCGGCAAGCGCTACGTCATCGCCCAGGCCTTCCGGGTCGAATACTTCAACAAGGTGCTGGGCCAGGTCAATGTGCCGCGCAGCTGGCTGGTCGGCGTGTTCGACCGCAACGGCATGGTGATCGCCCAGCAGGCCGGCGGCGGCGAGGTGGAGCCGCAAGCGCGGCCCGACCTGCGCGCGGCGATCCGCGACCGCACCGTCGGCGTGATCCGCAACGAGAGCGAGAACGGCATCAAGCTTTACACGGTGCTGGAGCGCTCGGCGCTGTCCGGCTGGACGGTGGCGGTAGGCGTGCCGGAAAGCGAGATCGAATCGGCCGCGCACCGTGCGCTGCTGGTCTCGATCCTGGGCCTGGCGGCGGCGGTGGGCTGCGCCGCCCTGGCCGCGGTCTTCTTCGCGCGCCGCCTGTCGCATTCGATCGCCCAGGCCGCCAAGTCGGCCCACGCGCTCGAGCATGGGGAAATGGTGGGGCCGTCCGAAGTATCCGGCGTGCTGGAAGTGGACGAAGTGCAGAACGCCATCGCCGCGGCGGCGGCGGTGGTGACGCTTGAAAAACGCTCGCGCCAGCAGGCCGAGGACGAACGCGGCGTCCTGTTCGAACGCGAGCACGAGGCGCGCACCATGGCCGAGCAGCAGAACCGCGCCAAGGACGAATTTTTGGCCATGCTCGGACATGAGCTGCGCAATCCGCTGGCCGCCATCGTCAACGCCACCACCGTGATGGCGCAGCCCGGCATGCCGCAGGGCGCGGTGGACCGCGCGCGCCAGATCGTGGCGCGCCAGAGCGGCCACCTGACCCGCATCGTCGACGACCTGCTCGACATGGGCCGGGTCCATTCCGGCAAGATCCTGCTGGAGCGCCGGCCGCTGCGCCTGGACCTGCTGGCCGCCACCCACTTCAAGGCGCTGGCCGACAGCGAACGCGCCGCGCGCCATGCATTCTCGATGGACATCACCCCGGCCTGGGTCGACGCCGACGCGACCCGCATGGAGCAGATCATCGGCAACCTGGCCGACAACGCCATCAAGTACACCCCGCCGGGCGGCAGCATCGTGCTGCGCGTGTATGAAGAGGGCGATGAGGCGGTCATGAGCGTGAGCGACTCGGGGATCGGCATCGCGCCCGACCTGGTGCCGTATGTGTTCGACCTGTTCGTGCAGGGCGCGCGCACGCTGGACCGCGCGCAGGGCGGGCTTGGCGTCGGCCTGTCGCTGGTACAGCGCCTGGCCTCCATGCACGGCGGCAGTGTCAGCGTGATCAGCGCCGGCCTTGGGCGCGGCAGTACCTTCGAAGTGCGCCTGCCGCGCGTGGCGCCGGTGACGCAGGCCGAGCGCTTGGAAGCGCCGGCTGCATCGTCGCGCCAGCATGTGCTGCTCATTGAAGATAACGAAGACGGCCGCGAGATGATGGCCATGATGCTGGAGGCGCAGCAGTACAGCGTGGAGTGCGCGGTCGACGGCCTGGACGGCTTGCGCCGGGCCGCGGCCGCGCATCACGACATCGCGCTGGTGGACATCGGGCTGCCGGGCATCGATGGCTATGAAGTGGCGCGCCGCATGCGCTCGGACCCGGCCACCGCCTCGGTGCGGCTGGTGGCGCTGACCGGCTATGGACAGGAAAGCGACCGTGTGCGCGCGCTTGACGCCGGCTTTGATGCGCATCTGGTCAAGCCGGTGGACCTGGGGCGCTTGATGGAAGTGCTGGAGACGAGCTGAGGATCGGCTCAGGATCAGCTCAGAATCAACTACACCGCGCGCCGCTGCGCATTGGCGTTGAAGACCCGGCCGCTGCCCAGGCGCTTGATCTCATCGAAATTGACCGGCTTGATCAGGTGGTGGTTGAAGCCGGCCTGCATGGTGCGCTGGCGCGCATCGTCCTGGCCCCAGCCGGTCAGCGCGATCAGCAGGATATCGCCGGCGCCGGGCATCGCGCGGATGCGGCGCGCGGCTTCGTAGCCGTCCATGCCCGGCATGCCGAGATCCATGACGATCATCTGGGGCATCAACTGCTCCACCGCGCTCACCGCCTCGAATCCATCATAGGCGGTCGTCACGTTACAGTTCTCCATCTCGAACAGCGCCTGCAGCGAATCGGCCGCATCGCGGTTGTCGTCGACCACCAGGATTTTCGGCCGTTCATCCACCGTGGCGGTGGGCTCGATCCGCGACGTCTGGGTGGCCGGGAGTTCTTGACTGATGACCGGCAGCGACACCACGAATTCGCTGCCCTTGCCGAGGCCTGCGCTGAACGCATGCACGCTGCCGCCATGCATTTCGGCGAACTGGCGCGACAGCGAGAGGCCTATCCCTAAGCCACTGGCGATCTGGCCCGACGGCGGACGGCTTTGTTCAAACATCGCAAAAATGCGCTGCAGCGCCACCGGCTCAAGGCCGATGCCGCTGTCCTTGATATGAATCTTCAGGCATCCATTCTCGACATAGGCGCGCAACTGGATAGTCCCGTCCACCGGGGTAAACTTGACCGCGTTCGACACGATGTTGGCGACGATCTGCACCACGCGCGCGTAGTCGGCAAACAGCGGCACCTCGTAATCGGGCAGGTCTTGCGTGATGCTGATGTTCTTGGCTTCCGCGGCGGCCGAACACAGCTCGGTCACGTGGCCGATCACGGCGGCGAAGGTGGTGTGGTCGCGCTGCAGCTCGATTTTTCCGCTGTTGATGCGCGCCACGTCGAGCAGGTCGTCCACCAGCCGGGTCAGGTGCGTGACCTGGCGCTCGACCACTTCGCTGACCTTCCTGATCGCCGCTTGGCCCGGGAACAGGTGGGTCAGCACCCCCATCGAGGTGCGGATCGGGGCCAGCGGGTTGCGCAGTTCGTGTCCCAGGCTGGCCAGGAATTCATCCTTGCGGCGATCGGTCTCGCGCACCTGGTACTGCTTTTCGCGCGCGCGCAGGACCGACTGCAGCGAGGTAATCAGGGTCAGTGTGCGCACCGGACGTTCGAGTAGCGTCACGTTGCCCAGGTTCGCGATGGCCTGGCGCACCGCCAGCGAATCGGGGCCGCGATGGGTCAGCAGCACGATCGGCAGGTCGGACCAGTTAGGCTGGCCCTGGATGAATTCGCCTAGCGCTTTCAAGCCGCCGGTGGACAGCGCTTCTTCCACCGTCAGCACCGCGCCCACCCCCTTGAGCAGCTCTTCGGCCAGTTGCGGCACCGTCGCGGTGATCATATTGTCGACCTGCGCGATGCTCAGCATCTTCGATGCCAGCGGGGCGTCCTGGCCGGTCGGCGCATAAATCAGGACACGTTTTTCCATCAGGCTGGGGCGCCGGCGTCATCGTCGAACAGGAGATTGCCGCAGCTGTCGTCGAAAGTCGGGACACCGGTCAGGATGCCGTGGAAATCGGTCAGCACATCGCCCACATGGATGCCCTTGGAGCTCATGCCGAACAGGCGGATGGTGCGTTCATGCCGGCCGACGCGCTTCTTGAACACCGAGATCGCCTGATGAACCTTGCCGCGCGCTTCGAAGTAGCGCAGCATGATCACGCTGTCGGCGATATAGCTGGCGTCCACCGTGGTCGACATATTGTGGCCAATGACACCGGGCTGCACGCCCACCAGCATGGTCACCACGCCGCGCTGCCCGAGGTAAGTGAGCAGCTCGTGCATGTGGGTGGCCAGGAAGCGCTCGTCGGGCATCGCCTTCAGGTAGCCATTCAGGCTGTCGATCACGATCACGCGCGCGCCGCCCGCTTCGGCGTCGGTCACCGCCTGCATGAATTCGCCGGGAGCCATTTCCGCCGGGTCGATTTGCTGTACCGTGAGCAGGCCCTTGTCGACCGCGCCGTCGAGATCGATGCCCAGGCCCGCGCAGCGCAGCATCAGGTTATTGGTGGCTTCCTCGAACAGGAACATGGCCGCCTTCTGCCCGCGCTGGGTGGCGGCGTACACAAACTGTGTGCACAGCGACGACTTGCCGGTGCCCGGTGGACCGGAGATCAGCGTGCTGGTACCTTCATCGAGGCCGCCGCCGGTGAGCGCGTCGAGCGCGGCGATGCCGCTGGAGAGCTGGCGCCGCTCGCTGCGCACGCGCGTATAGGCGGCGACCAGGCGCGGATAGACGGTCAGGCCACCGGTGACGATCTTGTAGTCGTGCGAGCCGCCGCGAAAGGCGATGCCGCGGTACTTCACGATGCGCACGCGGCGCCGCTCGGATCCGTAGTCCTGGTTGATCAATTCGAGCGTGATGACGCCGTGCGCCACGCTTCGTACCTGCAGGTCGCCCGAAAGCGCGGTGCGGTCGTCGAGGAACAGGGTGGTGCAGCCTTTGCCGGACAGGTACTGCTTGAGCGCCAGCACCTGGCGGCGGTAGCGCAGCGGGGTTTCGGCCAGCAGCTGCAGCTCGGACAGCGAATCGAGGACGACTCGGCTGGGCTTGTAGCGTTCGATGGTTTCCAGGATGCGCTGGGTGGTACTGCCCATCTCGATTTCGGACGGGTGGAAGATGGTGAACTGGTGGTCGGGGTGGAGGATGTTCTCGTTCGGGACGATGTCCTCGACATGGATGCCTTCCATCGACCAGCCGTGTGAACGCGCCACGGCTTCGAGTTCGACCCGGGTTTCGGCCAGCGTGATGTAGATGACGGACTCGCCGTTGCGCACGCCTTCGTAGAGAAACTGGAGGGCGAGGGTGGTCTTGCCGGTGCCGGGTTCCCCTTCGATCAGGAACAGGCGGTCGGACGTCAGGCCGCCGCCCAGGATCGTGTCGAGGCCGGATATGCCGGTGGATAGGAATCGATGGGTTTCTGTGTTCTGAGCTTCCATGCCGGAAGGCCCCCTTTTTTGCTTCTTTGCTTTTAAAATAGTTGTCGCTTTTATTTCAAATAGTACATGAATGGTTTGGGCGATGTGGTTCTTTTGGGATAGGGACTACAAGCACTTTCGGGCAGGCGAAACAGGCGTGGGCGAAGCGCTTAAATTCGTATGACAAAAAGCCAAGACGCTCTGATATAATTTGCAGCTCGTCGGGGCGTAGCGCAGCCTGGTAGCGTACTTGCATGGGGTGCAAGGGGTCGGAAGTTCGAATCTTCTCGCCCCGACCAATAGAATCAAAGAGTTAGGAAAAGCCGGCGCAAGCCGGCTTTTGCTTTTTGTGCTCCGTGCCCTAGCCGTGCCCTAAATCTTAGTCGCTGGTCCGCCGACGCGCAAATGGCCGGACCAGCGGTGCGCGCGCCTGGCGTCGGCACTGATGAATCGGGATGTTGTGGGAAGGTGCCTGCGCATGGTGGGCGCCAACTGTGCTGCCAGTCTGGCAAGACGGGCTACTTGGGGCGGCTTGCATCAATGCAAGATTGCACCCACTGAAGGACCTCGCTCTTGATCCAGGCGGATGAGCGGCCGCGCAGTTTGATCGGCGCGGGAAATTCACCTTCCTTGATGGCTTCGTATATGCTGCTACGCGACATTCCGCAGGTGGCCAGGACCTCTTTAAGCCGGATGAATCGCACATCAGTCACTGGCTGTACCGTGCACCGCCGCTCTTGTAGAAAATTCGATTCGTGCTGGTCCATGATGCGCTCCATCGATTGCTAGTTCAAACAATCGGCTAACTTGCGGACCTTGTCCGCGCCGGCGTCCTCGAAAGGAAGTGCGAACACTTGGTGCGATTCCTGTTGGACGGCATCGCTGTTCTGACTTTTTGGAACGGCGCCCCCCGGGATACTCCCGAAAGTTGCGCACCTTGAGGGTGACGGTGCCGTCGGCACCGCTAAGCACCGGCGTGCCGTCCGGGTCTCTTGAGGCGCTCGTGCAACAACTCGGATTGCGCTGCTTCGTACTGATCGGCCATTCGATGGGTGGTGCGAACGCCTTCCTTTACGCGGCGCGCCATCCCGAAAACCTGTTGGGCATGGTGATCGCGGACATGGGGCCTGGCGCATCGACAGGATCGGACGGCGCCGACCGGATCAAGCGGGATTTGCTCGCGACACCTGCGCGCTTTGACACTTGGGATGCTGCCACCGCCTTCTGGAGCCGACAGCGACCGAATCTGCCTGAAACTGCATTGTCCTCACGGATGAGGCATTCCCTCACCGAAACCGACGATGGCAGCATCCAATGGAAGCACGATGCGCAAGGCATCGCAGCGGCGCGCCTGCATGCGACGCCAGAGCAACTGCTTGATTTATGGCCGCTCACTGAGTCCGTACATGCGCCGACGCTTGTCCTGCGCGGGGAACAATCCGATTTCCTGTCTGCGCAGACCGCGCGGAAAATGGCCCATTGCAATCCACGGATCACCTGGGTTGATGTTCCGAAGGCGGGTCACAATGTGCACGACGACAATTTGGAGGGCTTCGCCTCGGCCCTGCACGCGTTCCTCGACGGACTAAAGAAAGGAATTGCCTTGAACGATAACGCGAGTTCAGGAGATGATATCTGCGGTTTTCGTCCAAGTCTTTGATTTTTATAAGTGTAAACGGCCTGCAAAGCCGCTTAGACGTTTGAACGATCTTTTCGATGATCGGCTTGATGGTGGTCACTTCGGCGGTATTGCCGTCAAATATCTCGTGATATAGGGGCAAACCCTCTGCGGTTTGGACCACGCCAAGCATGACCTGGCGCGCGATCAAGCCTTCCTTGGCCATGCCGAAATGGCGTACATCACCGTCCTGCTGGGACAGCCCTTCCGCGCGTATCGTCGTCATGTCGTAGAACACGACCGCCAGATCCTGATCGACCAGCGGCCGCAACAGATTCGTGAACACCTGCTCGACCGCCTCCTTGTGCTCGACAATGGCGTCCATCGAACGCAGCAGGTGCTGATGCTCAATCGATTCGTCCATGACGCCAGGCGGGGATACGGTTTCCAGCCAGCGCAACACGCCCAGCTTCGAATCCGGATCGCACAAGCGGTTGAGCACCATTACCCGGATCAGCGCTTCGACATCGATGCTATGGCGGGTGCGGCGAAAAATCTTGCGCAGTTGGTCGAAGCCTAGTTCATGCCACGACTCGAACGTGACCGATAGTGCCGGCGGTGCCTAGGTAGCGACTTGCCGGTCACGCGCAGCAAGCCGGAAATGACAGATTCGAGCTCGGTATTGAGCTGGTCCAGACGACCAAGGGTGGCAACGGTGCGTTGTTATGGGCGGCCCTCATCGTCCCGATACGCCTCGACAAGTTGGACGTAACGCCTGGGGCCGGAGGTGGTGACTTTTATGAACATGCCGTTACATTAAAAAAGCAATTTATGAGTGTCAACAAATACAGAAAATTCAAAAGCGTGCCATTACACGAAGTTTCAAAAAAAATGACCAGAAATTCGATGTAAGTGTTTGATTTATATAGACCGCCCGGTGGCGAAAGCGGTGAAATCGGTCGCGAACTGTCGAACCCGGGAGCACCGTATTGACCGGTCGTCTCGGACATAGGTCAACAGGCGCGCAGCCTCAACGACGACTGGGCGGAAGGATGGATTCGAAGCAGGAACGGCCAAGGCAGCCGGCATGAATTACATGGTGCTGGCGGCGCGCCATCACGGCGGCTTTGCCCTCGAAGCGATCCGTCCAGCGCGCGTTCCCGATTGGGCCAGTGGGCAGCGCGGCGAAGGCGGCATTCTTTCAGATCGCTGGCAATGGATTAAGCTGCTATGATGATGGGCACACCCGGCAAGAGGTGCCGCCCAGAGACAGCTTAATCACCCGCAGCGACATGCAAGAGTTTTATAAGAAGGCGCTCGTCGCGCTCATTTTCCTTGTGCTCACAAACGCCTTATTGGCGTATTTGTTCATCTATCAGAGCTTTCTGACTTTGTCGGTGCTGGGGCCAAATTCAAATGGCGACCGCTGGCGCTACGTCGGCGATACGGATGCGGCCCGCGGCGGCGCGTCTAGCGTCCGTTTCGATAAAGCCGGCGATAATCGGCTCGCTTATGCCTTCAGCTTGAAGGACACTATTCAGTTCCCCTACGCCGCTGCGGAGATGTGGCGCTATGACCGGAAAGAAAATCTGGCCCAGATCGATTTATCGAAGTACAGCACTATCTCCTTTGTTGCCAAATGTGCGCCTGCCAACACCTTGCTGTTTGGGCTCAATACCTTTGACGACAAAATCTCCAGGCTGGGCGAATTCCTGACATATCGAGCGCCCCAGACTTATTTTTCCTGCAACGAAACGGGTATACCGGTGTCCCTGGATTTGACCCGTTTGACCATTCCGGACTGGTGGTTTGGCGTGCACAAGTCCGATTTGGCGAATCACGAATATAACCTGAAGAAAGTGGCGAAAATCGCGTTCGGAAGCACGCTCCACAGTCCGCGTAATGTCGCTGTCCGCGTGGAAATCAGCGAACTTACCATGCACGGCCGTGATTATCGGTATATCGGTGCGCTGGCCGTGATCGTTTTGGCAAGCTTGAGCGCATTTGGACTTTGGTTTTTCCGCGCCCATGCCCGCGCGCTGATGGCGAGCGTCGATTCCAAGCTGACGAAGGACCTGACCCTGGTCGCCTACCGTCAATTAACGCTGGAACCTTATAAAGACAAGGAAAAGGGATCGATCCTGCGGTATATCTCGACCAATTACATGGATGCCGACCTGGACTTGCCGGGCATTGTGTCCGCGACTGGCACAAATCGCAACAAGGTCAACGAGGTGCTAAAGACAGAACTCGGCATGACGTTCGCCACCTACCTGAATAAATTGCGGCTGACCGAAGCGGCCCGCTTGCTGGCCGAGAAGAACGGCGCGGCCGTGGCGGAAATCGCCTACACCGTTGGCTATGCCAATGTGCCTTACTTTAATAAGCTGTTCAAGGAAGAATACGGCTGCACGCCGAAAGCATTCCGCTCACACTCCGCCCGGCAGCACCAGCCTGCCGCGACTTCCCTCCCTGAGGTAAGTCCTCCCTCCGACGACCTCCCGGCCTAGCTCCGCTTCAATTTCCTGCAGAACTACCTGCAATTCCAGCACATCTTAAGTATCTTTAAGAATTTCTTGCGTTGAGGAAGACACCATATGCTCGGGCCGTGGCTGGATAGATAGTGCAAGCAGCGGCCAGGCGTGGCAATGTAAACTTCTTCATGCCAGCGATCAGGCCGCGCTCAATGAAATATGTCAATGCGCCACGCACCACGGTGCGGCTGACGCGCTCGGCGTGGGCATGGAAGATGTTCAGCTTGAGCCCGGCCAGTACCGCATCCCTGATTGAATTCTGCTGCCACAGCACGCCCCGGTCCGGGCCGGGGCGCGGTCGTACCAGGTGCCCCATTCGTCGATCACCAGGCTGAACTTCTTCTTCGGATCATTCTCGTTCAGCACCGCGATATTGCGCGCGAGGATCTCGTCCATGCGCAGCGTCTCTTTCAGTGACGAGGACCACTGGTCCTCGCCGAAGCCGGTTGTCGCGCGCGGGTGCAATTATTAAATTGACCGCCGTGGAGAATGATTTGTGGGGAAACCCAGCGCTGCGCCGCATGCGTAATTTAATATGCGCTATTCGCGAATTTGACATTGCGGCGCGGCGGCGCGGATCCCACAATACGACCTATCAGAACTCTGCACGACCCGCAGCAATCATCAGCTTATGCAGTAACCGGTAGTCTCCTGCTGGCTCCTCGTCAGCGGTTTCGGGCGGCTTCGGCCGCTTTTTTTTCGCGCTTTGAAAGAATGAAGCCAGTCGAACCACGTCACCTCAACGCTCAAGCATTCTGCCTTGAACGAAGCCGGCCAGGCGCTTGGGCGCTTCCCAGCGAGCCTTGAGCGGCGACACATGCACCTGGGCCACCTTGCCCGCCACCTTGCCCGGGTTGGCCTTGGCGCTGCTGAGCAGCTGGGCCGCATTTGCGGCCTGGTTTTTCCGGGCCCATTCGCGCGCTGATGGCCAGCGTGGCGTCCAGTCTGAAAAAAGACGTCCCGCTGGTCGCGTATCGTCAATTAACACTGGAACCGTATAAGGATAATGAGAAAGAGACGATCCTGCATTTTATCGCCACCAATTACACCGACACCGAACTGAACCTGGATTCGTTGTTAACGGGACCGAGATCAACCGAACCAAAATCAATGAGGTGCTGAAATCAGAACTGGGCTTAGCCTTCACCGGCTGCCTGAATAAATTGCGGCTGACGGAAGTGGCCAAGTTATTGGCCGAAAAAAGCGGTGCCGTGGTCGTGGAGATTGCTTATGCCCTTGGTTATGCCAATGTTTCTTAATTCAATAAGTTGTTCAACGAAGAATACGGCTGCAAGCCGAAAGCATTCCGATCTATTTCCTGGAAGTAAGAAACTCTCGCCGACGGTTTCCCGGTCGTGTCTCTGGCCGACGCGCCGCACTGCCCCTTCTATCACTTCTGGCAGAACTAATTGCAATTTTTTGAGTTTTATAGAGGTGAGAAGAAGCTGTTTCATTGGTCGATAGTGTTGCGCTGGCCGCCGCCCTATGCTCGGGTTGTGGGTCGGCTTCCGCTGTCGATCCTCCAGTCCGCCGCGCGAGGCCCAGCTCGCGCGGCAAGGTGCCGCCGAGTACAACGCACTGAAATGTCTTCACTATATGAGCGACAGTGTATTGCACTCCGGTTGGATTGGGGCAGCGCCGATTGCCTGCAAGCGGAATGTTTTTATTATAAGAATGCAGGATGGAGACACGATCATGCCCTTCAGTTTTTTGTATGTGCAGCTATGCTTGTTATCACTTTTCCGGAAATGCTTTCAAAGCATTCAAGTCAAATGAAAACGACGAAAGTACACCGAATTGCGCTGCTATTCAACGCGAACAATATATTCGATCACGAAGTCATTACCGGCATCGCCGCATATCTGGGAAGAACGCGCGCCGGCGTGGATTTATTCCTGGAAGAAGATTTCCGACTTCGCCTGTCAGGCATCGAGCACTGGCAGGGCGACGGCATCATTGCCAATTTTGACGATCCGGCCGTGGCAGAAGCTTTGTCGCGCTGCAGCGTACCGGTGGTCGCGGTCGGCGGTTCCTATGCCGACCCGGCCAATTACCCGGCCGGGGTGCCCTACGTGGCGACCGACAATTTCAAGCTGATTGAACTGGCACGCCAGCATCTGATCGATGTTGGCCTGCAGCGTTTCGCCATGTTCTGCGTACCCGCTACCGGGGAAAACCGCTGGGCGCAGGAGCGCGAAAATGCCTTCCGCAGCC
>CAMLFK010000101.1 GCA_946479255.1 uncultured Oxalobacteraceae bacterium
ATGAAAGTGGCCTGATCGGTGAATCGCCGAACGGCATCCCGAATAACCTGATGCCTTACATTACCCAGGTCGCGGTTGGCCAGCGTCCCCAGTTGTCGGTGTATGGCGGCGACTATCCGACCGTGGACGGCACTGGCGTGCGCGACTACATCCACGTGGTGGACCTGGCCGATGGGCACGTCAAGACGCTCGACAAGCTGGCGGCCGGTTCCGGCCTGCTGACCTATAACCTGGGTACAGGCCGTGGTAACAGCGTGCTGGAGATGATCAAGGCATTTGAGGATGCCAGCGGGAAGAAAGTGCCTTATCAGGTCGTCGATCGCCGTCCGGGTGATATCGCGGCTTGCTATGCCGATCCGGCGACTGCGGAACGTGAGCTGGGCTGGAAGGCCGAGCGCGGCGTGGCGCAAATGTGCGCTGATTCCTGGCGCTGGCAGTCGAATTCGGCGCAGTAGTCGGCTTCCGTATTACCAGTTCCCATCCCCCGGCCATCAAGCCTTCTTTATGCGCATCGGCATCGGCGCCTGCTCCGGCGGCGTCAAGCCGGTCCCCATGTCGGCGATGCGCACCGACTTGCCGGTCTCGAAGCACTGGTTGGCGGCGACGCCGACCAGGATCGAGTAGGCGCCTGCCCGTTCGTCCGATTTGCGTTTGAACTTGTCGGCCGGTGCGTCGCCGAAGATCTCCAGCAGCATGGCGTCGTCGCCGCCGCCGTGGCCGCCGGTGCCGGTCCAGGGCTCGATGTCGCGCGCGTTGCCGCGCAGCGGGATGACCTGGATCTGCACATTATTGCTCTTGCACTGGATTTCATTGGCGCCGGCGACACCGGCTTGTTCTGTGATCCGGTGCTCGATGCGGCCCTTGGTGCCGTTGAAGGCGATGTGCTAGCCCTCCCACGAATCGTAGGCCGACAGAGTGTAGTTCAGCAGCGTGCCGTTGTTGTACTTGACCATGACGGTCATGGTGTCTTCGATGTTGATCTCGGGCCGGAATACGCACTGGTCACGGAAGTAGCCGTCGTGCTTCTCGTTGTCGAGGTAGAGCTCCTTGAGGCCTTGGTCACGCGAAGATCGCTACCGTTTGTTCCGCAGGCGCAGCTAGCCCAGGGTGCTCGCGTCACAGACGGCCGTTCGCCATCAGGAAATCCTCCTTGAGGAACGTTACGCACGCAAAAAAGCGCCCCAAAGAGCGCCTTGAGTTCACATAGGAGGGACTTTACATGAACATGAAGCTGTCATGGTACTGGGCGTCAGGGGTGCCCACAAGGGTTACTGGCGTATCAGCGGCCATGGCTTCCGCTGCCGGTGAGGCGGTGCTGTCTGGGCCAATCTCAGGTAGGAATGGCCCCCACGGACTGCCGCCAATCGATGGCATGCCGTAAAGCAGGTCGGACATCTCGAAGACATCCCCGAAGACATCCAGGCTTGATAGCGAGTCCATTTCAACCCAGACAAATTCGGTCGGCTCGCCAAAGTTCGGCTCATCGAAGTGCTCCCAGTGTTCGGTGTGTTCAGTGGGGTCAGGGGCGCGCATCAAGTCCCCCTTTTGGTTCACCCGGGTTGGCTCTCCAGCCTCCTTCAGGGCCTCGTTGGTCCGATAGTTGGCATAGCGCTCCGCATCGTTGCGCCATTCCGAATTCGGTGATTCCAGGTTCTTTTGGTAGTCTGGATCAGAGGCGTGATTCATCTCATGCAGGAGGATAGATGCCGATGAGTTGACGCCTGCGAACTCCCCTTCATTATCTTGCACCGTCATCCCGACATCGGGGTCCCAATTAATGGTTCTCGTGGAGGCGTCATACGTCATATTGCCAACATGGTTAATGGCGATTTGGACAGGTTCCCTTGCGATTGCTTCGACTACGGGCGCACCATTGAGTGGCATCGCGGTCTGGATGTAATCGAGGGCCTTATCCAGCTTGGCGCGGTCGGTTGCGTCCGCATTAATAAGCCATAGATCGTCTACAGTAACTGGCATTCTGAATCTCCGATAAACTAACCGCCATCAGGGCAGAGAGTATATTTACTGGGCTGCTTCGGCGTTTTGCCAGTAGCCCATCGCTTCAAGGATTCAGGAAAATGTGCTGCGGCAGAGGCGTGAGTTCCGTTGACGAGACCGTAGAGGCGCTCTTCATCCGGCCAACGAAATTTCTTGAAAGCCAAGACCGTTGGAGGAGCGCCATCGCGATAAAGCCGAATGAGGATACGAAGGTCGAATCTCTGACCAACAGGCTCGATGCCCGTAATATCGCCATCGTTTATGACCTCAAGTAATTCACGGATTTCGCTCGGGTTCACCTGATAGCTGCACCCATAGCGTGGCACTTGTTCCAGAGTTATGGGTAATATGCTGCTCAGTGTGTTCGGTACGATGAAGACCTCGGCAGAGGTAGCTGATTGAGCTGCCTGTAGGATGCCGGCAACTGTATCTGATGGGGACTTTTCGGCTGCACTTGCTGGCCGATGCGATAGCAGCAATCCGGCGCAAATCGCCAACGGAATTACCAATGCGCTTGCCCAGTTGGCAAATGGTCCGCTCATCGTGTAGTTCATAAATGCCTCGCTTTGCCGAAGTCGGCGTTGTTGGTATCCAGCCATGTTAGGAGCCCCAATGGTCGCAAAGTTGAGTCCGCCCAATCGTGCGCGGGGTCTCGATAATATGCCAGTGCCATGGTTGAAAATACGCTGATGAAGGTACGATTGCCAGCATCAAATCCAAAGCGGCAAAGCCGCTCCCGCGCCCCTCTCGGCGCGCTCTACGGGATAAGGCAGCGACCATTACGGTTTGTTCTGCAAGCGCACCACGAACGCCCCGGCGGCCACGGTAAACGTCAGCACAAAGCCGACGATGATCCAGAAGCCGTTGGGATGCTGGGCCAGCGGCACGCCGCCCACATTCATGCCGAGCAGACCGGCGATGATGTTGATCGGCAGGGCCAGCACGGTCACGATGGTCAGCACGAACAGGCTGCGGCCGTTCTCTTCGTTGACGCGCGCGGCGATTTCTTCCTGCAGCAGCTTGATGCGTTCCTGCAGCGAGGCGATGTCGTTCAAGACCACCGAGAATTCCTCGGTCGACTGGCGCAAGCCTTCAGTGGCGATCTCGTCCATCCAGGCCGGCGGGCGCTGCAGCAGGCGGAACAGGGCGGCCGGTTCAGGCGCGAGCAGGCGGCGCAAGCGCACCAGCACGCGCCGCATGGCGCCCAGGTCTTCGCGCTTCTGGCCGCTGCGCCCGGCCAGCAGGGTGTCCTCGATCTGGTCGACCTGCATGACCGCCTTGCGCACGATGTCGACCAGCACATCGGCCTGGTCGCGCAGCAGGTGGGTCAGCAGTTCCACCGACGAGTGGAAAGATTCGCCCTGCAGCACGGCCTGGCGCAGGTGTTCGATCGCTTGCAGCGGCGAGCGGCGCGCGCTGATGACCACGTCCTGCGAGACGCTGGTCCAGAGCGTGGAAATGTCGGAAGCTTCGAAGGAGAAGTCATGCAGCACGTCGTTGACGACGGCGATCAGGGTGTCGTCCGCCAGTTCGATGCGGGTCGAGCGGGTACCCTGGTGCAGGGTTTCGAAGAACTCATCGGTCAGGCTGGCGTGCGACTTGAGCCACTTCTCGCTGGCCGCGTTGGACAGGTTGAAGTGCAGCCAGACGAATTCGCCATTGCCGCGCCGCCCGGCGTCAAGCAGCCAGGCCATCGCCGCCGACGAATCGATATGGCGTGCCGCAACGCCGTCGCTGCCGAACAAAAAGCCCCAGACCAGGCCGGAAGGATCGGATCCATACGTGAGTTCAGCTGCTTGCATTGCGTGCCCATGGCATTGAGGAATGCCGAGATTCTAAGCGATGCAACGGCAGTTGAGGCCGCGACCACCTTCCTGGGACATTGCGACGCGTTACTAATTGATAGTTTTGCACTGCTAGACTTACGGCAATATAGTGCCTTTTTCAGCAAAGGCGACCATGCACAAATTCACGATGAGATTCAAGTTGATCCGCGCCAGTCTATTGCTGGCGCCAGTACTTCTATGTAGTTCGGCAGCCGCTGCCAAACCGACGGTACAAGAAGAACAGTTCGGCTTTGAAATGCTGAAATTCGCACGCCTGACCTTGCGCGATGGCGACGCACCGCCGGTACGCTACTACTTATCGACGCCCGAGCAAAAAGCGCCGCTTGTGCTGTACATCCAGGGGTCCGGTTGTACGCCGCCATTTATCGGACTAGGAACGGCGAACCGCCACTCAACGATCTATTCCTGGATTCCATTGGCCATCGAGAAGCGCTATGCCGTCATGGCCGTGGACAAGCCATATCAGTCGGACGAGCCGCAACAGGGCGAACGCGGTAGCGCCATCGGCTGTGCCGGCGACTTCAACAAGCATTTTTCATACGGTAGCTGGCTGGCCACCCTGAAGACGGCTGTGCGCCATGCGCTGAGCCGGCCCGAAGTCGATTCCCGCCGCGTGCTGGTGATCGGAATCTCCGAGGGAGCAACGATGGCGGCCGGCCTGGCGCGCGCGATTCCCGAAATCACCGATGTCGTCCTGGTCGGCGTCAATGGGCCGACCCAGCTGTATGACTTCGCCGCCAACATCTATCGCAGCAATGGCAGCGACGAAGAGAAGCTTCGCCAGCTGCAAGAAGTGGACGCTACCTTTACCGCTATCCGCGCCGATCCGGCGAGCGGCAGCAAGTTCGCTTGGGGGCACCCGTATCTGCGCTGGAGCAGCTTCTTCGCTGAATCGCCGGCGGAGAACCTGGCGCACGCGAAGGCACGGGTTTATCTGGCCAGCGGTATGCAAGACAGGAACGTACCGATACTCTCGACCGAAGTCATGTACGCTCAATTGCGTGCGCAGGGCAGGGACGTGACCTTCCGCCGCGTGCCATCGGGTGGACATGATCTTGCGCCGGTGGGCCGGCCAATTCCTGAAGCGCAAAAGGAGTTCGACGCCTTCATGGCATGGTTCGACCAGCGCTGACAGGCGTATTAACAGCGCTACCTTTATTTTGTGGCAGCGGCTTGGCAACGGTTCCAAAGGGCGCAAAATCATGGACAATATGGGGTCTTCCATTTGCCTAGTTCGCCTTGCCATGTATTTATCGCTTCCTCCGCATTTCCGCCTGGCCGTATTCGGCGCCGCCTTGTCCGCCGCCAGCGCCGGGTGGGCCCAGAGCCCTGCGGTGAACGACGGCAAGAGCGACAAGCTCACGCCGTCCTCGGCCGCCGATGCCAAGGCCGATGCCAAGGCAGAGCCGATCATGCAGGTGGTCCAAGTAAAAGCCGCGCGCAATCTCTACGATCCGCGCCGCGACGATACCGCTAGCAAAGTGGTCGTCGGCACTGATGAGATCGTCAAGTACGGCGATACCAGCGTGCTCGACGTGCTCAAGCGGGTGCCCGGCATTACCGTGGACCAGGCTGGCGGCGGCATCCGCATGCGCGGCCTGGCCGGCAACTACACCCAGATCCTGATCAATGGCGAGCGTGCCCCGGCCGGCTTCACCATCGACCAGATTCCGCCCGAGATGATCGAGAAGATCGAGGTCTTGCGCGCCGCCAGTGCCGAGTACTCGACCCAGTCGATCGCCGGCACCATCAACGTCATCACCAAGAAGGCGGTGCGCATCGCCGTGCGCGAGGTGAAAGCGCAGTTGTCCGGCGACCGGGTCAACCTGCGTCCCAACCTGAACTTCAACCTGGCCGACAAGATCGACAATCTGAACTGGTCGCTCAACGGCGCAGCCAATTACAACCGCGCCAAGCGCACCTGGCCGACCTTCGAGGAAGGCTTCGATGCGCTTGGTGAGCGCAATCTGCGGCGCGACATGTTCAACCGCGAGCGCTCCGACGCCACCGGCATGAACCTGGCGCCGCGCCTGTCGTGGGCACTCGATGGCGGCGACACGCTGACCCTGCAGGCCTACCTCAACAGCAACTCCAACGAGACCGAGGGCCACTACCAGGCTGTCACCTCGCTAGGCGCGCAGCCGGCGTATCCGGAGACCGACTACCGCAACGCCAGCCAAAGCAGCTACTCGCGCGGCGACGCCAACTGGGTGCACAAGCTGGAAGCGGGCGGTAAGCTGGATCTGAAGTTTGGCCTGTTCCAGAGCAGCTGGGATGGCCAGAACTGGCGCGCGGGCCCGCATTCTGATCCGGCGTCCGGTACGGCGCGCGCACCGCTTGACGCCTTGATCGAGTCCGATAGTGAAGAGCGCGGCGTTTCGACCGCCGGCAAATACACCTCAAACCTGTTCGACGGCCACTCGCTGATGGTCGGCTGGGATGCCGGCTACAGCACCCGCGACGACATCCGCCGCGAACAGGACCACGCAATCGATCTGCCGCGCGAAGATTTCGACGCCCAGGTGACGCGCCTGGCCGTGTTCGCGCAGGACGAGTTCAACCTGACCCCGAACTGGTCGATGTATCTTGGCGCGCGTTGGGAAGGCTATCGGACCGACACCGGCGGCAGCAATGCGGAAGATGTCAGCTCGCGCACCAGCGTGCTCAGTCCGATCTTCCAGACCCTCTACAAGCTGCCGGGCGGGCGCGGCGGGCAGCTGCGCCTGGCGGTGACGCGCACCTTCAAGGCGCCCAACACCTGGCAGCTGACGGCGCGCCGTTGGAAGTCGACCGAAAACAAGCAGGAGTCGCCGGACAGCAGCGGCAATCCGAAGCTTAAACCGGAACTGGCGCTGGGCGTGGACGCGGCCTACGAATCGTATTGGGCGGAAGGCGCGCTGTTTTCCATCAGCGCCTCGATGCGTCGTATCGACGGGCTGATCCGCAACGATCTGGTGGAGGAGCGGCCGAATTACTGGGTGTCCTTCCCGAGCAACCTGGGCGATGCGACCACCCGCAGCCTGGAACTTGAGACGCGCTTTCCCTTGAAAGCGCTCATTGCCGATGCACCGGGACTGGACGTGCGCGCCAGTGTGAACCGCAACTGGTCCGTAGTCGATTTCGTGCCTGGGCCGGACAACCGGCTCGACCAGCAGGTGCCGATGACGGCCAACCTGGGCCTGGACTATAAGGCCGGCCAGCTGACCACCGGCGGCAGCTTCACTTTCCGCAGCGGCGGCCCGGTGCGCATCTCGGAGCGCCAGACCGCGGTGACCCCGTACCGCCACGATCTGGAGCTGTACGGGCTGTGGAAGTTCGACAGCAAGAAGCAGATGCGGATCGCCGTCACCAATATCCTCGGCGAGGACTGGATCGGCGATAACACTTATGAACGGCGCGATGTGGACGGCAAGCTGACCGGCACCGTGCGGCGGGTGTCGGCCTGGCCGGTCGATGTGGCGCTACGGGCGACCATGGAGATGCGTTTTTAAGCGCAGGCCTACAAGCTGGAGTACGCTTACTTCTCCGGCTCCAACTCATCCTGCCCCACCAGATAGGCCTCATCGGCCGCCAGCTGGGCTTCGGGCGGCAGGCTCTCATGCTCGCGCGCCCGGGCCAGCAGCACCTGGACGTTGTCGATCTTATGGCGCGCCGCCTCGGCCAGGGTGGCCAGGGTGAGCGGCTGGGGCAGCATCAGCTCGCAGGCCTCGGCGGCCTTGACGGCCGCATGCGTGGCCGGCAGCTCGCCCGAGATACCACTTTCGTCGCGTTCAATCAGCCGCAGCACCTGGCGCAGGCCTAGTTCCAGTTGTTCCAGTCGGGCCGACTCCATCATTACCTCCTGTTAGTTCATGTTGGAAACGCCATATGAGCATACCCTTTCAGCATAGGCCGTGCCGCCCGCTTCGCACAGCCACTGGAAAAGCTGTACAAATCCTGAGCGCAGGCGTGGAAAGAATTGCCAAACATGGGAAATGCTAATACATTAGCACTCCGGCGTGGTTACTCCGCGCTTTCTCTGGATTAGTTGCGTGCGACTTTCTTTTCAAGTTCTCAAAGCGCTCGGCGCGGCCACGCTGCTCAGCAGTGCCTCGGCCTTCGGCCAGCCATTCCTCCTCGCCGACCAGGGCCGACTGCCGGTACTGATTCACGAGGACCAGGTCACCATGCGCTTGGCGGCTTCGATGCTGGGGCGCGATTTGGCGGCGCTCAGCGGCTTGAAGCCTGTGACCGCGACCCGCCTGGCCGACTGCGCCAGCCGCTGTATCGTGGTGGGACCGGCCAGTTCCGCCCTGGTGCAAGAGGCGGCGCGCGCCCTCAAGGTGGACCTGTCGAAGTTGAAAGGCCGGAAGGAGCGCTACCTGCGCGTGGCCGGGCAGGCAAGTGGCGGCGAGATCCTGCTGATCGCCGGTTCGGATGCGCGCGGCGCGGTGTACGGGGTGGTCGACCTGACGCGCGAACTGGGCGTGTCGGCCTGGGAGTGGTGGGCCGACGTGCCGGTACGCCGGCCGGCAAAGCTGGAGGTCGACGGCGGCGCGCGTCTCTCCAGCGCGCCATCGGTCGAGTTCCGCGGCATCTTCCTCAACGACGAGGACTGGGGCCTGCAGCCATGGGCGGCCAAGACCTACGACCCGGCCAAGGACATCGGCCCGGCCTCCTATGCGCGGATCTTCGAGCTGCTGTGGCGCCTGAAGGCCAACCTGATCTGGCCGGCCATGCACCCATCGACCAAGGCCTTCTACCAGGTGCCGGGCAATGCGCAGACCGCCGCCGACTACGCCATCGTGGTGGGCACCTCGCATGCCGAGCCGATGATGCGCAATAACGTGGGCGAGTGGAAGGCCCAGGGGCGCGGCGACTTCAATTACTTCACCAACCGTGAGCAGGTTCTCGGCTATTGGCAGGAGCGCATCGACGAGAACAAGACCTTCGAGAACATGTACACGCTCGGCATGCGCGGCGTGCACGACTCGGCCATGGAAGGCGTCAAGAACCCTGAGCATGGGCGCGACACGGTCGCCGAGGTGATCGGCGTGCAGCGTGGGATGCTGGCCAGGTCGCTCGGCAAGCCTGCCGACAAGATCCCCCTGGTGCTGACGGTATACAAGGAAGTTCTGGATTATTACAACGCCGGCCTGAAGCTGCCGGATGATGTGATGCTGGCCTGGCCCGACGATAACTACGGCTACCTGCACCAATTGAGCACGCCGAAAGAGCGCGCGCGCAAGGGCGGCAGCGGCATCTACTATCACATCTCGTACTGGGGCCGGCCGCACGACTACCTGTGGCTGGGCACCACCCATCCGGCGCTGATCCGCGACCAGCTGCAGCGCACCTGGGCCAACGGCACGCGCCGCATGTGGGTGGTCAACGTGGGCGACATCAAGCCGGCCGAATACCTGATCCAGTACTTTCTCGATAGCGCCTTCGACGCCAAGGTACTGGACCAGGACCCCACCAAACACCTGGCCGACTGGGCCGCGCTGCAATTCGGCGCGGAGTATGTGCGCGAGATCGCCGCTATCAAGCAGGAGTTCTACCGCCTGGCGTGGGAGCGCCGTCCCGAATTCATGGGCTGGAACCAGAACGAGCCGACCCGGCCGGTGCGCCCGACCGACTACATCCGCACCGGCGGCGGCGCCAATCTGAACACCCGGGTTCTCAAGCTCGACCTGGCCGCCGAGTACGCGCGCCAGCACCGGCCCGCATCGAAGCTGTATGCCGAACAGGCCAAGGCAGCCCACGCGGCGCTGCTGGCCGACATGGCGGCCTATAACAAGCTTGCCAACGGCAAGTGGGCGCACATGATGGACATGGATTCGCGCGGCTTGCCGGCGTTTGCCGAGCCCCTGTATCCGAGCTGGAACGCCTCGCCACGGCGTGGCTGCTCGGTGGTGTACCCGACGCCGTTCGCGGTCGAAGCCGACCGCATCGTCCTGCGCAGCGGCCGGCCGTCGGTGCGCAACGTGACCCTGGTCAGCTATGGCGAGCAGGCCGCCTCATGGTCGCTGCGGCCGGGCGCCAGCGGCGTGCGTATCGACCAGGCCAAGGGCGAACTCAATGCGGTCAATGGTTTTGAAACGCGCCTTACGCTGCACTACGACGGCAGCACCACGCCGGCCGCCTCGATCGACTGCGGCGGCAAGGTGGTCAACCTCAATCTGCGTACCGAGGGCAAGCAGGTCGCGGGAGTGGCTGGTGAACGTGAGCGCATCGTAGTGCTGCCGGGCGGCGCAGCGGCCCCCAACGCCGACTGGCAGGTCCAACCCGGCCTGGCGCGTCCGGCCAGTCGGTGCGTGCGCGCCTCGACCTGGGCTCGCGCGGCGTCAAAGCACTGGCCAAGGTGAAGCCGCTGGAGTACCGCTTTGCCACGACCACCGCGGGCGACGCACAGATCCGCTTCGTTGCGGTACCGGTGCATGCGCTGACCTCGGCCAACCGCGTGCGCATTGGCGTCAATGTGGACGACGGGCCGATCGAAGTGTTTGACTACATGACCTTCGGGCGCAGCGACGAGTGGAAGGAAAACGTGCTGACCAATACGGCGGTGCGCGGCAAGGCGCTGTCGCAGTTGAAAGCCGGCGTGCACCGTGTGCGGGTGTATGCGATGGACCCCGGCGTGGTGCTGGACCGGATCGAGGTGCTGCTGGACGGCGCGCCGCGCTATTACGGCATGCCGCCGGTCGACTAAAAAAATTTTTCAAACTGGGTCTTGCGCGACCAGGTCTGTCCCAGTTTGAGAAATATTGGCGGATGGAAATGGAGGGCGAGCCATTGCGCCAGTACGCCGCAATCACCGCGCGGGTGCAGTAGCCGAGTGAGAAAATCGCACTCGGCCTGGCGCCGTCCAGGTTGGCCACGCCGCCGAGGAAGCGGTCGACCCGGCTGCCGTGGTTGTCGCCCCAGCTCGATACCGTGCCGCGTTCCGGCAGGTAGTTGGTGGTCTTCAGAAAAAAAGGCCACGTTCGCAATCACGTGGCCCTTCTCGCTGATCCATGCGGCGGCGATTATTCCTCGGCGTCGTCCGCCGCATCGGCGCCGCTTTTGATTTTGACCCCGCGCCGCGCCAGGCTTTCACGCAGCAGGAACTCAATCTCCGCATTCACGCTGCGCAGATCGTTTGCCGCCAGCCGCTGCAGCTCGGTCCAGAGGGCCGGGTCTATCCGCAGCGGAAAGGCTTTTTTACCTGGACTTGCCATTACATACCCGAAGACTAGTTATACAGCGTGCCGGCGTTGATGATCGGCTGGGCATCCTTGTCGGAGCACAGCACCACCAGCAGGTTGCTGACCATGGCTGCCTTGCGCTCGGCGTCGAGTTCGACGATGTCGCGTTCGGCCAGGCCCTTGAGCGCGGCTTCCACCATGCTCACCGCGCCATGCACGATTTTAGCGCGTGCGCTGATGATGGCCTCGGCCTGCTGGCGGCGCAGCATGACCTGGGCGATTTCAGGGGCGTAGGCCAGGTGGGTCAGCTTGGCGTCCAAGGTCTCCACGCCGGCTGCGTCGAAGCGTGCCTGCAGTTCGGTCTTGAGTGCCTGCGCCACCTCGTCCATGCCGGCGCGCAGGGTGGTTTCGCCGCCGGCCAGGTCCTCGCCTTCATCGTAGGCATACTGCGAGGCCAGGTGGCGCAGGGCGGCTTCGGCCTGCACGGCGACGTAGCGCTCGAAGTCGTCGACTTCGAACAGCGCCTGGGCGGTATCGCGCACGCGCCACACGACGGCCGCGCTGATCTCGACCGGGTTGCCGCGCTTGTCGTTGACCTTCAAGGTAGGCGCGTTGAAGTTACGGGCCCGGACCGACAGCTTGCGTTTGACGTACAGGGGAAAGGCCCAGCGCAAGCCGTCGTTGCGGTCGGTACCGATGTACTTGCCGAACAAGGTCACGATGGCCGCTTCGTTTGGCTGCAGCATGAACAGGCCGATGCCGATGAAGATCGCGGACACGAACATCAGGCCGGAGAGGGCAAGAGCAGGCAGGCCGGTGGCGGATGTGAGCGTCAGCGCGGCGCCGATCACCAGCAGCAAGCAACTGGCCGCGGCCAGGTAGCCGTTGGTCGAAGAAAAGCCGGTTTCGCGCCGGGTATGTGCTGCTGGGGTCATGCTGGTCTCCCTGGTGGTTAACATCAAAGTGATATCACTTTAGGATCACCAAAGCTTTATGTCAAGCAAATAACTGCGATTCCTGCAAGCGGCTCAAACAGCACTCGGAACAAGCAAAACGGCAGCCGAAGCTGCCGTTTCATGACGTTGCGCCGTGCATCATGCGCGAATGCTGCGCCTGTTACCTGGACTTGGGCCTGACAGGCTTGGCGGCCGGTGCGCCGGCATGGCCCATCGCGAAACTGTAGCTGGCCGCCAGCCGCGGCGCATCCGCCAGGCCGCCGGCTTTGGACACGCCCGCATTGGTGTGGCAGCCCAGACAACTGCGTCCGGCCACTTGCATGAAGCTTTCCAGCACCGGGTTGATCTGCGTCGGCGTGCTGGGCGAGCCATTTGGCAGCGGCACCGCCTGGCCCGGCTTGCCGATGACGACCGGCGAGTTGGGCCACTGGACACCGAGCAATTGATAGAACTGCCATGGCCCGCCCGGCTTGAGCGTGTTCCGGACATAGGCGTTGGCATCCTGGGCCGCCTGCGGGATCCCGAACACCTGGGTCAGCTGGGTCGGCTTGGCGCTTGTCTGGTTGGGCGGGCAGGCGCTGACGGCGCAGGCCGGATTGTTGAAGGAATAGCTAGCCTGGCGCAGCCCGGCCGCCGGGGCATTGTCGACCTGGGCGAAGGTGGCCCAGAAGCCCTGGTTGAAATCTGACGACGGCATCTGGAAAATGTGCATGCCGACCAGGCCGACGGTGACTGCGCCGGCTTGTCCCGGCAGCATGGCGCGCGCGGTATGAAAGCGCAGCGGCACGGCTGCAAGCTCCTGCGGCGTGAGCACCTTCCACGCGGCTTTGACTTCGATCGATCCTGAGGGCAACACGATGCCGCTCGCCTGGGCATACTGGCGCTGCTTGAGCGCATCGTAGAGCTGCTTGTCGTTGATGTAGCCGTAAGCGGTCTGGTTGATCGTCACCTCGTAATACACCGGCTGGCCCGCCTGGTCGTACAGCGTGCTGCCGTCGGCCTGGCGGATCTCGGAGAGGCTGGCTTCGCGGGCCGACAAGTTGCGCATGAACTTGCTGGTGCTGCTGAGCACGCGCAGTTCAGGGTGCGGCAGCCTGAGCCCGCGCGCGCGCAGCTTGGCCGAATGCGCCAGGCTGTCGTTCCACGGGCCGGGCGGTGCGCCGTTCTTCAGGAAGACTTCGTCGCTCGATTTGAAGCTTTCCCACACGGTCTGGCCCTCGCTGCCGAATGGCTGGGCGCGGTCGGGCTCACCCCTCTGGCCCGCATCGGCGGGCCAGTTCAGCGCGATGAAGGTTTGCCACATATAGCAGTCGACCGCCGCATCGCTGGCCGCGAAGTCCGGCGCGGTGATGTCCGGTGTCAGCTCCGGCTTGGGATTGAGCTCGCCGCCGCACAGCGGCGCGGCGCCGGCGGCCGAGAAGGCGCAGGCCAGGATCGCCGCGCACAGGGTGCCGGAACGGGAAAGGGGAAATGCCATGTTGCCTCCTTGAAGATGATAAATGGCGCGCGGGCGGGAAAGCGCGCGCGCCATGCTTGCTCAGGCGCGGCCGTGGCGCGAACGTGGCCGCGCCCCTGGGGCTGCCAGCAGTGCCGGGGCAGGCGCGGGCGCCACCGCCAGCAATCCCGTGGCCGCCAGGGTGGTCGCCGGCATGCCGGGCACGCTGGCCAGGATGCTGCGCTCACCTGGCCGGGCGGCGGGATCGACCGCGATGCTGACCAGGTACACATTCATCTGCGCTTGCGGCAAGCTGGCGCTGCCGGTCACGGTGATGGTGACGCCGCCTTCCGGCACGCTGAAGACGGCGCCGCCTGGCGCGGCGTTGGTGTTGAGCTGGAGGGCGACGTTATCGGCGTGCTGGCCGGGCGCCAGCGCATAGGCCAGGGTCGGAATCGAGCCGGGCTCCTCGTTGGACACGGCTTCCTGGCTGCGGTAGGCGGCGAACACCGGGTAGCTCTGCACCGCGACGGCGGCCGGCGGCGGATCCTGGTTGTCGGTGGTGGCGCCGGTGGGGCTCTGCTGCAGATTGCTGGCAAAAGCGGTAGCCATCAAGGACATCTCGATGAAGTCGGTGATCTGCGAGGCGTACTGGATGTTGACGCCGTTGACCTGGATGTCGCTGACCGTATAGCCCTTATCCTCCGGCACGCTGAAGGTGGCGTGCAGGATGCGGTCGATATCGTTGGGATTGTTCGGGTTGGCCAGTTCGCCGCGCACCACGGTCCAGAACTGGGCCGCCGAGCTGCCGTCCGGGGTAGTGAAGCCACTGAAGTCGGGCGACTGCATGTACAGGCCGGGCGGATTGGTCAGCGTGGCGCGCGGGGTCGGCAGTGCCGCCGTGCGGTTGATCAGCTGATTGACCGTCTGGCCGATGGTCGGATCGCTGTGACGGCCAATCCGGCCGTAACGGACAAAGCACACCAGCGCGGAGGCGGAAGTCACCGGCTCGCCATTATTGGCGCGCGGCATGGTGGCCGCAGCCGCCAGGTCGTACTCCGCGCCCAGCGAGTTCGGCGAGCTGGTAAGGTGCACCGCGCCGCCCGCTTGCGCGGTGGCCACGGTACCGCTGTTCCACTTGTTGAGCGGGTTATAGGCCGGCTGGCCGGTCAGCGGATCGGTCACGACCGCGCCGCCGGCATCGCGCAGGCACAGGTCGCCCATCTGAACCGACGGGCCCACCAGCGACTGGTACAGCTGCAGCACCTTGTCGGGGCTGACCTGCCACAGGGTCAGCCAGTATTCCGGGTTCTCGCAGGTGAACATGACCTTGACGATCTTGCCGGCGTCGTTGCGCGCCACGCTCCATTCGCAGTATTCGTCCTGCCAGCCACGCGGACCGCTCGGCCCGTAGGGCGCGGCCGGGATGGTCTCCCCGGAACACAGGTCGGTCGTGACCTGCTGCGGCACGCCCTGGTCGGCCCACTGGTGCCACTGGCTCGAAGCATCCGGGAACAGCGCTTGCAGGCGGCCCGGAAACGCATTCCACGGAATGGCTGCGGTGACGGCGTTGGCCGGGGTATCGGTGACGAGCGGATTGTAGAACGCCGGACGCGGGCCGTAGTTGTTGCGGTCCCAGACGTCGCCGATGAGGGCTGCTTCGACCCAGCGGTTGACGTTCCCGCTCCAGGCGGCGTTCATGCGTTCCTGCATGGCCGGGTTGCCGGCGAAATCCTGCACATTGGCAGGTGGGGAAAATTGCGAGAGCAGTGCCATGATAATTCTCCTGAGTGGATGGGCGGGACGGCAAGGCTGAGCTGCTTGCCACAGTGTGTTGACGCCATCGTAGTCAAGCGCCTGAGCCCGGTCAGGATCAGTACGGGATCACTTGAAGTGCGCTATGCACTGTGGGTTGGAGTGAGCCGAAATGGAACTGTTACACTGCCGCCTTTGAAAATTTCCCAGGGAAACATACGATGATGGCGCCGCCCGACTTGCGCGCATGCGCGCTGCAATGCCTGTTGCAGCTTGACCCGGCCGCCAAGATGGCTGCGGTGGCGGCGATGGCGCAGGCCTGGCGCGCCGGCACGCTCGCCATCGAGGCCAGCGGCGCGCTGGCCGATCCCGGGACGATCCCCGGCCGGCCGGAGCGGCCCGAACTGGTGCCGCCACGCCTGGTGGGACGGCGTTCCATGGCCACGGCCGAAGGGCGCGCCATGCTGGTCCACGCACTGGCCCATATCGAATTTAACGCGGTCAACCTGGCGCTGGACGCGCTGTGGCGTTTCGCCGGCATGCCGGACGAGTATTACGCCGACTGGCTGCGCGTGTCGGAAGAAGAGGCGATCCACTTCTCCATGCTCGACGCGCATCTGAA
>CAMLFK010000102.1 GCA_946479255.1 uncultured Oxalobacteraceae bacterium
CCGCCGAGCGCTGCGCCAGGGTGCGCACTTCGGCCGCCACCACCGCGAAGCCGCGTCCCTGTTCGCCGGCGCGCGCCGCCTCCACCGCGGCGTTCAAGGCCAGGATATTGGTCTGGAACGAAATGCCGTCGATGACGCCGATGATCTCGACGATCTGCCGGCTGCTCGACTTGATCTGCTCCATGGTCGTCACGGCGCGCCGCACCGACTGGCCGCCTTGCCCGGCCAGGGCCGCCGCGTTGGCGGCCAGTTCGTTGGCGCGCTGCGCGCTGGCGGCGTTGTCGCGCACCGCGCCGGTCAGGGTTTCGATGGCGCTGGCGGTTTTTTCCAGCGAACCAGCCTGGCGCTCGGTGCGGTTGGACAGGTCCATATTCCCGCTGGCGATCTCGCGCGAGGCGGTGTCGATCGAGCGCACCGACTGCATGATGCTGCACATCGTGGTGTTCAGCTTGCCGATGGAGTGGTCAAGCGCGCGCGAGGTCTCTGCGATTTCATCGCGCCCCGGGTTGGGATTGCCGGTCTTGAGGCGCCCGTGCGCCAGTTCGCTCACCACTTGGGCGATGGCGCCGATATCGGCCAGCATCGCGCGGCGCACCAGGAAGGTAGCCAGCATCGACAGCGCGATCGACAGCAGCACCAGTCCCGCCATGGTCGCTACCTGCGCCCGGAAGTCGGCCTTGGCCGTGCTGAAGGCGTTCTCGCTGAGCGTGCGCTCGAGCGCCGACAGCTGCCCCAGCTGGGTGTTGAGCAGGCCGAATTCCTTCTCCGCCTTGCTCATCGAGGCGGTCGCGGTCGACTGGTCGACCTGGGCCAGCTCGATGGTCTGCTGCACGCTCTTGCGATAGCCCACCAGCGCCGCGCTGCAGGCATCGATGATCTTGCGTTCGGCCGGCTCGGCCACCGCCGCCATCGCCGCCAGCTGGGCCGCGATCGCCGTATGCCTCTTGGCGATGTCGGCGGTCAGGCCGTCCAGCCGGGCCTGCGCGAAGCTGCCGTTGATCCAGGCCAGCAGCTGGTAGACGTTGCCGTGCGCGTACTTGGCGTCGCCCGACACGTCGACCGCCGCCTTCAGGCGCGCGGCGCGTACCTGCACCAGGTTTTCCAGCGACGCGTTCTGGCGCACCATGCCGTAATAGGCGCTGCCGGCCGTGAAGATCAGCAGAATCAGCACCAGCCCGGGCGCCAGCAATAATTTGGGGCCAATGCGTAATTTTTTCAACATGCCAACTCCCGCCTGTGACGAAGATAAACCGGCGGCGCCGGGCGCCGTCCGTACCGCGTGATGACGTGCCGCGGTCTATTTCTTGTAGATGCCGGCCTCGAGCGTCACGTCGCCGACCTTGTAGATATACGTGGTCTTCGCTTCGACCTTGCCGCTGGCCGGATTCTTGAATTTGTAGTCGACCCAGCCTTTGCCCTTCGACTTGGCCAGCTCGAGGATTTCGCGGCGGAACAGCTTGCCGTCGGCATCGGGCACGTCGACCAGGTCCTTGCCGATCATCGCGGCATTGACCGGGTTGGCCAGGATCACGCCCTTGTTGTCGCGCATCGTCAGGTACAGCGCGCCCTGGACATAATCGGGATCCTTGGCGTTGATGCGCTTGATCATCTCGTCCTTGCTGTTGGCCTTCATGAAGCTGGCGCCTTTTTCGACCATCGAGATGGCGTCCTTTTCGGTGGCGTCGGCGGCCTGAACGGGGGCGGTGGCGATGGCGCAGGCCAGGGCGGCGGCGGTGAACAGCAGTTTCATGATGGACTTCCTTCCAGGTTGAGAATTGAATGGGGAAATATTGCCTAACTGCATTGGTAAATTTACGCCGCTACATGGTGGTGGGTTTGCGCTGGCGCAAAGCCGGGCCAATGCGCAATCCGAACCACCCATCACGGCGCTTGACTGTTGCTTATACGCCCGTCAGAAATTCGGCCAGCAGTTGCGGCTCGGTGATCATCGGATCGTGGTGCGTGCCCAGTTCCACAAATTCCCAGCCAGCCTGTTGGCGCAATTTCTTCTTCACTTCCACCAGCGGCTCAAAGGGCGAGACGATGCAGTCGACATAGATGCGCGGCAAACCGTTCCCCAGCGGATGCTTCAACACCAGCTTTTCCTGGTAGCTCCCGACCGGCTGCGGCGTCAAGCGCTCGCCCAGCCAGGCCAGGGTTTTGGGATCGGCGACGCCGTAGGTGCTCGCTGGCGGCACGGGGATCGCAATGCCCTTGCCCAAGCGTTCCACCTGCTCCAGGCGCTTCTTGGTCACAGCGGCCGGCTGCGCCTCGAACACCGACTGGCCGGACTCCAGCACCATGGCGTCCACATACACCAGATTTTTCAGCAACTGCGGAATACGGTCGGCCACGCCGCTGATCACCACCCCGGCAAAGCCGCTGCCCACCAGCACCACCTCGCTCAGGTTTTCATAGTAAATGTGCTTGACGATGCTGGTGATGAAGGTGGAAAGCGTGATGTCTTTTGAGAGCAGGTGGGCCTGCTCGCCCAGTCCCGGCAGGGTGGGCGTGCTGACCGAGTGACCCTGGGCCCGCAGGGCTTGCGCCACCGCGTCCCAGCACCAGCCGCCGTACCAGGCGCCATGCACCAGCACGAAGTTCTTGGGGCGCACGGCGGCGGGTGCGGCCGGACGCGCCGCCAGCGCGCCAGGGCTGGCCAAGAGGCTAAGGGCGGCAAGTTGGAAGCTACGGCGACGCATGGTGTTGGAATGCATGGGTAAATCTTCCCGGTGATGGATGTGTGCCGGCGGCCACACTGTTTCCGAAAGAAAGGTGCAGTGTGGTCGGGCCGAATTCCCAGTCCTTGATTGCGCGCAAGCAAATCATCGCTTGTTCAGTAACGTGGCTTGCGCTATGCCGTAGCCGACGCAAACGGGCGCAATCGCAACAGCGTTTGAAGAGTTGCGGTGGCGCAATTTCCACGGAAATGGATGCTCTTACCATTCATCACGTTCCTGCGAGAAATTGTCCGTTTTACCCATTTCACCTGAGGCTCACATGTATAAGATCGCAATCATCGGCTTGGGGCCGCGTGGTATTTCCGTGCTTGACCGCGTCATCGCGTACGCACGCAACGACGCCGCCGCGACGCCGCTCAGCCTGTATCTGTTCGACGGCAAGGAGTTCGGTCCAGGCTGTCACACCACCGACCAGGGCGACCACCTGCTGGTTAACACCGTGGCCTGCCAGATGACCCAGTTCTCCGACGACACGGTGCGCGGCGGCGGGCCGCTGCTGTACGGCCCTTCGTTCGCCGACTGGCTCGGCAGCAAAAGCGGCAGCTCCCCCGGCGCGCAATCGGCCCATGTCGAGATCGACCGCAACGGCTACTACTCGCGCGCCCTGTTTGGCGACTACCTGCGCTGGGGCTTCGAGTACCTGAAAAAAATGGCGCCGCCGCATGTGACGATCTATTTGCACAACTTCGCCAGCGTGGACGACCTCGAACCGTCCGGCGAAGGCTGGAACGTGTACTACGACGGCTGCGCCTACCCGGTCGATTTCACCTTCCTCACCACCGGGCACGCCCGCAAGGTGCCGAGCGAAGCCGAAACCAGGCTGACCCGCAAGGTCGAGGCGGCGCGCGCCCACAACCCGCGCCTGCAACTGGTGCTCGAACCCTATCCGATCCGCAACGCCGTCTCCAGCGTGACCGAACGCGACACCGTCGCCATCGAAGGCATCGGCCTGACTACCTTTGAC
Organism: uncultured Oxalobacteraceae bacterium; assembly: GCA_946479255.1. The sequence goes on from CAMLFK010000102.1 coordinate 3,706, forward strand.
CTGCTGGCCCAGCTGACCCTGGGCCGCGGCGGCAGCTTCGCCGCCTGCGGCAAGATGGAAGCGCCGGGCCGCCTGCGCTACAAGGCCTCCGGCAAGGAACCGAAGATCTTGCTGTACGCCCGCTCCGGCCTGCCGCTGACCGCGCGCGCCTCCAACCAGAAGGGCGTGTTCGGCCAGTACAAGCCCAAGTTCCTGACCATGACCCGGGTCGAAGAACTGCGCCTGGAAGTCCCCGGCGGCAAACTCGACTTCCTGGAACACATCATGCCGCTCCTGTGGTGCGACATGCAGTTCTCCTTCTATTTCTCGTATCTGTTCCGCTGGCGCGACAAGCTCACCGCGCTCATGTTCAGCAATGAATTCCTGGCCTGCGACAGTGCCGACGCGCGCCAGGCGCTGATCGACAAGCACGTGGCGCGGCGCGACCAGCTGTCGTGGGACGCTTTGACCGACCCGGTGCCGGCACGCGCGCTGCAGAGCCGCCGCCAGTACGACGACTGGCTGCGCGGCTTCATGTGGCGCGACTACGAACAAGCCTGCCTGGGCAACCTGGACGGGCCGCTCAAATCGGCCTGCGACGTGTTGCGCGACGTGCGCGACGTGATCCGCAGCGCGATCGACTACGGCGGCCTGACCGAACAATCGCACCGCTGGGTGCTGTCGGAATTCCTGCCGATCATGAACCGCCTCGCCGTGGGGCCGCCCAAGGAGCGTATCGCCCAGCTGCTGGCGCTGATGGACGCCGGCGTGGTGCGCGCCGACTTCGGTCCCGGCGCCCGCTCCGAGCTGGACGAAGCGAGCGGCCGCTTCGTGGTGCACAGCCACTGGCCCGGCGACTCGGAACAGGCCGACGTGCTGGTGCGCGGCCGCGCCTCCCTGCCTGGCCCGCTGGAAGACAAGTCGCCGCTGATGCGCAAGATGATGCAGCGCGGGATCGTCGCGCCCTTCATGAACGGCAGCTTCCATCCGGGCGGCATCGGGGTCGACCGCCACATGAACGTCATGGCGCAGGATGGCAATGCCCAGCCGACCCTGTGGGCGCTCGGCACCCTGGTCGAAGGCTGCAAGTTCTACACCTTCGTGCTGCCGCGTCCCGGCGCCAACTCGACTTCGATGGTCGACGCCGGACGCGCGGTGGGCCGCATGATGGACGCCATCGCCGCGCGTGAGCAACAGGGCGCGGTGCAGGCCGACCCGGTACCGCATAGCGTGGTCGAACTGGCCCCGCGCAGGGAGAGTTGCAACCCCGAGGTGTGCACGCCGCAGACCTGCACGCTGGAGGAGCAGCCGCAGCCCCAGCTGCTTGAGGCGCACCCCGGCCTGGCGCTGGCCCGCTAAGCCGGCGGCGGCGCCATGCGCTTGGACCTGCGTGCCGCGGTGCGTGACAGCGCCGCACAGGCCGTCCCCGGCCTGTGCGGCATGGCCGCCACGCTGACCGGAGTCGGGATCGGCCGTTTCGCCTACGCCGCCATCCTGCCGCTGCTGGTCCAGCAAGCCTGGTTCAGCCGCACCGAGGCCGGCCACCTCGGCGCGGCCAACCTGACCGGCTACCTGCTGGGGATCGGCGTGGCCGCGCTGCTGGGGCGCTGGTGCACCCCTGGCCGCATGGTGCAACTGGCCATGCTGCTGTGCGCGATCAGCCTGATCGCCTGCGGCTGGCGCGACGGCGGCCTGCTGTGGTTCCTGTTCTGGCGCACCATGGCCGGTATCTGCGGCGCCATCCTGATGGTCCAGTCGCCGGTGCTGATCCTGCCGGCCACCCCGCCGGCGCGGCGCGGGCGCACCGGCGGCCTGATATTTTCCGGCGTCGGGCTGGGCATCGTGGCGGCGGCCACCATCGTCCCCAGCCTGGCCAGCCACGCGCTCACGCTGACCTGGGTGGCACTGGGCAGCCTGTGCCTGCTGCTGACCGCGCTCACCTGGAAGCACTGGCAGGGCTGCGGCGCCGCCGGCGCAGCTGCCGCCCCAGCGCGCATCGACTGGCGCGCCTGGAGCGCGCCGGTGCTGCTGCTGTGCGCGGCCTACACCCTGAACGCCGTCGGCTACCTGCCGCACACGCTGTTCTGGGCCGACTACATCACCCGCGAACTGCATCGCCCCTTGGGCGCGGCCGGCTTCTTCTGGGCCGCGTTTGGCGTCGGCGCGGCTTGCGGCCCCTACCTGACCGGCATCATGGCCGACCGCTTCGGCCTGGGCCGCACCCTCACGGCCGCGTTCAGCCTCAAAGCGTTCGGCGTGGCGCTGCCGCTGCTGGCCGATGGCGGGGCGGCGCTGCTGGTGTCGTCGCTGCTGGTCGGCTTCTTCTCGCCGGGTATCGTCGGCGCGGCGTCCAGCTATGCGCTGGAGGTCGGCGGCGCGCGCGAGCACCGGCGCAACTGGACCGCCATGAACCTGTGTTTCTCGCTGGCCCAGGCGGGGGGCGCGAGCATCATGGTGTGGATCATGAGCGATCGCCAGTCCTACGATGTGCTGTTTGCGATCAGCGCCGCGGCGCTGGCCGTTTCCGCCCTGTGCATGGCGGCGATCGCCCTGCTGCGGCAACGCGCTCCGGTAGAATGCCGGATCGTTTAGCTAATAAAAGGGCACATATGAAATTGGTACGCTACGGTCGTCCCGGCAAAGAGAAGCCGGGCATGTTGGATGAAGAAGGGCGCCTGCGCGACCTGTCGGGCGTCGTCGCCGACATCGACGCCGCCGTTCTCGGCGACCGGGCGCTGAAAAAGCTCGCCAAAATCGACTACAAGACCCTGCCGCTGGTGCGCGGCAATCCACGCTTCGGCGTGCCGCTCAAGGGCGTGGGTAAATTCATCGGCATCGGCATGAACTACAGCGACCACGCGGCCGAAGTGGGCGCGCCGGTGCCCACCGAACCGATTGTCTTCCTCAAGGCGACCTCCTGCCTGTCCGGCCCGGACGACCCGGTGATGCTGCCCCAGGGTTCCAAAAAGACCGACTGGGAAGTCGAACTCGGCGTGGTGATCGGCACGCGCGCGCAGTACGTCAGCGAAGCCGAAGCGCTCAATCATGTGGCCGGCTATTGCGTGGTCAATGACGTATCGGAGCGTGCCTACCAGTTCGAGCACGGCCCGCAGTGGACCCGCGGCAAGGGTTGCGACACCTTCGGCCCGGTCGGTCCGTGGCTGGTGACGCGCGATGAAGTGATGGACGTGCAAAAGCTCGACCTGTACCTGGAAGTGAACGGCAAGCGCATGCAGACCGGCAGCACCGATACCATGATTTTTTCGGTCGCGCAGATCGTCAGCTACCTGTCGCGCTTCATGACCCTGGAGCCGGGCGACATCATCGCCACCGGCACGCCGCCCGGCGTGGGCCAGGGCCGCAAGCCGCAGCGTTTTCTCAAGAAGGGCGACACCATGCGCCTCGGGATTGCCGGCCTGGGCGAACAGCAGCAGGATGTGGTGGCCTGGGTAAAAGCGTAGTCTGCGTACAACATCATCGTAGCGATAGTCGGTTCGATAAACTGAAGCAGTCAAGCCCCGCTGTGCGGGGCGTCCCCAGGCGTCAAGCCATCATCAAACGGGTTCCCGCCCGGCGCGCCCCATACCAAAACGATATGCGTGGCACCCCAAAAATTCGTAGACACCTACTCGACAATGGACTACGATTGGTATCGATAACAGGAGTGTACATATATTGCCCCTTTGGGCATGGGTCCAGGCACAGATCCACCGTGCTTTTTCCAGAAAGATTGTATTTCAAATATTATGAACAAATTGGCCATTCATGGGCCGGCAATATGCTTTTTAAGGACGATCACACTAAATAAATGACAACTACTACACCTCAAAACTGACACCAAAGTAGTGCATCGAAGGAGGAGATAAATAATGAGAATACCTATATTCGACATGTCGTTCAGGCGGCTTGTCTACATTGCCGTTGCCGCAGGCATCGTCGCGACATTCGGTTCAATTCCCGCGCGCGAGGCCAAGGCCGCGGACGCGATTGAAACCCTGGCCACCAGTTATCAGCCGACCGTCAACGAGACCATCGACGCGAGTGGCTTCAAGCATCCCGGCATGGGCTTCACCAAGGACATCCTTGAAAACCTGAGGACCCAGGTCCGGGCGCAGAAACAACCCTGGACCGGCTATTTCAATAACATGGTCGGGTACGCCACGGCGTCGAAGACGCCGACGATCAGGAACGTGCTGGGCGATGGGGTGACGCCGCGCATGCTCGGCCTCACGTCGCAGGGCCAGCAATCCTTGTTCATCCAGGATGCGGGTACCGCCTACACCCAGGCGATCCTGTATTTCGTGACCGGCGACGAGATCTATCGCGCCAACGCGATGAAAATCATCCGCGCGTACTCGAAGATGGACCCCGCGGCATACACGGGTTACACCGATTCGCACATCCACACCGGTATTCCGCTGTCGCGCATGACGGGCGCGGCGGAAATCCTGCGCTACACCAGCACCCAGAACCCCGAGCTGGAATGGACGGAACAGGATACGGTCAATTTCACGACCAACCTGGTGAATCCGGTCATGCAGAATTACAACAACTGCAATTGCCGCTTCATGAACCAGCATTTGTACACGACCATCGGCAAGATGACGGGTGCCATTTTTACCGGGGACCGGGCGCAGTACGACCAGGCCGTCGAATGGTTCACCGTCAATAAAGACGCGGCGGATCAGGGGCAGAACGGCTCCATCAAGCAATTGTTTCGCCTGGTGACCAAGAACGACCTGACCGGTGAAGCCGTCACGCCCGTCGTGCAGCACGTCGAGATGGGCCGCGACCAGGCCCACGGCGCCGGCGACGTCACCAACGCGCAAATCCTGTCGCGCCTGATGATGGCCCAGGGCACCAAGGTCGATCCAGTTCACGGCACGCCTTCCACGGCGCCCGAGGCCGTCGGACCCTACGAATTCCTGGGTGATCGCATCCTGCAAGTTGGCGAGCTGTTCGGCACCTTCATGCAGGGCTACGAAATTCCCTGGGTACCGACCGCCTCGCACACCGACCGCGACGGCAACCCGACCGTAGTCTACCGCGACGTGGCCGACTACTACCGCGGGCGCACCGGCCAGAACATCTGGGAATCGTTCTATTACTATCAGTACACCCGCGGCGTGAACATGGAGCAGTCCGCACCCAACTTCACGCGCTTCTTCGCCAATCGCGGCGGCTATAACTGGGATAACGCCGATGGCGGCGGCGATTTCTGGCTGTTCATTCCGGCTGCCGCGGCTGTCGAGGGCACGCAGTACCTGCCCAAGGTTCCTACCGACCCGTACCGCGAAGTCGAAACCCGCTTCACCCCGAAGGACGCCCATTCCGCTCTCATGACGGAAGGGACCACCACTTTCATCCGCACCACGGCCACCGAGGCGGGCAGCAAGTTCGTCCTGTATGGCTACGGCTACGGCACGTCCAGCCTGTCCTTCAAGGTCCGCACCAACGGCATTGCCACCATGGAAGCCTTCGGCACATTGATCCAGCTGCCCAACACCAATGGCCAGTGGATGTACGTCAACCACCCCACGTCGATGTGGGACTACGTACCGATCAGCATCATCGGTGCCGGCACGACGGTGGACATCGACCACATCAACGTCAATGGCCCTGGCCTGCCCCTGCTCACCTTCGCCGTGGGCAATGCCGACCTGAGCGAGTTCAGCTACGCCGGCGCCAGCGTGCCGGTGAGCGCCAATTTTGGGGCCAGCGATTCGGGCGGCGCGGCCTTGAGCTACCAGATCAGCAACCTGCCGCCGGGCGCCAGCTTCAATACCAGCACCGGTGCGTTCTCCTGGCTGCCGACCCAGGCCGGCACCTACTCCTTCGTTGTGCAAGTGAGCAACGGCACCACCATCGCGAGCAAGCGCTTCACCGTGGCGGTCGGCGCCGACCGCCAGGCCACGGTCAATCAAGTGATTGCCGCGTATGTGCCGAGCAAGCTGTACGTCACCTCGACCCTGGTCAACTACAATGCCGTCTACAACGACATGCAAAGCGTGATCGCCAGCGCCAGCGACGAAGTATTCTTCCAGAAGCTGGCCGGTTTGCGGGCAGCCGTGGCCGGTCTGCAACTGCTGACCCCGACGATCTACGACGGCAGCCTCGATTACACCAAATTGCTGCTCGACTCCACCTTCCGCACCGCGGTGCCGGCTGCGCTGGACAACAACGTCGACAGCTTCGTGTTTTTCGGCTGGGCGGAAGGGCAGCACGTCCATACCCTGGACTTCGGCCCCAGCTTCAAGGTCTCGGCAACCGCCTTCAGTCTGCAAGTGCGTGCCAGCTTCCCCGAGCGGATCGGCGGCAGCACCGTGTACGGCTCCAACGATAGGCTCAACTGGACCCGCCTGACCCCGGGCCTGACCGAGGTGACGGAAGACATGCAGACCCTGGAAGTGTCCGAGGAGCTGAAGAACCAGCGCTTCCGCTTCATCCGGATCGCCATGATCCAGCCCTCGAGCAGCATGCTCGAACTGGCCGAGTTCCACATCTTCGGCACCCGCTACGAGACGGTCAACAAGATCGCTTCCGTCACCATGAGCTCGGACCAGGCCCTGCGCACCCGCATCATCCCGGGCAACACGGTCAAGCTGAACTTCGTCTCCAGCGCGCCGATCAACAACGTCAGCGCCACCATGCAGGGCCAGCCGGCGACCGTCACCAGCGCCGACAACCTGAACTGGACCGCCAGCTGGGTGGTCACCGCCAACGCAGCACCCGGCAAGGTGGGCTTCCTGCTGAACTACAAAACGGCCGAAGGCCTGGACGGTGAACCGACCTTGTTCACCACCGACGGCAGCTGGCTGACCATCGCCGACCAGACCAATCTGATCAGCAACGTCACCACCGTGGCGGGCGTGATCGATTCGAGCGGCCGCAACCCGACCGATGCGGCCTCGACCGCTAATCTGCTGTTCGACGGCAACCTGGTTTCGGTGACCGACTATCGCCTCAATGGCAGCGGCGCCGGCGCCTGGGTCGCCTTCGACTTCCGCGGCGGCGGTACCGTCAGCCTGCAGCGCGTCGAGCTGATCAGCCGCCAGGACCAGTACGCCAGCCGCATCAACGGCACCATCGTACAAGGCTCGAACGACTTCACGACCTGGGACAACCTCACCAATGCGGCGGGCAACACCGTCGAGTGGCAGACCCTGACCAGTGGCAACGCCACGCCGTATCGCTATATCCGCTTCATCAACGGCAACAACTGGGTAGGCAATATGGCGGAAGTGCGCCTGTACGGCATCGTCAAGTCGATCGCGCAAATTGCGACCGCTTCGATCACTTCGGCGCAATCGCTCAGCCCAGCGACGGTGCTGAACAAGCGCGTGGTTGCGGGTAACACCCTGACGCTGAAGTTCAGCGCCAAGGCCCCGATCAGCAACGTCGCGGCCACGATCCACGGCCAGGCGGCGACGGTCGCGACGACGGACAACATCAACTTCACCGCCACCGCCACCTTGCCGCAAGGCGTAGCGGCGGGCAAAGTGACGTTTGCCGTCAACTACACCCAGCCGGACGGCACTGCCGGTTTCCCTGCCACCGTCACCACCGACGGCACCGGCGCCTATGTGGTGGATGAATCTGACCTGATTCGCAACATCTCGACCATTGCGACCCTGATCGATTCGACCATGAACCGGACTGCCGCGACCACCAAGGCCGTTGTCGACACCCTGTTCGACAGCAATATCAACACGGCCTCGGACTTCCGTATCGGCAGCAATAACAGCGGTACCGGCAGCTACATCATCTTCGACTTCAAGGTGGGTAACCGGGTCAAGCTGAGCAGTGTGGAACTGCTGGCCCGCCAGGACCAGACCCTGCGTGCCAAAGGCATCGCGTTCCAGGGTTCCAACGACAACGCATCGTGGACCACGATCGCCGGCGTTGGCGCCCAGACCCAGGATTGGCAGACCTTTGCGGTCACCAGCGCCGTACCGTACCGCTACATCCGCATCTACAACGCCAGTAACTGGGTCGGCAGCATGGCCGAAGTGCGCCTGCACGGCTCGCTGCAAGCCGAGGACACCACGGCGCCGGCAACCCAGGCCAACGCCCCTGGCGTGACGGTTGACGCCACCACCACGGTAACCCTGACCGCGACGGACTCGGGCTCGGGCGTGCAAGCGACCTACTATACGGTTGACGGCGGTGCCCAGAAGACCGGCAGCAGCATCGTCATCCCGGCCGACGGTCCGCACACCCTGGCCTACTGGAGCGTGGATTGGGCCGGTAACATCGAGCAGAAGCACACGATGGAAGTCACGCTCGACAAGACAGCACCGGTCGTCGCCGGGCTGTACGCCGATGTCACCGCCCCCACCAACCAGAACGTCACGGTGACGGTCTACTACCCGCTCGACGCAGCGGTCAAGGAGTACAAACTGGGCGACAGCGGCGCCTGGACCGCCTACACGGCCCCGGTCGTCCTGACGGACAACGGCACGGTCCACGCCCGCAGCGCGGACTCGGTGGGTAATGTGTCGGCCATCGCCAGCCTGGTGGTCGGTAACATCAACAAGATCCCGCCAGCGGGCGCCGGTTTTGCGCTCAGCACCACGGAACCCACCAGTGGCAATGTGACCGTCAGCATCGCCTATCCGGCCAATGTGACGCTGCGCCAGTACCGGATCGACGCCGGCGCGTGGACTGCCTACACCGGCCCGCTGTCGCTGACCGAGAACGGTACCGTCTATGCCCAAAGCACTGACTCGGTAGGCAATGTATCGCCTGTGACCAGCTACGCCGTCACCAACATCGACCGCCTTGCACCGGTGGATGCGGACTTCTCGGCCGACATCACCGAACCGACCAAGAAGGACGTGACGGTCACGCTGCTGTTCCCGAACGACGCCGCCACCCGTGAGTACAAGGTCGGCGCCGACGGTGAATGGAAGGCCTACGGCGCACCGGTCCTGATGTCCGACAATGGCGTGGTGTTTGCACGTGCTGCCGATGCGGCAGGCAACCAGTCCGGCGTCACGCAGTACACGGTCGCGAACATCGACCGCATTGCACCGGCCGGCGCTGCGCTCGTGCTCGACACGACGGCACCGACCAACCAGGCGGTATCGGTGACGATTACCTATCCGGAAGATGCCGCGCTCAAGGAGTTCAAGGTGGGCGAGGGCGAATGGACGCCTTACACCGGCAACGTCGTGGTGGCGGAACACAACACCGTGTTTGCGCGCTCCGCCGACGCTGTGGGCAATGTGTCGAACGAAACCAGTATCGTCGTCAGCAACATCTTCAAGGTGGTCCCGACCACCAGTGCGACCCTGAACCCGGCTTCGCCTAACGGCAAGAATACCTGGTACACGTCGGACGTCTCCGTGACGCTGGCCGTGAACCCGGGCTCTTACGGTGGTGCGGTGACGACCGAGTACCAGGTGAACGGCGGTGCATGGACGGCCAGCACGGGTGCGGCGATTGTCTTCGGCGAGGGAGTCCATCAGCTGGGCTTCCGCAGCCGCGACCAGGCAGGCAATGTGGAACAGGTCAAGTCCATCGAGTTCAAGGTTGACAAGACCTTGCCGACTCAGTCGGTAGTCCTCGACAAGACCATGATCTGGCCGCCGAACCACAAGATGGTGGAGATCAATGCGGCACTGGGCGCGGCGGATGCGGGTTCGGGCATCGACTCGGTGATCCTGACCAACATCACCAGCAACAAGCCGGATAGCGGCCGTGGTGGTGACGTCGAGGCCGAGTTTGGCAAACCTGTGACCAGCTTTGCCGTGCGCGCCGAGAAGGACAGGGTCTATACCGTGACGTATACCGCGACTGACAAGGCCGGCAACCAGACCGTGAAGACGGCCACGGTCACCGTGCCGCACGACCAGTCGGGCCTGTAAGCTGTTTCACTCATCGCCATCGCGCCGTCCGCCCTGGACGGCGCGATGGCGTTTTCATTTCAGCTACCGCTTTTTTATGTGCATTGCTAAGCCTTATTTAGCCGGCGCCACGATCCCCAACTCACGCAAGAAGCTGCGCACCGCCAGGAAGGCCTGCTGGTTCTGCTCCGGCGCGAAGCCGCCATGGCCGCCGCCCTTGATGGTGAACAGCTGGTTCTTGACGCCCGCCTTGTCCAGCGCCTGCTGCAGGCGCTGCGCGTGCGAGTAGGGCACCAGCGCATCGGCGTCGCCATGGATGGTCAGCACCGCCGGACCGTCCTTGCGCACATAGCTCAGCGGCGAGAGGCGGCGCGCCAGTTCCATCCGGCCGTCCATGCTGCCGAACCACGATACCGCATAGGAGCGCTGGTTCGGCCCCTGCAGCATGTCGGCCACGTCGGTGATGCCGAACCAGTTGATCACGGCCGCCACTTTCGGCGCCGGATTGACGTAGGCTCCGGCCCAGGAGCCGTTCAAGGCGCACTGGTTGGTGAACGGCGAATCGGATGGAATCATGCTCGTCGCCAGCGCCAGGTGGCCGCCCGCCGAGCCGCCCGTCACCACGACCTTGGCCAGGTCGAAGTTGTACTGGCTGGCGTTGCGGCCGACCCACTGCAGCGCGCACAGGGTGTCTTCCACCGCGGCCGGCGCCAGCGCGGTCTTGCCTAGCCGGTATTCGACATTGACCACTGCAAAACCCATCTGCATGTACGGCAGCAGACGCAGCGCGTCGCCTTCACGCGAGCCGGCCACCCAGCCGCCGCCATGGAAGTTCAGCAGCACCGGGGTGGCCGCCTTGCTGGGCGAGGGCTGGTAGACGTCGAGCTTGAGGTCGCGCCCGCTGGCGGTCAGGTAGGTCAGGTTCGTGTTCACGCTGTAGCCACTGCCCACCTGGACGGCGGCGCGAAAGCCGTCGTCGTCGCCGCTTTGCGCCAGCGCCGGCAGCGCCGAACCCAGGGCCACGCCCATCAATGCAAAGGAAATGCGCATCATGTCAGGCCAGCGCTTCCTTGGCCGCTTCTTCCGGCGTCAAGCCATCATAAAACAGGTCGGTGAACCACTCGACCTGCTCCTCGATATGCTCTTCGGCCTGCTTTTGCGTGGCGCCGCCGGCGATCAGGTGTTTTTCCACCTCGATGCACCAGTTGATCAGCGCCAGGGTCTCTTCGTCCAGCTGTTCTTTTTTTGCCATGATCAGCCCAGTACGTTCTTCAGCCAGGCCGAGATATGCCCGACCTCGTCCTGACACAGCGAATGCTGCATCATGTATTCATGCCACTCGACCTTGTACCCCAGCGACACCAAGAGGTCGCGCGAGGCTTCGGCGCGGGCGATCGGGATCACCCCGTCCTGGCGGCCATGCACCATGAATACCGGCGTGCCCAGGCTTTGCTCGCTGCGCTCGGCCGCCACCTTGTCGGCCAGCGGCACATAGCCGGACAGGCACATCAGGCCACCCAGCGTTTCAGGGTGGCGCAAGCCGGTCTGCAAGGCCATCGCGCAGCCCTGCGAAAAGCCGGCCAGGATGATGCGCGAAGCCGGAATGCCGCGCGCTTTCTCGCGCGCGATCAGCGCTTCAACCTGGACCTGCGAGGCGCGCAGGCCGTTCTCGTCCTCGCGCCGCACCAGGTCCGCATTGGTGATGTCGTACCAGGCGCGCATCACGTAGCCGTTATTGATCGTCACCGGCATCGCGTTCGCATGCGGGAACACGAAGCGGATGCCGGGCAGGCCGGACAAGTCCAGTTCGCGCACCATCGGCACGAAGTCATTGCCGTCGGCGCCCAGGCCGTGCATCCAGATAATCGCCACCGATGGATTGGGCGCGCTTTCGATTTCGATATTCTCGAGGAGTAAGGACATAAGGTCTCGGTGAATGTTTATGGTTGCGGGCGCAGCGCCGACTTGGGCCGGAACGCCTTGCACACCGCGGGGTCGGTT
>CAMLFK010000103.1 GCA_946479255.1 uncultured Oxalobacteraceae bacterium
TCGGCGCAGCGGTCGGCGCAGCGGTCGGCGCAGCGGTCGGCGCAGCGGTCGGCGCAGCGGTCGGCGCGGGCGTCGGGGCCGGCGTTGGCGCGGGCGTCGGCGCGCTGGTCGGCGGCTGCCCCGGCGCTTGCATCGGCACCTGGTTGACCGCGTTCCGGATCGCGTCCAGCGCAGCGCTGGTGGTCGCGGAGGCCGCCGGCAGCGTGGTCAGCGCCTTGGTCGTCTGCACCAGCGTCTGCAGGGCGGCGCTGGCGCCGCCGGTCCTGGCGACGTCGTCGAGGCGGGTCACGAGAGCGTCGGCCGGCGGCGGCGTAGTGCGAATCTGGTTGGCGGCGGCAATCGCGCCGATGCGCAGGGTGTCGATCGCGGTCAGGCGCGTGTCGACCTGGGCCGCGAGCGCCGTCTGCAAGGCGGCGCCGGCGGCGCCCGGGTTGGCCTGCAAGATTTGGCTGACCCCGGTGAGCACGGCCGCCTCGGTCACATTGGCCAGGTCCGCCGCCAGGGCGACGGTGGCCTGGATGGAGGCCGGGCTGGCGAAATATTTGGACTGGTTGCCGACGGCACCGAGCACCAGCGTCGCAGCCGACGGCAAGTTCGGCGACGAGGCCGGCAAGGCGGCCGCCTGGCGCATGATTTCCGCGCCAAGCGCGGCCGCCACGCGGCCCATGGCAGCGCCGACCGGCGCCGTGCCCACGGCGTCGGCGCTGGCCAGCACTTCCATCGCCTTCTGCAGCGCCACCATCTTCTGCAGCACGGACGGATCGGTGCCGACCACGGTCAGCGGATCCTTGTCCAGCACCGCCACGGACGAGGCGCCGATGATCCTGGCCAGGCTGTCGCGCGCCGCCGCGATGTTGGGCGCGGCGCCGGAACTGACCATGGCATCGATCAGGCTGCTCAGCGGCGAGACCGGCACAAACGTCTTGCTGGCCGCGTCCTCCAGGATCGCGCTCATGGTTTGCCCGAACGGCTGGCCGGTCGACATGTCGACGCCGCCGGTGATGCGCAGGTGGCCGCCATTGAGCTGTGCCGGCGTGCCGTTCAAGGTCAAGCTGAAGCGGCCGCCGGTATCGGTGGTCGCCTTGGTCTCGCCGGTGTCGAACACGCCATTGTTGTTAGCGTCAAGGAAAACTGTCGCGCCATTCAAATAGCCGTCGACCACCACCCCCGTCAACGAGGTGGTGGGCGTGGGCGCGGGCGAGGGCGCCGGCGCGGCCGGATCGCCGCCGCCTCCGCAAGCGCTTAACGCCATGGCGATTGCAATGACCAGCGCCTTGCGCGGTGGTAGATAGATGTGCGAGGGCATCTGTTGCCTTTCAAAAAAACCGATAGAAAATGGGGCCGCCATGAGACGTCAGCGTCTCAGCGGACAACGCGCGCTGCGTTGAGCTAATTGTTGGGAGACTAATGAATGCGCGGCGGCCGGTGCGGCATCGGCACGGAAGGGGCACCAGGTAGGCTTGACTGAAAAAACACTGCAGATTCGATGATGGGTAGGGCGGCTTGTCTCATTTTTTCCGGCGATTGTAGTTAGGTGACATTCGAATCCCGACGCGAGGCCTTATGGTGGCCTTTTGCGTTTCCTGCCGCAGGTATTCACAGAGAAAACATTTGTACTGTAAATATCCTGAGCAATTACGATAGCATAATGAAATTAAAAAATGGCAACCATTTACATGAAAAGATGGCCGATCCGGGCCGCCCGCAGCTTACTGTCGCAGGGTAACCACAGTTGTCGATAAGAACATTATTGACTCGCTTAGCTTGTCGGAAAAACAATGCCGCCTCGCGCCTGGCGGCACTCTATATTCTTGGCAGTCTTTCGACATGTACGTTCTTGGCGCGGTGTACAATCGCAGCCCATGTCGCACAAGCCTCCCTATATCGGCCGCTTCGCCCCGTCGCCTTCCGGCCCCTTGCATGCCGGCTCGCTGGTCGCGGCCATGGCCAGCTATCTGGATGCAAAGGTCCACCACGGCCAGTGGCTGGTGCGCATCGAAGACGTGGATGAGGACCGCAGCGTCAAGGGCGCGGCCGAAGGCATGCTGGACCTGCTGCAAACGCTGGGCATGCAGTGGGATGGCGAGGTGGTGTGGCAGAGCCGCCGCAAGCACTTGTATGAAGCGGCCGCCGTGCGTATCGCCGGGCACACCTACCCATGCGGCTGCAACCGGCGCGAGATCGCCGACTCGCGCCTGGGCTTCGCGCCCGATGGCGCGGCGATTTATCCGGGCACCTGCCGCCATGGACTCGGTCCCGGCAAAACGATGCGCAGCCTGCGCGTGCGCGTGCCTGAAGCAGGTCATGATCGCATCAGCTTCACCGACCGCATGGCCGGCACCGTGACCCAGCACCTGGCCACGCAGTCGGGCGACTTTGTGTTGAAGCGCGCGGATGGTTTCTGGGCCTATCAACTGGCGGTGGTGGTCGACGACGCCGAGCAGGGCGTGACCGACGTCGTGCGCGGGGCCGACCTGCTGGACTCGACGCCACGCCAGATCTACCTGCAGCACTTATTGACCGTGCCGACGCCGCGCTATCTGCATGTGCCGGTGGTACGCAACGCCAACGGCGAAAAGCTCTCCAAGCAGACCGGGGCCACCGCAGTCAATCCGGCCAGCGAAGCCGAGGCGGTCGCCGTGCTGCTGGAGTCGAGCGCATTTCTCGGCCTGCCGCTGGCCAGCGCCGATTCGCTCGCCGCGTTCTGGGACGCTGCGAGCGGTGCCTGGAACGATCTCCTTTCGCGTCAGCGCTCCGACCTGTAAGAGTGCAGGTCGAAGACCATCTTGCCGCCTTCTAGTTCGCAGGTCCCCCGCATCACTTCTCCCTTGCTGATTTCAAAGCGCAGCGAGCTGCCGGGTTCCTTGCCGGCGCAAGCCTGGTGTACCTTGGCCGGAATCTCTGGCGGCGGCGGTGGGGCAGGGGGAGCCGGCGGCGCCGGCGGCATTGGTGGCAGGTGGCCGCATTGGCAGTCGTGCGCGGCACTGGTTCCGGACACGGCGGATAGAAAGGCAAACAGCAGGGCGGGCAAAATCGTCTTCATGGTTTTTCTCCTCGGGTGATTGAACAGGCAAGGCTATCTTGCGGTTCAACTGTGGAGAAAATATGGAGACCTACAGGTCGAGCCGGTAACCCAGGCCGTACACCGAGGCGATCGCATCCACCTCGGGCAACACGGCGGCGATCTTGCGCCGTAGGTTCTTGATGTGGCTGTCGATGGCACGGTCGGTCACGTCCAGGCTGTCGTGGCGCGCCACGTCGAGCAGCTGGGCGCGTGAAAACACCTGGCCGGGCCGGCGTGCCATGGCCGCCAGCAGATGGAATTCGGTCGGCGTGAGCACCAGCGGCATGCCCAAGACATGGATGCGCTGCGCCGCCGCATCGACTTGCAGCTTGGGCGCGTTGGGTCCTGCGCGCCGCAGGATCGCCTTGATGCGCGCCATCAGCTCGCGCGGGCTGAAGGGTTTGCACAGATAGTCGTCGGCGCCGCTTTCCAGGCCCATCAGGCGGTCGATCTCTTCGACCCGCGCCGTCACCATGATGACCGGCACATCGGAAAACGCGCGCACACGGCGGCACAGGGTCAGGCCATCCAGGCCGGGCAGCATCAGGTCCAGTACGATCAGCGCCGGCGCATTCGCTTCAATCGCTGCCAGCGCGTCGGCGCCATTGCCGAACAGCGCGGGCAGGTAGCCGGCGGCGCGCGCGTAGTCGGCGATCACTGCGGCCAGGTCCGGTTCGTCCTCGACGATGAAGATGGTCTGGCTCATGCGCGCGCCAATGGTAGTCGCAACGTGACTCGCAGGCCGCCCAGCGGCGCTCCGTCAAAGCGCATGCTGCCGCCGTGCGCCTCAACGATGCGCATGCACAGCGCCAGCCCCAGTCCGGCGCCGCCGAAGTCGCGGCTGCGCGAGCCTTCCACCCGGTAGAAGCGCTGGCCCAGTTGCGCCAGCGCGTCCGGCGCCACGCCGGGAGCCGAGTCCTCGATGACGAGTGCCAGCATGCCGCCGTCCACGCTGGCGCGCAGGCTGACCTGGCCGGGCGCGCTGGTGTAGCGCACGCTGTTCTCGAACAGGTTCGACAGCACCTGGCGCAGGCGGTCCGGATCGGCCGCTACCCGTGCGGCACCGGGCGCGCTGCCGATCTCCAGGGTCAGCCCGGCGGCGTCGAACTTGTGGCGGAAGGCGTCGGCGGCCTCCGTCGCCAGCTGCCATGCGTCCACAGTCTGCAAGCGCAGGTCCAGCTGGCCGATGTCGGCCTGCGCCAGCGCGTACAGTTCGTCGATCAGTTTGTTCAGGGCCAGCACCTGGCGCAGCATCGCTGCCAGATGGTCGGGACTGGCGCCGCGCACGCCATCCTGGATCGCTTCCAGCTGGGCGCGCAGGACCGACAGCGGCGTGCGCAGTTCGTGCGAGGTGTCGGCTACCCACTGGCGGCGCGCCGCTTCCATCTGTCCCAGCTTCTCTGCCATCTGGTTGAAGCGCTGCGCCAGCTCGCCCAGTTCGTCGCTGCGCCTGTCCTCCAGGCGCGTGTCGTAGCGGCCGTCGGCCAGCGCGCGTGCGCCGTCCGCCAGCTTCTGGATTGGTTTACGGAAGTGGGCCGCCAGCAGCATGGCGGCGAGCGCGCTCAAGGCCACGCTGATGGCGACGATCAGCAGCAGGCTGTCGCCGATCCGTTCGAGGAAGGCGCTGGCCATCGCATCGCTCGGCCGGCTCGCCTGCACCACGGCCAGATAGCCGATCGTGCGGCCGTCGACTCGTAGCTCGCGGCGCGCAAGGGCTTCGCCACCGAGGCGCCGGCCGGCCAGATAACGCCCGCCCGCGTCCATCAGGGCGATGCGGTTCTGGAGGCTCAGGAGGTCGACTTCGGCAGTCTGCTGGATCCGAGGCGGCGGCAGGGGGGGCAGCACAGTCTGGCCTGGCAGCGCAGGGGGAGGTGGCGGGGCGGGCGGCGCCGGCGGCAGCGGTATGCGCTGGCTTTGAAGGCGCATCAGTTCATTGGGGATCCAGGCATGCCGTGCGCCTGCGTCAGGCGGCAGGAAGGTCCATCCGGCCTTGCTGGCGTACTGCTGGGTGATGTTCTGGGAAAGCTGTTCCAGGCGGTCCAGTTCGATCTCGACGGCGTAGGCGGAGAAACTGGCCATCAGGTTCTGGCGCATCAGGGCGATGCCGGTGGCGGCCACGGCAAGGATCGCCAGCAGGACGGCGGCGAACAGACGGTGACCGATGGATAATTTCAAGGGGTGGCTGAATTGTGATCTGGAAAATCACAAGTGTAGCCGAAACGTGCCGCGCATCAGGCGATATGCGGCACGGACAGTCTGTTACGACTTTGCCTGCTTTCGGCGTGCAGCGAAGCCGACACCGGCCAGGCCGATGGCCAGCATGGCGTAGGTCGATGGCTCAGGCACTGGCATGGCGACCAGGAAGCCGCGGATCTCACCGCCCGGATACAGGTTGGTGTGGATGTTCAGGTAGGCTTGATTGTTGGTGATCCCGGCCAGCAGCGCATCGCGTGCCAGGTCAGCCGTGCCACCTGCCGCAGTGAGGAAGGCACCGCCGTAGGTGGCGGTATCGAGCAGGTTGAAGGTGATGGCATAGTCGCCGGATTTCACGCCCAGGGGGAAGCCGTCGAACGGTGTTGCGACGCCTGCGGCACCGGCAAACGGCGCGGCGGTGCAGCAGTGGATGTGTGCATCGGTGGTGTTGCCGAGCAGATCCTGGAAGGGCGAGTAAATCGACATGGTATTGCCGACGTCGTCGATGACGATGGTGGCAATGCTAAAACCCGGCGATGCCACTGGAGTGGCTTCACTAGGCCCGCTGGATACCGCGCGGTAGGTAGTGGTTGCAGCAAATGCCGAACTGGCGGCGAGCAGGCCCGCAGCGAGCGCCAGCGACGAGACGATCCGTTTCATTATTGTTTCTCCCAAAGCAGTTATTGCGAAGCGAAATCGAAAAATGACCAATGTGTTGCGTTGGCATTACAACATCATTTTTTCTATTCGCGGCACACGCTACGGCTAGGAAATTATTGTCGCGTTTGTGGTGCGATTTGATGCCGAAAAGTTAACTATTGGCGCTTTTTCTGTATGGTGATCTGGCCATTCGGTTCGAGGAACATGCACTCGACGTCTTCGAGTTTGCAGTCGTTCTCGCGCAGCGCGGTTTCGACTTCCGACTCGGACAACTTGCAGCTGCGCATCACTTCCTTGAACAGTTCGCCGTTACGGGCCAGCAGGACCGGCGTGCCTTCCAGAAGGTCCGACATCTTGCGGCTGCGCGAGGACAGCAGGGCGGCGGCGATGTTCAGGCCGACCATGGTGGCGGCGATAATCAGGCCGCCGACAAGCGACTGATCGCCGCCGGTCAGCGAGTTGGAAACCGCCTCGCTGAGCAGCATGACGACCAGCAGGTCGAACGGGGTGAACTGGCCGATGGTGCGCCGTCCGGACACCCGCACCATGACCATCAACACAATATAGATGATGGCGCCACGCGCGATGAATTCCCACCATGGTAGGTCCATGTCGAACATGCCGGTCTCCTCGCCGCTAATCGAATCAAGCGGATCGTGACCGATTGTAATGAAAACAGGGAAAACGCGGTTTCAGCAGTGCGTGCTGAAGGGCGGGTCTCAGACCTCTGCCCACATGCGCAGCAGGTTGTGATAGTGGCCGGTCAGGCTGACCAGTTCCGGGCAGTCGCCGGCGCGCGCGCGCAGGCGGGCGATGGTCTGGTCGAGGTCGAACAGCATGCCGCGCTGGGCATCGTCGCGCACCATGCTCTGCACCCAGAAGAAGGCGCATACGCGCTCGCCGCGCGTCACCGGTTCGACCTGGTGCACGCTCGACGATGGGTACAGGATCATGTCGCCGGCCGCCAGCTTGACTTCGTGCGCGCCATAGGTGTCGTTGACTACCAGGGTGCCGCCGTCGTAGTCCTCCGGTTCGCACAGGAACAGGGTGCACGACAGGTCGGTGCGCATCGGCGCCTGGCCAGGCGTGAGCCGCACCGCGCCATCGATATGGTCGCCGTAATGCTCGCCGCCGGCATAGCTATTGAATAGGGGAGGGCAGGTACGCAGCGGCAGCGCCGCGGCGAAATAGAGGGGATTGGAGGCCAGCGCCGCCAGCACTTCATCCCCGAGCGCGCGGCCCAGGATCGAGGCTTGCGGCAGCTGGCGGTTTTGCTTGACCTGGGCGCCTTGCGCGCCCACCGTCTCGCGCCCGTCGGTCCAGCCGGCGCCGTCAAGCTTGCGCCGCATCGCGCTCACTTGTTCAGGCGTCAGGACCTTCGGGATGTGCAGCATCATCGCAGTTTCAAGCTCGATCTCAGAAGCGGAAGTTGGCGGTCAGGCTGGCCGAACGTGGCGTGCCTGGGGTGTAACGATAGCCGCTCTTGTTGATCTGCGCAATGTAGTCTTCGTCGGCCAGGTTGGACACGTTCAGCTGCAGGTCCAGGTTCTTGTTGACGGTGTAAGTCGCCATGCCGTCGAAGACCCAGTACGCATCGGCGAAAGCCGGGGTGCCGATGGCGCCGTCGGTGCCGCGATACAGCTTGCCGACGTAACGTCCGCCGCCGCCGATCTTCAAGCTCGGGGTCAGGTTGTACGAAGTCCACGCGGTGAAAGTGTTCTTTGGCGTGTACGACAGGGCGTTGACGCCGATCGCGGTGACCATGCGGCCAACGCTGACTTCAGTATCCATGTGGGCGTAGCCTGCGCTCACCAGCCAGTCGCGGGTGATCGCGCCGGTCACGCCCAGTTCAATGCCTTGCACCTGCTTCTTGCCGGTCTGGTAGTACTGCAGGTCGACCGGGTCTTGTTCCAGCTCGTTCTTGACGGTGGTGCGGTACAAGGCGGCGGACAGGCTCAGCTTCTGCTGCAGCAGGTCCATCTTGGCGCCCAGCTCGGCGGTGGCCGATTCCTGCGGCACGTAGCGTGGGTTCGATGCACTGTTGGCGTTGCCCGACAAGGCCAGGTTGGTCCCCGGCGGCATCTTGGAGGTGGCTACCAGTGCGTACACGCTGCTGTTGGCGGTCGGCTTGTACAGGGCCGACAGCTTGCCGTTGCCGACGTTGTCGCGCAGGGAAGCCTTCGTTGGGGTCTGGACGTTGGTGGTGGCGTTCACGGCGATCGCATCGTAGTCGATCTTGAAGCGGTCCACGCGGCCGCCGGCGGTGAAGATCCACTTGTCGCCAATCTTGATGGTGTCGAACAGGTACAGGCTGGCGGTGCGCACGTCGGCATCGTTGAATGCGGCGTTACGCGTCGGGTTCAGGCCGGTCACCGGCGAGAACGGGTTTGGCGCGTACAGCGGGTCGGCGTTCATGGTGCCCATGCTGGCGGCGGCGAAACCGTAGTTGTACTGCTGCTCGCGGGCCAGTTCCAGGCCGGCGACGAAGGTGTGGTGCAGCGCGCCGGTATCGAGGTCGATGGTGGCGGCGGTCTGGTTGGTCAGGATTTTGTTTTCCTGGTTTTTAGCGGTGCGGGTGGCGCGGTTCAGCAGCCAGCTCGACGGGTTGGCGGCAACCGCGCCGCGGGTCTCGGTGATCAGGTTGGCCGCGGTGGCGGTCCAGGCCGACAGCAGGTAGTTCTGGGTGGTCTTGCCCTGGCGGGTGATGTTCTGCAGCTTGACGGCCGGCGACAGGTCGTGCTCGATCTTGGCGGTGAACATCTGGGCTTTGACGTTATCGTAGTCGCTCTCGGCGCCGTAGAAGTTCGACGGGTTGACGCGCGGCGCGCTGGAAATGTACGGACGGGTGGTCTCCGGCGAGGAGTAGCCAGGCAGGCCGATGGTCGGCACGCCGCCGTCCGGCAGGTTGTCCTGGTTGACGTTCAGGTAGTTCAGCACGACGCGAGTCGGGCCGTTCAGGCCGAAGGCCAGCGATGGAGCGATCGCGCTGCGCTGGCTGCGCACCATGTCGCGGGCTGGATTGCCGCCGTCCTGGGCCATGGCGTTCAGGCGGAAGGCGATGCCTTTCTCGGCATTGAGGACGGTATTGACGTCGATGGTGGCGCGCTTCTTGTCGGCGCTGCCGCCCATGATGGAGCCGCTCAGTGCTTCTTCCATATTGGCCTGCTTGCTGACCAGGTTGACCGAGCCGGTTGGCGACGAGCGGCCGGTGTCGGTGCCGGCTGGGCCCTTGAGCACGTCGATCTGTTCGATGTTGAACATGTCGCGCGAGATCGAACCGATGTCGCGTACGCCGTCCACGAAAATCGAGGTCGACGAGTCGAAGCCGCGCATGTAGATCGCGTCGCCGGTGTTGGTGTTGCCGTTTTCACCCAGGAAGAACGCGCCCACGCCAGGGGTATTTTGCAGCGCTTCGGTCAGGGTCAGCGCGCCTTGTTGGGCGATCAGTTCCTTTTTGATGACGGTGACGCTCTGCGCGGTGTCGACCAGCGCTTCGGTGTACTTCGGCGAAGAAGCTTTCTCTGCCTTGAACTCATTCTCGGCCGAGCCGCTGACCGCGATCTCTTTCATGGTGCGGGCCGGCGCCTGTGGCGCATCGGCGGCCTGGGCGGCGAAAGGGACGAGCAGGGCGGCGATGGCGCCCATGTGGTTCAGTGCGGAAGGCGAGTGCTTGCGACGTTTAATCTGGGTCATGGGTTTTCGATTTTTTAGATAATGGAAAGCGGCTGCATTCTTCAGGCAGCGACTGCAAGAACAGATTCTACTGAGCAGGATTGTAGAGATAAATCTGTCATTAGTAAATGAGAATCGTTATCAATAGCGTTCTCATTCCGTGTTTATCTCAATGTCGCCCTCACTTTGTCATCCCCGCGGAGGCGGGGACCCATACCACTTATGAGCAGAGGTGCTATGGTTCCCCGCCTTCGCGGGGATGACGGGGCGGGTTAATAGACGTCGCGCCGGTAGCGGCCGGATACGTCGAGCTCGGCAAGGGTTTGTTCGCCGAGAGCGGCACTGAGTGCGTCGTGCACGCCGGCCGCCATGCCTTGCAAGCTGCCGCACACATAAATGGCGGCGCCGCTGGCGACCCAGTCGCGCAGCTGTTCAGCTTCTTGAGTGAGAGCATCCTGCACGTAGCGAATGGCGCCGCCGCCGCGCGACCAGGCCAGGTTGACCTGTTCAAGAGCACCGGCCGCACGCCATGCATCGATGTCGCTGCCATACAACGCATCGTGGGCGGCGTTGCGTTCGCCATACACCAGCCAGTTGCGGCCCTGGCCGGCGTCGGCGCGTGCTTTCAGGTGCGCGCGCAGGCCGGCGATGCCGGTCCCGTTACCGATCAGGATGAGGGGGCGCTGGTCGTTGCTGCCGAGGCGGAAGCGCTGGTGCGGGCGGATGCGCAGCTGGACGCTGACGACTTCTGGCGCATCGAGACACAGCCAGCTGGAAGCCAGGCCATGGCTGCCGTCGTCGCGGTAGTGCAGGCGCACCAGCAGCGCCAGATGGCCTTCGGCGGCGACCGAGGCGATCGAATAGGCGCGCGGATAATCCGGGTCGGCCGGCACGCTGACCTCCGCCAGGTCGCCCGCTTCCCAGGCCGGCAGCGCGCCGCTGGCCGGGGCGAGCAGCACCTGGTAGACGGGCGCGCCGGCGCTGCCCGGGTTGACCAGGGTGCGGCTGACGATTCGCCACGGCTCGGCGGCCGGCGCGTCCCAGCTGATGTCGTCGCCGAGGTTGGCCAGGCGCGCCAGCTGTTCCTGCCAGGCCGCCAGTGCGGTCGGCGCGCTGCGGTCCGCTTCGATGCGGGCGAACAGGCTGTGCGCGCCGCGCGCCCGCAGACTGGCGTCCAGCTGGCGGCCGAAGCCGCAGAACCGGGCGTAGCTGCTGTCGCCCAGCGCCATCACGGCGTAATGCAGTTTGCCCAGCTTGCAGTCGGCCTTGTCGAGGATGCGCATCAGGCGCGTGGCGCTGTCGGGCGCATCGCCTTCGCCGTAGGTGCTGACGATGAACAGCACGCGCGCATCGCCGCACAGGCTATGTTCATCGAGCTGGTCGACGCTGATGGCGCGCGCATGCAAGCCGCCGGCGCGCAGGCTTTCGGCGCTGCGCTCGGCCAGGAATTCGGCGGTGCCGGTCTGGCTGGCGTAGGCCACCAGCCAGTCATGTTCGCCCCCTTGCAGATTAGCGGCGGGCAGGCGCGAACGCAGCATGGCCACGCACAGGCCGGCATAGCTGGCGACGGCACCGGCGGCCAGCGCCCAGCGGAGAGGGTCGGCAATGATCATTGGAGCATCTCGCGCCAGGCGTGGGTCGTCACTTCGCGGATGACGGCGCCGTCGCGCAGCAGAAAGCGTGCGGCCAACTGGCGCCGTTCTGCAAACGCCAGGCCTTCTTCAGGACCGAGCACCGTCATGGCGGTCGACAAGGCATCGGCCGCCATGCATTCGGGATGCAGCACGCTGACCGAGGCGACGGCATTGTCGCTTGGCGCGCCGCTGCGTGGATCGAGCGTGTGGGCGGCGCGCCGGGCGCCGTATTGAAAATAGCGGCGGTAGTCGCCGGAGGTAGCCAGTGCCAGGCCATGCAGGGCCACGCGGGCTTCGCCGTTGGCGGCGCTGGCATCCGGTACGCCTTCGATGGCCACCCACCAGGGCTGGCCATCGTGCTTCATGCCGGCGCCGCGCAGCTCGCCGCCCAGTTCGACCAGATAGTGATCGAAGCCGTGCGCCTGCAGGTAGCGGGCCATCTTATCGACCGCGAAGCCCTTGGCGACGGACGACAAGTCCAGCTGCACGTCACCGGGCTGGAAGGCGCGGCGCGTGGCGGGATCGAGTTCGACCTGCTTGCGTTCGGCCAGCAGTGCGTCGATGACCGAGCGCGGCGGCGCCTGGAAGCCGCTCTGGTTGTAGCGCCGTTCGGCGCCGAAGCCCCAGGCGTTGACCAGCGCGCCTGCGCAGGGATCGTAGGCGCCGCCGCTGTCTTTCGCCACGCCCATCGCATAAGAAAGTACGGTAAAAAAATCGGACGGCAGCGTATGCCGGCTGCCTGCAGGTGCCGCGTTAAAGCGCGACAGATCGGAGTCGCTCTCCCAGTGGCTCATCTCAAGCACGACGGCGTCGAGCTCCCCCTGCAGCCCGGCCGCCAGGGTGAAAGCCCCATCGGGCGCCGCCATGACGGTGGCGCTCCAGGTGGTGCCCATGCTGCTGCCCTTGACCTGATGCGCGACGCTGCCGCGCGCCGGTAGGGCCGGTGCGATCGCGAGCGGAATCAGTACAGGCAGCATCGAAGCTTACTCCGGCAGGATTTCGACGGTGGCCGCGTAGCTGTAGCGGTTCTGCGAAGCTGCGCTGCTCGCGCCGCCGCCTTTTTCGGACGACACCGGGAAGCCGGCATTGAGCAGGTACATGCCAGGCGCCGGCAGCTTGACGGCGACATCGCCCTTGGCATCGGTGCTCAGGCGAATCTCGCCCAGCACGCCGCGGTATTTCACGCCACCCGGAATCAGGCTGAAGGCGAAGTTCGGCAGCGGCTTGCCATCGAGCTGGAAGCGCCATTTGGCGGTTTCGCCGCTGCGCAGGTCGGTCGGGTTGGTGGCCGGGACCAGTTCCAGGCCGCTGCCGGTCGGCTTGAAGGCGCCGTCGGAGAGCTTGTTGGCGGACACAAACGTCTCCAGGCGCTGGTGGGTGCGCGTCACTTTCAGTTCGGGCGCATTGGCCGGCACGTCCTTGGCGAAGGATTCTTCATTGCCGCGGAAGCGCTTGAGTTCACCCTTGGCGTCCTTGTAGCTGGCCATGACGTTCTTGTTGACGACGGCGATTTTGTAGGTGCCGGGCTTGGTCATCTTCAGCTCGATGCTGCTGCGCTGGCGGCCGGTCAGCGGGGTTGGCGCCGGCGAGCTGGCGCCGTCCGGATCGATGACGATGGCGTTGTCCAGTTTGAGCGCCATGTGGTTGACTTCGAACAGGTCTTCCGAGATGGCGCCGTCGATGGTCGCATAGGCTTCCTTGGCTTCGACCATGGTCACGTTAGGGTACAGCCAAGGACGGTGCGCGTGGGATGGAGCGGCCAGGGTGGCCAAAGCGACTGCCAGCAGGGTAGGGAGTGTCTTGAAGTTCATTGCGTAGCCTCTGTTTGTTATTGTCGCTTAGTTGACTTGCACGGATACTGCGCCCAGCTCTTCCTTGCCATTGGCCTTGGCCGTCTGCTTGGCCTTGAGCGGGAAGCTCAAAGGCACGCGCACCAGTTCACGCCCGCCCGCTTCACGCGCCGCTTCGATGACCAGCTTGTAGTCGCCCGCCGGCAGCTTGTCCAGGCCATGCCTGGCGCCGGCGAAGGTCAGGGTATGCTCGCCGGCCGAGCGGGTCGCGCCGCTCACGCCATCCATCGGCAGGGTCACGTCGCGGCCCGCCTTGCGCCACCAGGTGCGCAGGTCCTTGACCCACTTGAGGCCGGCGTCGTCCTTTTTCTTGACGTCGTACAGCACGGTCAGGGTGCTGGCCACGCTCTGGTCGGCGCGCTCGATCCACATGGCGACGTAAGGCTTGTGGTATTCCGCCACCTGCAGCTGGGGAAGCTCGAACTTGACTGCGAGGTCCGCGCCGACGGCCCAGCTGGAAACCATCGGGAGGGTGAGGGCAAGCGTGTGCTGAAGTTTCATGGTTGTGGTCAAGGCGTGGTGAATGATTAGTGAATAAACAGGAGGGCGAGCAGCAGCGGCAGCAAAATGCCGAAGCCGATCACAGGCCAGGTGGCGCGGCGATTGGCCGCGTGCATTTTCATGATGAGGAAACCGGTAATGCAGAACACGATGCAGGCGAGCGCGAAGATATCGATGAACCAGCTCCAGGCGGTGCCGGTGTGGCGGCCTTTGTGCAGGTCGTTCATCCAGGAGATGGCGCCGCGGCTGGTGACTTCATACTCGGCCGCGCCGTCGGCGCCGATGCGCAGCCAGGCGTCGCCGCCCGGACGCGGCATGGCCACGTAGGCGTCTTCCTCGCTCCACTCGGCTTCCATGCCGGCGACATCCACGCCGAACTGGTCGTCGGCCCAGTTGGCCACGCGCGAAGGCAGCGGCGCCTTGTCGTCCGGGTGCCCGGCGGCGAAGGCGGCCAGTTCCTTTTGCAGCGGCGCCGGCAGGCTGCCCTTGCGGCTGACCGTGCTGGGCTTGGCTTCGATCTGGCTGGCGTGGTTCAGGGTGATGCCGGTGAAGCTGAACAGCAGCATGGCGAACAGGCACAGGGCCGAGCTGATCCAGTGCCACCGGTGCAGCTGCTTCAGCCAGGCGGCGCGGCTGGCGCTGGGAAGCTGCGGGGTGGCGGGGGTGCTCATGAAGGTCTCGGCAGGATGGAAACGCAAATGATAACTATTATCATTTACACAGTCAATCTTTACAGAGTGAATCGTCCTGATGGTCGAAAGTTATCGGCGAGAAAGAAAAATTGATCGAGCAATTTACTTATATGATCTTTTGTTGATATACAATACCGCGTGCTATTCTCTCGTGCTCGCAAGAGATTTGCGACCTTATTGCAAATACCGCAAGAGAATTTAGAACTTGTAGTCCCCGTCCTTCCCCACAACTTGATGTGCAATCCGCTAACCGGTCAGGCCGTGTCGCGGAAGGTTAGTTAACCCGCCAAACTCGCGAAGCGCGAAGAAAGGTGAGCAAGATGATGCAAGACCAAACCGCCAACTCCTATTTGTTTGGTGGTAATGCTCCGTACGTTGAAGAACTGTACGAAGCCTACCTGAACAACCCCGGTTCGGTGCCAGACAACTGGCGCGCCTATTTCGATTCCATGCAACACGTCCCGGCAGTCGACGGCTCCGCGAAGCCCGACGTCGTGCACGCCTCCGTCATCGCCTCGTTCGCCGAACGCGCCAAACAAGGCCCGATCCGCACCGTGGTCGCTTCGAACGACGCCGAAATGGGCCGCAAGCGTGTTGCGGTCACCCAGCTCATCGCCGCTTACCGTTTCCTTGGCTCGCACTGGGCCAACCTGGACCCGCTGCAGCGCCAGGAGCGTCCAAACATTCCTGAACTCGACCCGTCCTTCTACGGCTTCACCGATGCCGACATGGACACCGTGTTCAACATCAGCAACACCTACTTCGGCCCAGAGACCGCGACCCTGCGCGACCTGCTGAACTTCCTGCGCGATACCTACTGCCGTTCGATCGGCGCTGAATTCCAATACATCAGCGACCCGACCGAAAAGCGCTGGATCCAGGAAAAGCTGGAATCGATCCGCTCAACCCCGACCTTCTCGGCCGAAAAGAAAGCCCACATCCTCGAGCGCCTGACCGCAGCCGAAGGCCTGGAGCGCTACCTCCACACCCGTTACGTCGGCGTCAAGCGCTTCTCGCTCGAAGGCGGCGAGTCCTTCATCGCGGCGATGGACGAAACCATCCAGCGCGCCGGTGAAAAGGGCGTGCAGGAAATCGTCATCGGCATGGCCCACCGCGGCCGCCTGAACGTACTGGTCAACACCCTGGGCAAGTCCCCGGCCGACCTGTTCGAAGAATTCGAAGGCA
>CAMLFK010000104.1 GCA_946479255.1 uncultured Oxalobacteraceae bacterium
ATCGACACCCCGATCGAAGTCGACTACTACAAGCATGGCGGCATCCTGCCGTTCGTGCTGCGCCAGCTGCTGGCCGCGTAATCACTGCTGAGCAAGTGAATGGAAAAAACGCCGGATTCGTCCGGCGTTTTTTTTCATCCGCAGGCGCTTTCAGTACCCTTCTTGCGCGGTGTTCATGGTCGGCCTCCGAATCCACTACAATATGCCCATAGGTGCCCAATCAGGGCTTATCATTGTTCTCATCCATTCGACGAATTTAAACCGATCCACTACTTCGATCCATTCACCTACAAAGACCCTTATCCCGCCATGCGTCGTCCATCCAAAGATCCATCCCATAAACTCTCGGCCGATAGCCAGCGCCTGGTCAGCATCAGCCAGGCCATCGTACAGGCAGCCAGCCGCATCGAGGAACGCGCCGGGGAACGCCTGCTGGATACGCAACTACAAAAGCTGCTCAAGACCAACCACCAGGATACCGTCGACAATACGCTCAACGTTCTGTTCAAGGACGACCTGAACGCCTACGACGTGCTGATGGAAGGCGTGGAGGCGGTCAGCGAATCGTCATGCATGGTCGAGCAGGTCGACGGCGTCGAGAAGAGCTTCCAGGCCCTGCTGGTGGCGGCACCGATCCTCGCCTGGACCCGTTTTTCGATTGCCTCCGGCACCATCCCGCCGGACATGCTGTCGACGCTGTCGGCGCACTTCTCCGCGCACCTGCTGGCCGAAGGCGTGCAGATGGCGATGGCGCCAACCCTGTTCGCCATCGACCAGTTGCCGCGCACCCACGCGGAAACCTACGCCACCACGCACAAGCTGGCCCAGGCCGCTCACAAAGGCACCCCAAGCAAACCTACGCCTAAGGCGCCGGAAACCGCGCCCTTCCTTGCCGACACCCGCTACCTGCTGGTGGCGCTGGTCGCGCCGATGGGCGCCCCGCTGTTCCGCTGGCAAGAGCCGCAGCACCTGGCCAATTTCGCCACCGAACGCACCGAGGCGCTGACGCAATGGCGCAGCCAGGCCGAGCCGACCCTCACGCGCCTGCTGCCGGGCTGCGGCGTCGAACTGCTGCTGCCCGAAGCCTACTACGTGGCCTGCCGTGAAGCCGACAAGCAGATCCGGCCGGTATCGATCCGCGCCGCCGTGCACTACCTGACCAACACCCTGGCGGTCCAGGCCTCGGACCTGCGCGCGGTGATCGCGGCCTTCGGCGAAGAATCGGCCGACAACCAGGTCGACGAATACCGCGTGGCATTCACCATGCGCCAGACATCCGAAGTGATCTACGGCATCGTGTGGCCGCTGTACGGGCAGGAAGATGAAGACGGCACGCCGGCCGAAGGGCTGATCGGCGCCGGGCTGATCGAACCGAAGACGCCGCTTGACGACATCATCGGCTACCTCAATGAAGCGGGCATTACCCACATCAAGCGCCACAACGAACGCTTCGTGGCCGAGTACTGCGACGATTGCGGCGCGCCGCTGTTCGCCGACCCGACCGGTGAACTGGTGCATGCCGAGATGCCGGACGACGCGCCTGCCGGCAACGAGCACTTCCACTAAGGACCAGGCGCACGCGCTCTCACGCCCGTGCGCCTACCACTGCGAGAACGGCAGGCGGATCAGGCTGGAATTGAAATAACGCTTGTCGTGGGTGACTTCCTCGCCGATCCAATCGGGCTTGTCGAACTGCTGGTCTTCCGACGCCAGTTCGATTTCCGCGAAAGCCAGTCCAGCATTTGCACCCAGGAACTCATCGACTTCCCACACATTGCCGCCGAACGCGATACGGCGCCGGTATTTTTCGATCAGCGGCTGCTCGCACAATCGGTCCAACAACTCGTTGGCGTCTTGCAGCGGGATCGGATACTCCCACTCCCCGCGCGTCGCACCGGCGCTGCGCCCCTTGATGGTCATGGTGCCCTGCTCACCCTCGATGCGCACCCGCACCGCGCGGTCAGGGTTGGTCGACAGATAGCCCTGGCGCAGCAGTACAGGCTCGCCCAGGCTGCGCCAGGCCTCGCCCATCAGCAGGAACTTGCGTTCGATTTCGATGCCCATGATCAGCCCAGCGACAGGAGGATAGGCTGCAGGATGGCCGCGCCCAGGCCGCTGCTGCGCGCGCCATTCCAGCCCGTGTAAGGATCGGGCAGTTTGGCATTGTCCTTGAACGGCATCTCCAGGGTCAGCGACAGGCACTTGAAGGTGTGGCCAATGTACTTGGAGGCCAGGGTCAGCATGTCTTCGTTGTACTTGCTGGCCGCGTAGCCGTACTTGTTCTGGAAGTCGGGGCTGGCCGCCATGTACTGGTCGACAAAGGCCTTCTGCAAGGCCATGCGCTCGGGCGTGAAATCGGCCAGCATCTCGTTGCCTGCCACGAAGTTGTACGGCAAAGCCTCATCGCCGTGGATGTCGAAGAACATGTCGCAGCCGACCTCGTGGATCTTGTTCTTCACGCACAGCACCTCAGGGCTGCGCTCGGCCGTGGGGTTCATCCATTCACGGTTGAGGTTGGCGCCGGCGGCGTTGGTGCGCAGGTTGCCGCGCACGCCGCCATCCGGGTTCATGTTCGGGACGATGTAAAACACGGCGCGCTGCAAGAGCTTGCGCGAGACCGGATTGGCATTGTCCAGCAAGGCATCGATCATGCCCTCGACAAACCATTCGGCCATGGTCTCGCCCGGGTGCTGGCGCGCGATGACCCAGACTTTCTTCGCCGCCGCCGGGTTGCCGATCACCACCAGGTTCATGTCGCGGCCATCCACGGTGCTGCCGATGTCGTGCACGCGCGCCAGTGGATTTTCCGCCACCTCCCCCAAAAGGCGCAGGTGGCGCTCAAAGGAGTACGGCTCGAAATACGCGTAGTAGACGCTGTCGAGTTCGGGGGTGTGGCTGACCGTCATCACCTCGCCGTCGAAGGTAGTCGGCACGCGGAACCAGTTCTCCGTATCGTAGCTGGCCGCCACCTGGTAATTCTTGAAGCCGTCCGGATAGGTTGCCTTGCCCGCGTTCAGGATGCGCAAGGTACAAGCCTGGCCGCGCGCGCCCTGCAGGCGGAAATGGAACCACTGGTGAATGTCGGCGTGGGAATCCTTGCGCAGGTTCAGGTCAATCTGCGACGGGCTGTCGGCCTGCACCACCTCGATGGCGCCGGAATCGAAATGCTGACTGATTTTGATGGGCATTGCTGCTCCTTTTTATTGGTCGCGTGGATGAGCGGGCTAGGCTCCGATTTTACCGTATCGACGAGGTAGGGGCGGGAGCGCGAACGGTGCGAATGCAGCGCATAAGGACGTCCGTTTGAGACAAAAAAAGGGGAGCTTAAGCTCCCCGTATCGGCTGCGCCGGCGCTATACACCGGCGGCTAGCGGTTGCCGCCCTGCTTGTTACCGCCACGGCCCGTACCCGAGCCGGACTGTGCGGACTGGCGGTTGCCGTGGCTCATACTGCCTGCCCGGCGTGCTTCCTCCGACGTGAATTCGTGAGCGGTTCCTTTCTCATGGGCGGCCTTGCCACCCTCGCTGGCGATCTCGCGCTGACGCTCGGGGTCCATCGATGCGAAACCCCGGTTGCTGGTGCCCGACTGCTTGCTTCCGCTTTGCTTGCCGCCACCCTGCTTACTGCCGCCTTGCTTGCCGCCCTGATTACCTGTAGCCATGGTCATCTCCTTAAGCTCTAGCATGTATTCCGATCCCACCCGCGAGCGCCGATGAGCGATCAGGAAAAATCATGTTAGCAGCGATCCGCGACTCGGCTATAGGACCAGGCGATAGCAATATGTAGGACAAACACTGACATCAGTATCACTAGCTTGCAGTGCCAGCTGGGCACGCTGGCTCGGAATCCTACAGCGCCACGCTACCGGCTCCGATGACGCCAGTTAGGACTGGCGCGCATGATCGACAGGCTGGCAACGCCATAGCGGACGCCGTACATTCCCGCGCGCCGCTGCCAGTCCGATTTCAGTATGGATTCACATTAATTAAAGGAAACGTCATGAACTCGAACCAACGCAGCCAGGGCAACAATCAATCCAGCAACGGCGGCAACGAGAAATCCGTGTCCTCGTCGCGCGCGGGCGTGGTGGAGAAGGACAACATCAATCCCGAAGTACAGCGTTCCGGCACGCTCAACAGCTCGACCCCGGTGAACCAGCAGCGCCAGCAAGGCGATGCGCAGCAAGGCAAGCGTCAAGGCGCGAAGGACAGCACCGACCGCACCGGCTCGCAGACCGGCAGCCAGCAAAAGGACGCGGGCCCGATCCACGAATCGAATGAAGAAGTACACCAGTCGAATGACGCCGCCGGCGGCTACCCGCGCAGCCCGGGGGGCGCCAACCAGCTCGACGCCAACGAAAAGATGGATGACGACACCGGATTCTCGCGCGGCCAGAACATTCCCGCCTCGGAAATCGATGATGGCACCCGCCAGGAAAAGCAAAGCAATGTCGGCCGGCGCAGCGACATGACGCCCGATTAAGCCGGCACCAAGCCCCTTACAAGATCGATCACCGCCTCCGTCCCAATCTGCCAGGCACAAGGGTGTCCGATGGGGCAGTCGTGATGCGCGCACGGGCGGCACGCAACATCGGCAGCCAGTACACGGTGCCGCTCGCCATCCAGAGGCGCCCAGCGGCGCGGGTCCGCCCCGCAACAAAGCACCACGCTCGGCGTGCGTGTGGCGGCTGCCAGATGGGAAACGCCTGTGTCATTGCATACCAGCAGACGCGCCCTTGCCAGTAAAACCACCAGCGCTCCCAAGCTGGTGCGGCCGGCAAGATTGATCGCTCCTTCGGCCATCCTGGCTTGCACCTCATTCACCAGCGCCCTTTCCTCCTGACTGCCGGTCAACACCACGGTCAGCCCCTGTGCCGCAAGCTCGTCCGCCACCTGCGCAAAGCGTTCGGGCGGCCACCTGCGCGACGGCATTCTGGCACCGGCATGCACACAGGCGTACTCACCCGGAATGCGCACGCCGGCGGCGCGCAGCTCTTCCTCATCGCTTGCGGCGAAGGGAAACTCCAAGCCACTGTCGTGGGTTTCGATCCCCAAGAACCGCAAGAGCCGCAGATAGCGCAGTACCTCGTGCTCCGTTTCGTCCCAGGGCAGGAACATGCCGGTGCCATCCGCCGTTGCCGGCGTATCGGCAAATCCCGCGCATAGCGAGGCGCCAAACTGCTGGACGATGGCATTGCTGACCGCCCCACTCCCGTGCAGCTGCAAAGCAAGGTCGGCCGGTATCCGCTGCACCGTTTGCAGAAAGAGCGGCAACTGCTCGCAGTCGGGCGCACGCTCGGGTAAGCCGGTGTAGCCGGGAAACGCCAGGAAGTCATCGACGTAGGCCGCATAGCGCCTGGCAAAAGAGCGAGCCCATGGCAGGCCTGCCAGCGTGATATGGGCACGCGGCGCGGCCCGCCTGAGCGCGCGCAGGGCCGGAACCGCACACAGCATATCGCCCAGCTGCAAGGCCCGGAAAACGATGATGCGCCGCAGCGCCGGCCAGTCGATTGACGTCGTAGGCGCAACCATCGTCAAGCACCCGCGGCGTCTGCGAACAGGCGGCGCTTTTCGACTAGAAATGGACCGATCGCCAGCGCATCGAGCGGTGTGGTGCAAAACGATTCGAGCGCATCGCGCGGCGTGCAGACGATCGGTTCACCGCGCGTGTTGAAGGATGTGTTGACCAGAACAGGCACGCCGGTCAGGCCCGCGAACTTGCTGAGCAACTCGTGGTAAAGCGGATGCTGAGTCCGATTGATGGTCTGAATACGCGCCGTGCCGTCCACATGGCGCACTGCGGGGATGCGCGCGGCGACCTCAGCGCGCACACGATGGACGAACAGCATGAACGGCGAGCAAGCCGCCCCCTCGAACCAATCGCCCGCAGCCTCTTCCAGAACCACCGGGGCAACCGGACGAAAGTCTTCCCTGTCCTTGATCAGATTGAGGCGGTCCTGCATCTCAGCATCGATCGGCGAGGCAAGGATGGAGCGTGCTCCCAGCGCGCGCGGACCGAACTCCATGCGCCCCTGGAACCAGCCAACGATCTGGTTTGCGGCCAGCAGCCTTGCGGTCTCGCCGGTCAGGCTGGCGGGACGGCGATAGGCAAGCTTTGACTGCTTGAGCAGTTGCTCGATCTCGTGCTCCGCATACTCCGGGCCGAGGAAGGCATGCTCCATGCGCCAGCGCCGCTGGCCATCGCCACCTTGCTGTGCGTCGACCCACAAGGCCGCCCCCAAGGCCGTGCCGGCGTCACCGGCGGCCGGCTGCACCCACAGTTCGGAGAATGGGCTGCGATCGC
The DNA here is from genome assembly GCA_946479255.1 of uncultured Oxalobacteraceae bacterium. The sequence continues at coordinate 6,304 of CAMLFK010000104.1, forward strand.
GCAAGGCCGCATTCATCACGCAGTTCAGCGCCACGCCGCCGCCCATGGCAAGCCGGGTCTGCCCGGTCTGCCGGTGCAGCCAGTCCGCCATGGCGAGCACCGTCTCTTCGAGGGCCGCCTGCAGGGAACGCGCCAGGTCGACATGGCCCGGCTCAATGGGCGCGCCGCGCTGACGGGGCGGGCCGAACAGCTCGGACAAGTCGGCCGCCGCCGTCTCGTAGATGCCGTCTCCGCGGTAGCGCAGCAGTGCGCGGAACTCGGCGGCGAAGCGCGGCACGCCATACGAAGCCAGTGCCATCACCTTGTATTCGTCGCTTGAGCGCAGGAAGCCGAGGTGTTCGGTCACGTCTTCGTACAGCAGGCCCAGCGAATGGGGATAGTCGACCTGGCGGATGCGCCGATAGCGGCCGCCCTGGGCCAGGCCGTAGCTGGTGCAGGCCTGCTCGCCGCGCCCGTCCATGACCAGCACCGCGCAGTCCTCAAAAGGCGCGGCCAGCCAGGCACTGGCCTCGTGCGCCAGGTGGTGTTCGACGAAATGCCAGCGATATGGCTGATGCGGCCCGTTGCGGCGGCTGCCGCCAAACAGCTGACTGAGGTGATGGGGCGCGCCGTCGGCCAGCTGGCGCGGCGCGTTGACGACGTAGGCCAGCGCCAGCGGGTCCCAGGGCGAGAGCCAGCTGGCTGGATGGGCGGATGGTTCAAGCGGCATGCTGATGCTGGCCTGGCCCGCGTGGCTGCCCAGCTGAAGCGCGGGATCGTAGGCATAAGCAACGTGGTCGATATCGCGCAGTACCAGGCCGGCCTGCTTGAGGCAGAACGCGATCGCATGCCAGGGCAGCTGCCAGACTGTGAACGGCAGCGGGCGCTTGCCGTGCTTGACGCGGGTAAAGCGTTCCTCTTCGGCTGCGGCAATCACCACCCCATCGCGCACCAGGCAGGCGGAACAGTCGTGGAAGGCGGCGTTAATTCCTAGTGTGTACATGGCTCAAGCGTCTCCATCTGGTACGGACAGGGCTCAACATACTTCGCCCGCCGGCCTTTTCAAGCAGAGATTGCGAGTTCCCCGAATTTCGTATCCAGTGATTGAGCAGGCACATACAACAGCCCTGCACAGATCCGATCGCTCCCGGTCCAATCCTGCATGACACCTCTACACGACAGCGCGCGTTTAAAAACCGACCTGGCCACGGACCTGCGCGAGATGCTGGGCGGCTTCTATGCGCGCATCGGCGCGGCGCTGCTCTGCCTCGTCATCGCCAAGGTCGCCACCGTGGCCGTGCCGCTCGTGCTCAAACGCATCATCGACATCTTCTCGCAGCCGGGCCAGCTGGTGCGGCTGCCTTTGTTCCTGCTGGCCGGCTACGCTGTGCTGCGCTTTCTCGCCACCCTGTTCAACGAAATGCGCGACCTGCTGTTTGCCCGCGTCACCTTGCACACCGTATCGACGTATGCGCAAAAGACCTTCGCACACCTGCACGCCCTGACGCCCAGTTTCCATGCGCGCCGCCAGATCGGCGCCCTGCTGCCCGACATCGACCGCGGCACCAACGGCATTGCCTTCCTGCTTGGCGTCGGCCTGTTCACCATCGTGCCCACGGTGATTGAAATCGGCCTGGTACTGGCGGTGATGCTGAGCCGCTACAGCATGTGGTTTGCGCTGATCATCGTCCTGACCTTCCTTCTCTACTCTGGTTTCACGCTGGTATTCACCAGCCGCCGCGTGCTGTACCAGCGCCGCGTCAACAAGCTCGACTCACGCGCCAAGGGGCACCTGGCGGACAGCCTGATCAACTACGACACCATCAAGTATTTCGCCAACGAGGCGCTGGAGTCGCGCCGCTTCGGCGCCCGCATGCAGCACTGGCTGCAGGCCGGCATGGGCAACCAGCGCGCGCTGTTCGCGCTGCATGTTGGGCAAAGCGGGATTATTGCCGCCGGCGTGGCGGCGATCATGCTGCTGGCCGGCAGCGCGGTGGCGCGCGGCGACATGAGCGTGGGCGACCTGGTGCTGATCAACGCCTACGCGCTGCAGGTCTGCCTGCCGCTCAATGCGCTCGGCTTTGTGTACCGCGAGGCGCGCGATGCCTGGGTCAACGCCGAGCGTTTGCTGCACCTGCTGCGCGAACGGCCCGACATCGCCGATTCACCTGCTCTTGCGCAGCTAAGGCCCGAGCGTGGCGAAGTGCTGTTCGACAGCGTCAGCTTCCACTACGACCCGGCTCGCCCCATCCTGCACCAGGTCAGCTTTCACGTACCGGCCGGGCGCACCGTGGCCGTCGTCGGGCGCAGCGGCTCCGGCAAGTCGACGCTGGCGCGCCTGCTGCTGCGTTTTTACGATCCGACCGGCGGGCGCATCCTGATCGACGGCCAGGATATCGGGCAACTCAGTCCGGGCAGTGTGCGCCAGGCCATCGGTGTGGTACCGCAGGACACCGCGCTGTTCAACGATACGGTGGGCTACAACATCGGCTACGGCCGCATGGGCTGCAGCCGCGATGCGATTGTCGCGGCCGCCATGGCCGCACATGTGCACGAGTTGATCGAATCGCTGCCGATGGGCTACGACACCCCGGTCGGCGAGCGCGGTGTCAAGTTGTCCGGCGGCGAAAAGCAACGCATCGCGATTGCGCGCGCCATCTTGAAGAATCCGCCCATCCTGATTTTCGACGAGGCGACGTCCGCACTTGATTCAGATTCAGAGCACGCCATCCAGCAGGAACTCAACCGTCTATCGCAGGATCGAACCACTCTCATCATCGCGCACCGGCTGTCGACGGTGGTCCATGCCGACGAAATCCTTGTCATGGACCGGGGCCGCATCGCCGAACGCGGTACGCACGATGTTTTGCTGCGGAGCGGGGGCTTGTATGCGCGCCTGTGGTCGTTGCAGCAGCGGCTCCATCAGCAAGAAGCGCTTGAACGCGAATCATCATAGGAGAACTTCCATATGGCAGCACCTCTTGCACATGACGAGCCTTTGGTATCGGTAGTTGTGCCCACCTGTGGCCGCGTCGCCCTGCTGAGCCGCTGCCTGAAAGCTTTGCTCGGCCAGCAACTGCCGGCCGGGCGGGTCGAAATCCTTGTCGTCGATGACGGACCGCATGCGGCCACGCGGCCGCTGGGCGGCATGTGGGCCATCGAAGACGCTGGGGTCCACGTCCCCGCCCGATTCTTGGTGCGCTACCTGGCCAATACCGGCCGGCGCGGTCCCGCGGCGGCGCGCAACGTCGGCTGGCGTCATGCCCGCAGCAGCATCATTGCGTTCACCGATGACGACACCATTCCAGACCCGCATTGGCTCGCTCGCGGCCTGGCCGCCTTCGAGCGCGGTGTCGACGCGGTCACCGGCCGTGTGCGCATGCCCTTGCCGTCGCAAGCGTCTGACTATGAACGCGATGCCCAGCAGCTGGAGTCAGCCGAATTCGTCACGGCCAATTGCTTTTGCCGCAAACAAATACTGCAAAATATTGGTGGCTTCGACGAACGCTTTCGCCTGGCCTGGCGCGAAGACAGCGATCTGCACTTTCGCCTGTTGGAGGCAGGCGCCATCATCCGGCATGCAGCCGATGCGCTGGTGGAGCATCCCGTCCGCCCTGCCCCATGGGGCGTCAGCCTGCTACAGGTGCGCAAGATCGCCTTCGATGCGCTGCTGTACAAGAAGCACCCGCAGCTGTACCGCGAAAAAATCCGTGCCACCCCGCGCTGGGACTACTACGCCATTGTCGCGGCCCTGGCCGGCGCCGGCTTTTTCCTCGCCCTGGGCGAAGCGCTGCTTGCCCTATTTTGCGCGCTGCTGTGGTTCGGCATGACGGCACGCTTTTGCCTGCGCCGCCTCCAGGGCACGGTGCGCACGCCTTCGCACATCGCCGAAATGCTCGTCACCTCCGCGCTGATTCCGCCATTGGCCGTGTTCTGGCGTGCGGTCGGCGCGCTGCGCTTTCGCGTCCGCTTCGCCTGAGAAAACCATCATGCGCCCACTGAACATTCTCACCTGGCACACCCATGGCAGCTATCTCTACTACCTGAGCCAGGCGCCCCACAACTTCTTCGTGCTTTCCAAGCCCGAGCGCCCACCCGGCTACCTTGGCCGTTATGGTCACCTTCCATGGGGTCCCAATGTGCACGACATGCCGGTGGCTAAAGTGAAGCAGCATGCGTTCGACTGCATCCTGTTCCAGGAAGACGCGCAATACGAGCATGAGCAGTATGAATGGCTGTCGGCAGCGCAGCGCGCGCTGCCGCGCATCTATCTCGAACATGATCCGCCGCAGTCCCATCCGACCGATACCCGCCATCCGGTGGACGACCCCAATGTCCTGCTCGTTCACGTCACGCACTTCAATGAGCTGATGTGGCAGAACGGACGCTCGCCAACCAGGGTCATCGAGCACGGCGTCATGGTCCCGGACGACGTCCAGTACACCGGTGAACTGACCCGCGGCCTGGTTGTCATCAACAACCTGGCCAGCCGCGGACGACGTCTCGGCGCCGACCTGTTCAACGGCATCCGCGGCGATGTCGCGCTCGATCTTGTCGGAATGGGCGCGCACGCCCTGGGTGGCCTGGGCGAAGTACAGCATGCCGAGCTGCCGCAATTCGCCGCCCGCTACCGCTACCTGTTCAGCCCCATCCGCTATGCCAGTCTGGGCCTGGCGGTGCTGGAGGCAATGACGATCGGCCTGCCGGTCGTGGCCCTCGCCACCACCGAAATGGCGACCGTGATCCGGCACGGCGTATCGGGCTTCATCGGCACCAAGCCGGCGGCATTGGCCAACTACATGCGCGAACTGGCGCGTGACCGGGACCTGGCGCGTGCCATGGGCACCCATGCCAGACACGATGCACGCGAGCGCTTCGGCATCGAGCGCTTCGCGGCAGACTGGGACGACGCATTTCGCCAGGTAGCCGGACCAGCGCGTAACCGCGGTTCACCACGCTGATTCCCGCGCCTGCGGTTCCGGCATCAGCTCGCCCCTTGACCTCATGGTCTCTCGCAAGGGAGACAGCTCGCGCCAGTAACAGCGCAGGCAGCAGCGCAGGCAACGCCGCACCGCTGAACAGCGATCGAACAACAAACAGATTGACCCGACATCGAAAAGGAGGCTGCGTCATGGTACCCGACACAAGTCATCTCATGCCCCCACGCCTGCCGCCCTCGGGAGTACGGCGGGTAGCCCTGATCAGCGACCATGCGTCCCCCTTGGCCGCACCGGGCGGGGTCGACTGCGGTGGCCAGAATGTCTACGTGGCAAACCTTGCCCGCGAACTGGGATTGCGGGGATGCCTGGTGGACGTCTTCACGCGGCGCGACGCCATCGCCCAGAAGCAGCGCGTGCAGTGGCACGACAATGTGCGCGTCATTCATGTTCCCGCCGGCCCCGCCCATTTCGTCGCCAAGGAAGGCCTGCTTCCCTACATGGATGCCTTCGCACGCTTCGTCATCCGTTTCGCGCGGCGTCAGGCGGAAAGCTACGACATCGTGCACGCCAATTTCTTCATGTCCGGCATGGTGGCCCGCCACATCAAGCATGTGCTCGGCATACCGTATGTCGTCACCTTCCATGCGCTCGGCCATGTCCGCCGGGCGTGCCAGGGGGACGCAGATGGCTTTCCGGCCGCCCGCCTGCGTATCGAGGACAAGGTCATGCATGACGCGGACCGCATCATTGCCGAGTGCCCGCAGGATCGCCACGACATGGAGCAGCTGTATGGCGCACCGCCGGGCCGCATCGACATCGTGCCATGCGGCTTCGATCCAAGGGAGCTATGGCCCGTTCCAGTCCGCATGGCGCGGCAAAAACTCGGCCTTGCCCAGTCGAGATTCATCGTCCTTCAGCTGGGCCGCATCGTTCCGCGCAAGGGAATCGACACGGTGATCCACAGCATCGCCTTGTTGCGCGCCCACTATGGCATCGATGCGCAATTGCTGGTGGTCGGCGGCGAGCCCCCGCACGCACCCGACACGCCTGAAATGATCCGTCTGCGCACGCTGGCCGCGCAGCTAGGCATCGCCCAACACGTGGAATTTACCGGACGCAAGCCGCGCAATGAACTGCGCTATTACTACAGCGCCTGCGACGCCTTCGTCACCACCCCATGGTACGAACCGTTCGGCATCACGCCGGTTGAGGCGATGGCTTGCGCACGCCCGGTGATCGGCGCCGAAGTCGGCGGTATCAAGAGCACCGTGGTCGATGGCGAAACCGGCTTCCTGGTGCCGCCGCGTGATCCCGAGCTCGTGTGCGAACGCCTCGCCATGTTGCGCGCCAATCCCAGCCTGTCGATCAGCATGGGCGACGAGGGCTTACGGCGCGCCCACCAGCACTACACCTGGCGCACCGTGGCCTGCAAGACCGCTGCGGTCTATGCACGGGCAGCACGCCACGACAATGCGCACCCGCACATGCGCGGCGATCATCCCGGGCCCGCGGTGCCCGATCGACCGGTCTCGGGCTCAAGCTTTCCGTAATCCACAACACCCATGCAGGCATGGGGAATCGAACAAGCCATACCGGGTAATCAAAGCATACAAGGCATGCAAGGCAAGAAAGCAAAAAGCAAGAACCCATAACAACAAGGAGCGTTGACCAATGACATACAACAGCAGCCCCGCGGCGCCAGCCAGTTCAACTCCGCCGGGGCACCTACGCGACGCCGGCGGCGGCCCGGCGATCGTTCCAGCCGCGTCCAGTGCACCCGACGTCGTGGAGGAAGAGCCGTACCGGTACCAGGCAAGCGCGCCTGTCATGCCATACAGCGGCCATGCCGTGGCCGAGGCGGCGGAGCAAGCCGCCAGTGCCAGCCTGCGCGGCAAGGTCGTGCTCATTACCGGCGCGGCCAGCGGGCTTGGGGCCGCGCTGGCCTCCCTGCTGGCACGCGATGGCGTCCACCTCGTCATCGCCGATCTCAAGCAGGAGCAGGCGGAACATATGGCAGCGGCACTGCGCAATGAAGGCGCTAGCGCCCGTGCCGTCGGCTTCGATGTCGGCGACGCGCGCGCAGCCGCGCAAGCCGTGACCGAAGTCATCGATCAGTTTGGCCGGCTCGATGTGCTCGTCAACAACGCCGGCACCGATGTCACCATGCCCATGGCTGAGCTCTCCGTGCAGCAATGGATGCGGGTAATCGGCACCAATCTGAACGGACCATTTTTCCTGTCAAAAGCGGTTGCCCCCATCATGGCCGCCGCCGGCACCGGTCACATCATTAACATCGCATCGACCGCGGCCAAGCGCGGCTGGCCCAATGCCAGCGCCTACCACGCCAGCAAGTGGGGTCTGCTGGGACTGTCGCATGCACTGCACGCGGAATTGCGCACCCTCGGCATCAAGGTAACGGCCGTCATTGCCGGCGGCATGCGCACGCCCTTCCTGCTCGACCGCTTCCCCGATCTCGACCCGGCCTCCCTGCAGGCGCCAGAGAACGTCGCCAGGGCGGTGCGCTCCGTGCTTCTCATGCCCGACAACAGCGTGGTGGCCGAGATCACCGTCTTGCCGCTGCAAGAAAGCTCCTGGCCGTGAGCATGAAAGCGATCTTCCTGGACAAGGACGGCACGCTGGTCGACGATGTGCCCTATAACGTCGAGCCGCGCCACATTGCGCTGTGCAGCGGCGCCGGCCCCGCAATGCGGCTGATGGTCCAGCTCGATTATCGCCTGTTTGTCGTCAGCAATCAGGATGGCGTTGCCAAGGGCCTGTTCCCGCTCTCGGCCCTGGAACAGGTGCACCATCGCCTGAACGACTTGCTGTTCCGTGAACAGGTGCAGCTCGACGGCTTCTACTATTGCCCGCATCATCCCGAGGCCAAGCTCGCGCAGTATGCGCAGCAATGCGTATGCCGCAAGCCCAGGCCCGGCCTGCTGCTGCAAGCGGCCAGCGAGCACGCCATCGACCTGTCGGCATCGTGGATGATCGGTGACATCCTTCACGACGTTGAAGCGGGCAACCGCGCCGGCTGCCGGACGCTGCTGGTTGACAAAGGCAACGAAACCGAATGGCGGCTGGGGCCGCACCGGGTACCCACGCGCATCGTGCCGGACCTGTATGCCGCGGCGGCGGCAATCGCTGCCGCCGATGGGGTGCGCCTGTGATACGCGCTACGCCCGCCGCTTGGCGCGCGGCGCGCAATATCCTGTGCGTCCGGCTCGACGCGCTCGGCGACGTGCTGATGTGCACGCCGGCGATGCGCGCGCTGCGGCATGCTCACCCGGACCGCCGGCTGACCTTGTGGTCCTCACCCGCCGGTGCGCGCGCGGCCCCCTTCATCGACGAAGTCGATGACGTCATCGCTTACGAAGCGCCCTGGATGAAACACAGCGCCGCGCACGGCGCCGGCCACGACGACAGCATGGTCCAGGTGCTGGCTGCGCCCCGCTTCGATGCGGCGGTGATCTTCACCTCATACAGCCAGAGCGCATTGCCGTCTGCGCTGGCATGCCACCTGGCCGGCATTCCCTTGCGCATCGCGCACTGCAGGGAAAATCCCTATCGGCTGCTGTCGGACTGGGTGCCCGATCCCGAGCCGGATCGTCTCATCAGGCATGAAGTGCAGCGCCAGCTCGACCTGGTGGCGCAGCTTGGATGCGAAGCGGCTGGAGCGGGGCTTTCCTTTCGCGTGCGCAAGCCGGATTGCGACATGGTCAGTGCGCTGCTCCACGCTTGCGGCATCGGGCACGGCCAGCGCTGGGTGCTGATGCACCCGGGCGCCAGCGCGGCGTCGCGCCGCTACCCGCCCATGCATTGGGCCGAGCTCATCCGCACGCTGGTCACCGGGCACGAGCTTGCCGTCGTGCTGACGGGCGAACGGCATGAACGGCCTCTGGTCGAACAGATCCGCGCCGCCTGCCGGGTGCCGACCCACTCATTTGCCGGGGCACTCGATCTGGGCGAGCTGGGCGCGGCCATCAGCCTGGCCAGCGTGGTGGTGTCCAACAACACCGGCCCGGCGCACATCGCCGCAGCCCTCGGCACGCCGCAGGTAACAATTTACGCCCTGACCAACCCCCAGCACACCCCCTGGCAAGGCCGGAGCCAGGTACTGAGCCACGACGTGCCCTGCCGCTTTTGCTACAAGAGCGACTGCCCGCAAGGGCATCATGACTGCCTTGAAAAATTGCCGCCGCA
>CAMLFK010000105.1 GCA_946479255.1 uncultured Oxalobacteraceae bacterium
TTATACATACAGCAAAAATTGCTTGAATGTCCAGCACCTGCCACCATATAGTCGCTTACGAGTCACCCCCGACCCTTCAACCTATACAAGGAGCGCACCATGGCAATCAGTCTGCAAAAAGGCGGCAACGTCAACCTGAGCAAGGAATCCCCTGGCCTGTCCAAGGTCATCATCGGCCTGGGCTGGGATCCGCGCGCGACCGACGGCGCCGCTTTCGACCTGGACGGCAGCGCCTTCATGGTCAAGGCCGACGGCAAGGTACGTGGCGACACCGACTTCATCTTCTATAACAACCTGAAATCGAGCGACGGCTCGCTGGTCCATGCCGGCGACAATACTTCCGGCCAGGGCGAGGGCGACGACGAGAAGCTGACCGTGGACCTGGCCGCCGTGCCGGCCGAGATCGACAAGATCTCCTTCTGCGTCACCATCCACGACGCCGAAGCGCGCAAGCAGAACTTCGGCATGGTCGGCAAGGCCTACATCCGCTGCCTGAACGCCGCCGGCGAAGCCGAACTGGCCAGGTACGACCTGTCGGAAGACAGCTCGACCGAAACGGCCATGATCTTCGGCGAACTGTACCGCGCCGGTGCTGAATGGAAATTCAAGGCCATCGGCCAGGGCTTCAAAGGCGGCCTCGGCCCACTGGCCCGCTCGTTCGGCGTTAACGCGTAATACCTGTCTCCCGTAAATCCCAGAACGCCGGCGTTGATGCGCCGGCGTTTTGCAGTGCAGCTTTCAGAAAGTCCCCCAATGCGTGTCTGGTTTAACAGGACGTTCTCGTCCGTGTACGCGGCCATCGACCTTATCCGCCAGGCGGATACCGATGGCCGTTTTCACATTATCTACAGCAACCCGAATCCGCACGCGGCCGCAGCGCGGGTGGCCCATCAGTTCTTCGAAGAACCGACCGGGCTGGAAGCGGCTGCCTATATAGCGTGGTGCCTGGCGTTCTGCCGCGAGCACCGGGTCGATATTTTTATCCCTGGCAAGGAATCGACCGCATTGGCCGCCGAACACGAGCGCTTCGCCGCCCAGGGCACGCGCGTACTGAGCGCGGCATCGACCGAGGCACTCGAACTCATCCACGACAAAGCCCGTTTCTACGCCGAAGCCGACGTGCCGGCCGCACCGGTGGCCGATTTCCGCCCCTTTGAAACCCTGGAACAATTCGACGCCGCCTACTTTGACCTGCGCGGCAAGCACGCCAAGCTGTGCGTCAAGCCTTCGCGCTCGGTGTTCGGGCTCGGCTTCGCCATCCTGGACGAAGAGCGCAGCAGCGCCGCCTTGCTGATCGCCGGCGCGCAATATCACATCGGCCTGGAAGACATGCGCCGCGGCCTGGCTGAACTGGGCACTTTCCGCACCATGCTGCTGATGGAATACCTGGACGGCCAGGAATACAGCGTCGATTGCGTGGGCGACCACGGCAAGCTGATCGCGGCTGTAGCACGCAAGAAACCAAGCCAGTCCGGCCGTGGCCAGCTGATCGACATGCGCGCCGACATCATCGAAGCCACCGCCAAGCTGGCCAGGGACTTCGGCCTGAACGGCAACTTCAACGTGCAATTCCGCGAAGGCGCGGGCGAACTGCGCCTGCTGGAAATTAACCCGCGCATGTCGGGCGGCATCGGCATGGCTTGCGTGGCCGGCCCCAACCTGCCCTACATCGCCCTGTGCGGTTTTGCCGACGGCTTCGACAAGGTCACCGTCGCGCCAGTGCGCGACGGCATCCGCGTGGCCGAGCTGACTTCGCCGACGGAGCTGGTGTGAACCTCAGTCTGCCGACCGGCACGCTGGAGCTGAACATCAGCGACAGCGCCTGGCCCATCGACCAGGTGCTGGGCTTCGCCGCGCGCGACAATGCCAAGCGCGGCTTCCTGTTCCTGTCCAAGGTGCTGGGCAAGCACTGGCCGGTCACGCCCTCGCTGATGCGCGAAGTGCATGAGAACCTGGCCGCCGGCGTGCCCGCCCCGCACGGCCCGGTGGTCTTCATCGCCATGGCGGAAACCGCGATCGGCCTGGGCCAGGGCGTGTTCGAGGCATGGCTGCGCGCCAACCCGGCCCAAGCGGCACTGTTCATCCACACCACCCGCTACCGGGTGGGCGATACCGAACTGATCGAATTCGAGGAAGCCCACAGCCACGCACCGCGCCAGTTCCTGCACCTGCCGCCCGGAGAACAAGAGCGCGAACTGCTGCTGACGGCCAAGGCCCTGGTCCTGGTGGACGATGAAGCCAGCACCGGCAACACCTTCCTCAATTTGACCCACGCCTGCCGCAGCCTGAATCCCGGCATCGAGCAAGTGCACCTGGCCACGATCACCAATTTCATGGGCGAGGAAGTATCCAGCAGACTCAGCGAACGCTTCGGCCTGCCGGTTACCATCGCCGCGCCGGTGAACGGGCAGTTCCGCTTCAGCCCCGGCCAGCTCTCCAGCGCCAGCGCACCGGCCCAGCGCTTCGATGCCTCCGCCGACCGCGGTGCCAGCGACGCCTTTGGCCGCTTCGGCCTGTGCCGCGCCTTGAACCTGCCGGACGGCCTGGCTGACAATATCGCACGCGACATCCAGCCGGGCGAGACCGTGCTGGTCCTCGGCACCGGCGAGTTCATGCACGCTGCCAACCTGCTCGGTGCCGCGCTGGAGCAGCGCGGCATTGCCACCGCGATCCAGTCGACCACCCGCTCGCCCATCCTCACCTGGGGCGCGGTATCGAGCGCCCTGAGTTTCCCCGACAATTACGGCGAAGGGGTAGCCAACTACCTGTACAACGTCCGGCGCGGCCAGTACGACCATGTACTGGTGTGCCACGAAACCCAGGCCGGCCCTGCCCTGTACCAGCTGGCGGCCGAGTTGGATGCACGCCTGTTCCATTTCATGAGCGAGACCCACGTTGAAGAAGTTCCAAAAATTCCTGTTCGCTGACCTGGACGACACCCTGTTCCAGTCGATCGAGAAGTGTGGCACTGCGAGCGACGCGCTGCGCCCTGCCGCCTTCCTGAAGGACGGCAGCCCGATCTCGTACACCACGCCGGCCCAGCGCGCCTTCATCGCCTTCGCCCGGGACGGCATGACCATGATCCCGGCCACGGCGCGCAACATCAACGCCTTCAACCGGGTCGACCTGCCATTCTCCAGCTACGTCGTGCTCAACTACGGCGGCATCGTACTGCACCCGGACCGCAGCATCGACCAGCGCTGGCTGGAACAGATGCGCGCCGCCATGCACGCCGCCCTGCCCGGCCTGCAGGAACTGGCCGCGCTGATCGACCAGCACGGCGTGGCGACCGGCATCGGCCACAAGGCCCGCCTGATCGAAGACGCCGACACGCCCTTCTATTTAGTGGTGAAGGACCCGGAGAAAATCGGCGCGCGCCTGGAACCGATCGAGCGTGAAGTGGTCCAGCCGTGGATCAACGCGGGTGGACGCGATTACTTCATCCACCGCAACGGCAACAACCTGGCCATCCTGCCGAACGCCCTCAACAAGGCGCACGCGGTGCGCTACGTCACAAACCTGCTGCGCGAACAGCACGGCGACATCCTCACCTTCGGCATCGGCGACAGCAAGTCGGACGCGCGCTTCATGGCCGCCTGCGACTACGCCATCGTACCCAGCCGCACCCAGCTCGCAGGGCTGACCCTGGAGGCGCTATGACTTTCTCCGGAAGCTATGCACAGTCAGATGTAACGTTTCTGCTCAAGCGCCTGCCGCTGTGCGACTTCGTCGACGTCGCCGAAAAGGAGCAACTGATCCAGTCCGGCAAGCGCCACTACAGCGAAATGCTCACGCCCGAGTCGCTGCCTTCGCCCCGCTACCTGGACCTGTTCCAGGCCGCCCTTGAAATCAACCAGGAGCGCATGGCGCGCGACTGCCTGATGCTGGCCGCGCTGATCGGCCAGCGCCGCAAGGGCCCGGTGACGATCGTTTCGCTGGCCCGCGCCGGCACCCCGGTCGGCGTGGTGCTGCACCGCTTGCTGGGCAAAGTCTTTCAACGCGAATCGACCCATTATTCCGTCTCCATCATCCGCGACCGCGGCATCGACGTCGTGGCGCTGCGCCACATTCTTGAACGACACGCGCCCGAATCGATCGTGTTCGTGGACGGCTGGACCGGCAAGGGCGTGATCTCGCGCGAGCTGGAAAAGACCGTCACGGATTTCAACACCCGCCACGGCACCAGCATCGACGGCGGCCTGTATGTGCTGTCCGACCTGGCCGGCAGCGCCGCCTGCGCGGCCTCGTGCAGCGATTACCTGATTCCGTCGAGCATACTGAACGCCACCGTCTCGGGACTGGTCAGCCGCTCGATCCTGAACGAGGCCATCGGCGCGGACGACTTCCACGGCTGCGTGTACTACGAACAATTCCTGCCGCAAGACCAGTCGGGCCGCTTCGCCGACAGCCTGACGGCGCGCGCCAGCGAACTGGTGCAAAGGGAAGGCATCCCGGCCGCCGCCGCGGTGGACCGCGAGCAAGCCGGGCGCGTGTCGCGCGAATACATGGAAGCGGCGCTGCGCCAGCACGGCATTGTTGATGCCAACCTGATCAAGCCGGGCATCGGCGAAGCCACCCGCGTGCTGCTGCGGCGCAGCCCGCGCCTGTTAATCCTGCGCGACCCCGCCGCGCCCGAAGTGGCGCACCTCAACCTGCTGGCACAGGAAAAGAACGTAGCGGTCACGATCGACCCGGAATTGCCCTATCACGCGGTATCTCTCATCAGGAGTGCAATCGATGGTTAAGTCCATGGGCGCGTCGCTGTACGTGCCGGCCAACCACAAATACTTAATCGAGGTGGCCAACGGCGACATGCTCGGCCATGTGCGCTCGCTGATCTTCTGCACTGAAGACGCGGTGGCCGACCGCGACCTGAGCTATGCCTTGTTCAACCTGTCGGTGGTGCTGGCCAATATGCGCACCGACATCAGCGCCGAACGTTTTGTGCGCGTGCGCAACGCGGACGTGATGGCGCGCGTGCTGGCCATGGCGGGTTCCGAGAAGCTGACCGGCTTCGTGATCCCGAAGGCCACCCACCTGAACTTCGACAGCTATTTCCGCCAGGTGCGCGACACCAGTCACATGCTGATGCCGACCCTGGAAACGGCGGAAGTGTTCAACGACTGGGACATGAAAAGCCTGCGCGAAGTGCTGGAAGCGCCCGGCGTGCGCAACCGCATCCAGGCGCTGCGCATCGGCGGCAACGACCTGCTGGCCCTGCTGGGCTTGCGCCGCCCGCGCAATATGACCTTGTACCGCACCCCGCTGGGGCCGGTCATGGCGCGCCTGGTCACGACCTTCCGGCCATACGGCTTCATGCTGACCGCGCCGGTGTTCGAACACCTGGACCTGCCCGAACTGCTGGACCAGGAAGTGGCGGAAGACCTGGCGCACGGCATGGTCGGCAAGACCGCGATCCACCCCAGCCAGATCTCGCCGATCGAGAAACATTACCGGGTCAGGCAGAACGACCTGGCCGTGGCGCGCGCCATCCTCGACAAGGACAGCCCGGCAGTTTTCAAGATGCATGATTCCATGTGCGAAGTCGCCACCCACCGGGCCTGGGCCGAACGCATGATCGAACAATCGCAGATCTTTGGCGCTCAAAGCTGAGGCCGGGTCGAACGTTCTGGTTCGACAAAGCGAGCCAAGACGGCAGCCATCTGATAGAGTGATCCGCTAAGCGGCGCAATGCGCGCCGCGCAACGGTCATCCATCTCCAGCTCCAAGCCCTCAACATGGCGAAGGTTTTCGATTCACATCCAGTGCGTGCCAGTGCGCTGATCGGCGTGGCCTTGCTGGTGATCGGCTCCACCAATATGCTGGGCTGGTTGCTGCGCGTCCCGGCAATGGTCGAGATCGTGCATGGCCTGGTTCCCATGGTGTTCAGTACCGGGCTCGGCTTTGCCCTCGCGGGCGCCGGCTTGCTGCTGAGCGGCCCTTGGGCAAGCCGGGGCCGTGCCGCGATCGGCTGCTTCCTGATCGTCCTGGGCACCCTCACACTGGCCGAACACATCATGGATGTCAGCCTGGGCATCGACATGGACTGGGTCCACTCCTGGTACGACTACGGCAATACCCGCCCTGGACGCATGGCGCCCAACACCGCCTTCGGCTTCATCCTGATTGGCGCCGTCAACGCCCGCCTGGCCCGGGTCGACTCGCCTACGGCGGCCTACACGGTGGTCACCCTGACGTTTTGCATCCTGACGATCGGACTGACTGGCCTGGTGGGCTATCTGCTGGAGCCCGACCTGCTGTTCGGCTGGTCGCTTTCGGGGCGCATGGCCTTGCACACCGCCGCCGGCATGATCGCGGCGGCGATCGGCATCTGGATGAGCTGGTCCCGCAGCGCCTGGTTCAGCGACGCCCAATTTTTTACGGAAGCGGCCAAGGTGCGTTTTCTTGGCACGGCGATCCTGATGGTCGTGACCACCACGGTCGGCCTGACCGGCTTCGTCCTGATGCAGAAATCGCTGGAGAAAGCACTTGAAGGGCGCCTTGAGGCGGTGATCCGGAACCACGGACCATGGCTGACGGCATTCACGCGCGAAATCGTTCAGCACGCGCGCTCCGAAATGCGTCTGGTAAATGCCTCGGCCCTTGCCTTGCCATTGCTGGACCAGCCGTCCGCGGCCATGACCGACGCCTTTGACATTGCCGCCGGGCGCCTGCTGGCCGAGGGCTACCGGCACGTCGCGGTCGAAGATGCCCAGCGGCGAGTTGTGCACGAACTGGGTACGAACGACGCGCCGCCGCCGTTCCGGGTTTTGCTCGATGAAGAAGGAACGGAGCTGGTGTGGAACGGCAGGCAGACCTTGCGGATTCGCCAGGCACTCAAGCGCGATGGACGGCAGCTGGGCTATGTGCGGCTCGATCGTACGCTGGAGGCGCTCGAACACCCCCTGTTCAACATCGCCGCGCTCGGCAAAACAGCCGAACTGTTGGCTTGCATCCGCCAGCAGAACCGGCTCGTGTGCCTTCCGAACAGCCGCCATTCCACGGTCTTCCAGGTCGGGCTGGAAAAGCCCGCCGGCCCGAGCATGCTGCCCATCGAACTGGCCTTGAGCGGCGCAAGCGGCACCCTCCATACCGTCGACTACCGCGGCAATAATGTCGTGGCAGCCTACGGCGCGCTCTTTCCGGGCTTCGGCTTCGTGGCCAAGCAGGATACCGTCGAAGCGTATGCGGTCATTCGCCGTGCGTTCGAATTCGGCGTGCCGGTGATCGTGCTGATCTCTATCCTCGGCGCCTGCGCACTGTATTCGCAAATGGACCCCTTGGTATCGAGGATGCACGCGTCGGAGCGTGCGCTCGAACGCATCGCACAGTACGATGCGCTGACCGGGCTGGCCAATCGCCGC
Organism: uncultured Oxalobacteraceae bacterium; assembly: GCA_946479255.1. The sequence goes on from CAMLFK010000105.1 coordinate 7,365, forward strand.
CTGTTCATGGACCGGCTGCGCATCGCGCTGGCGCGCTGTGAGCGCAACGACTATGCGCTTGCGGTCATGTTCATCGATCTCGATGGCTTCAAGCAGGTCAACGATACGCTGGGCCACCATGCCGGCGATGCGCTGCTGATCGAAGCGGCCAGGCGCATGACTTCCGTGATCCGCAGCGTCGACACCGTGGCGCGGCTGGGCGGCGACGAATTCACGGTCATCCTGGAGGACATGCGGCCGGCAGCCCAGCAAGCCGTCGCGGTGGCGAACAAGATCCTGTCCGAAATGCGGCGCCCGTTCGTACTCGATGAAGGAACGGCCTGTATCGGTGCCAGCGTTGGCATGGTGCTGCACGAAGCGGGCACGGCGCCCCCGGCCATCGAGGACATCTTGCGCCAGGCCGATGCGCTGATGTACGTCGCCAAGCATACTGGTAAGAATCGCGTAGTTGCCGCCTGAAGCCAGAAGATTGTATCGGGCATTGCGCGGCAGTTGTCACGTACAATCGCAGATCTTCGGCGCTCCAAAGCCGAGCCGCCTTCACTGGAGGAATAACTCGTGACTACATTCTCGCGCGGTCAAAAAGGCAAGCTGGCCGACCTCGGCTGCAACTCGCCCTTTACCGCCACCATCGACATCGCGGCCGCCGGCCTGTCGGTCGACGTCTCCTGCTTCGGCCTGGACAGCAACGACAAGCTGTCCGACGACCGTTTCATGGTGTTTTTCAACCAGCTCGCCAGTCCGGGCGGCGCCATCAAACTGGACAACAGCGGCAGCGGCGCGCGCTTCGCGCTCAATCTCGACGCCCTGCCTGCGAACATCGTCAAGCTGGTGTTCGTCGCCGCCATCGACGGCAACGGCACCATGCGCCAGATCGGCCAGTCCAGCATGCGCCTGGGCGAGGCGCTGACTTTCCCATGGTCGGGCGCGGATTTTCAGGATGAAAAAGCGGTGATCGTCGGCGAAATTTACCGCAAGGATGGCGTGTGGCGCTTCGGCGCCGTAGGCCAGGGCTTCAATGGCGGCCTGTCCGCCCTGCTGACCCACTTCGGCGGCAGCGAAGCGGCACCCACGCCGGCACCAGTTGCCGAGCAAAAGAAAGTGTCCCTGTCCAAAGTCACGCTGGAAAAGCGCGGCGACAAGGTCTCGCTCGACAAGCGCGGCGGCAGCCGTGGCTTCGGCAAGATCCACGTCAACCTGAACTGGAACCGCAGCCCTCAGGCATCAAAAGAACCGCAAAAGACCGGCTTCCTGGCCAAGCTCACCGGCGCCGACAAAGGCCCGCAAGGGGTCGACCTGGACCTCGGCTGCATGTTCGAAATGGCCAGCGGCCAGCCGGGCCTGGTGCAGGCGCTCGGCAATGCCTGGGGCGACTACGAACGCGCGCCCTTCATCAAGCTCGAAGGCGACGACCGCACCGGCCAGTCCACCAGCGGCGAAAACCTGCACATCAATGGCGACCACTTCGACCAGATCAAGCGGGCGCTGATCTTCGCCTTCATTTACCGCGGCGCGCCGAACTGGGCCGCCACCGACGGCGTGGTGACGATCAACATGCCGGACCAGGCACCGATCGAAGTGCGCCTGAACCAGGGCGGCAACCAGATGATGTGCGCCATCGCCATGATCGAAAACCGCAATGGCGCCTTGCAGGTCACCAAGCTGGAAGAGTATTTCGCCCAGCAAGGCAAGACCAGCGCCCACCAGCTGATGGACCAGCGTTTCGGCTATGGCCTGCGCTGGACCACGGGCACCAAGGATTAAACAGCGCGCACGGTTGAAGTAAGGACGCGCGCAGGATCGCGGCGGATTCGGTATCTTGGGGGCATGTCGAAAGGATGATGTCTCCAACAATAAGATAAGCGAGCGTCCTATGTCAGAACAAGAACATCACGCCGAGCAAACGCCCGCGCAAAAACGCGAAGAACACAAGCAGGAAGACCGCGACCTGAGCCGCCAGGTCGTACTCATCAACGGCATCACGGTGCTGTTCATCGTGCTGCTGGCGGCCCTGGTCTACGCCGCCAATGCGCTGCTGCTGGTATTCGCCTGCATCCTGTTCGCCATCCTGCTGTACCAGCTGGCCGGCGCCCTGCGCAAGCGCACCGGGCTGTCGCACAATCTGGCCTTGACAGGCGTGGTGCTGGCCCTGCTGGCGATCTTCGTCGGCGGCGGCTGGCTGATGGCGCCGCAGATTTCCGACCAGGCCGGCCAGCTTGCCAAGGTCATCCCCGACTCGCTGCAACGCCTGCGCGCCATACTGGAAAGCCATGAATGGCTGAAGTTCCTGGTGCGCCAGCTACCGTCACCGGAACGCATCACCCAGCACATGGCTGCCATGGTGCCCAATGCCGGACTATTCTTCGCCGGCCTCGTCGGCGCGCTGGGCAACGTCGCCATCATCACTTTCGTGGGCATTTACCTGGCGGCATCGCCGCGCCAGTACATCCGCGGCCTCATCAAACTCGTGCCGCAGCGCGAGCGCCCACGCGCCCAGGAAGTGATGGACACCATTGGCGACAACCTTGGTAGATGGTTGCTGGGCAAGTTCGCCTCGATGCTGGCGGTCGGCACCATCACGAGCGTGGGCCTGTACGCGATCGGCGTGCCGCTCGCCCTGATTCTGGGCATCATTGCCGGCCTGCTCGACTTCATCCCCTACCTCGGCCCCATCTTCGCCGGCGTGCCGGCCGTGCTGATCGCCTTCACCATCAGCCCCGAGCTGGCGCTCTACACCATCCTGGCGTTCGTCGGCATCCAGCTGGTCGAAGGCTATCTGCTGCAGCCGCTGATCGAAGCCAAGTCGGTATCCTTGCCGCCGGCCCTGACCATCATCATGCAGCTGGCCTTCGGCGCCTTCTTCGGGCTGGCCGGCGTGGCGCTTGCCACGCCCCTGACGGCCATGCTGAGCGTGCTGGTCAACATGCTGTATATCCAGGATGTGCTGGGCGACAAGAGTGGAGTACATGTCGCCCAGAAACATTAGACAGTGTCCGCCTTGCCGATCTGGTACCAGTCCACCTTACGGGTGAGCACCATGACAGCGGCGAGCACGACGAACAGCAACAGGCTTCCGAGTATCAGCGCATTGTTTTCCGAGATCAGCAGGCCATAGAGCGCGCCGTAAAGGAGAGTGAGCGCGGCGCCGAAGCCGATGCCGCGGCGCCAGTCGCGCAGCACGAAAGACAGGTAAAAGCCGATCAGCACGGTACAAGCCAGGCTGGACAACACGTACGAGAGCAGGAAGTCGAGATGCTCCGACATGCTCAGCAGCAGCAAGAAGAACAGCGCCAGGGCCAGGCCCACCAGCAGATACTGGACCGGGTGGATCGGCAGCCGCTTCAGGATTTCGAACACGAAGAAGGCGGTGAAGGTCAGCACAACAAACAGCAGGCCGTACTTGGTGGCACGCTCCGCCAGCGAATACACATTCACGGGTTCGATCAATCCGACGCTGAAACGGTCCAGTATCGGACGCTGGGCTGGCGTGTCGGCGCGGTGGGTTTCGAGAGCGCGCAATTGCTGCTGCGCATTAGTGGCAAGCGATGAGATATCCCAGCTTGCGGCAAAACCTTTCTCGTTGATCACCCGGTTGCGGGGCGACGGCAGGAACTCTCCGCTGAACTGCGGATGCACCCAATTGGACTTCAGATGAACCTTACTGTTCTTTCCAACCGGAACGATCTCCAGCGATTCTATACCGTCCAGTCCCAGGTCAAAGGCGAAGCGGGCGCGGCCAGGCTGGGTCAAGGGCAGCACGCCCAGCGGCGCGTGCAAGCCGTTCGGCACGCCTGCCAGGCCGGTGCTCTGCTGGAGCTCGACCTGCTTGCCGTCCCAGTCAATGTGCGGAATATTACGGATGCCGCGCACGTCGTAGATGCCCAGCGCGATGCTGGCTCTGCCCACGGTGATGCGCGAACCGGTGGTGGCGCGCGGCAACTGGTCGACGGTCGGCAGGATGAAATCGCCGCTGAACTTGTGCTGGCCGCTATAGACCAGCACCTGATGGATGCCGCGATAGCGCCGGAAGGTATCGATGCTGCCATTCATGGCCAGCTGGTTCGGGAAAGCCAGGAAGGTCCGGTGTGCCACCCGTTTGATGAGCTCGGCCTTGGCCTCGCGCGTGGCGGGAGTGACGGCCTCGTCGTATTCATCGTCGTAGCGGATCACCAGCACCGGGCCGGTAATGACTTGCTGGCGCACCGAGTCGGTGGCGATGCTGGTGATGGCTTGCTGGCGGAAATTCGCCCGCTCGCGGATGGTGTCATTAATCATCGCCAGCGCAATGCAGATGAGGACAGCCAGGCCGACAATGGCGGATATCTTGAAGAACAGATTTTTTTGCATGGCGCTTCCTTGTTAAAAGATGCGGCCAGTGTAGAAAGCGTCTGTGCGCTGATGATGCGTTTTGTGTGAAGTGATTTAATTAAGTGGCAATACCAGCCGCGCCACCGCGCCGCCGTGTTCGCCATTCGCCACGCTCACCGTGCCGCCGTGCAAAGACGCGACCTCGCGCACGAAGGGCAAGCCCAGCCCGGTGCTGCGCTCGCCATCCGGCCGCGCCAGCGAATAGAAGCGCTCAAACAGCCGCTCCTCGGCAAAGGCCGGAATGCCGGGCCCTTGATCGCTGATGGTGACGACGGCGCTCTCCCCGTCGCGGCGCGCCTTCAATTCGATGGTGCTGCCGCGCGGCGCAAAGTCGATCGCGTTGTCGACCAGGTTGCCGAGCGCCTGGCGCAGCAGCAATTGCTCGCCCGGCAGCCGCACGGCGTCCACATCGATGGCCAGGGTCAGAGCGCGCGCATTCAGGCGAAGCGCGCAGTCGGTCTGCACCAGCTGGGCCAGTGCGGGCAGATCCACCTGCTCCGGCGACGACAGGCGCTGCTGTTTCTCGACCCGGATCAGCGCCAGCAGCTTGTCGATCAGCTGCTTCTGGCGGGCATTCTGATGCAGGATATTGCTGAGAAAATGGCGGCGTTCGCTGTCCGGCATGTCTTCCTGCATCAGCTCGGCCGAACCCTGAATCGCCGCGATCGGGCTTTTCAGTTCGTGCGCCAGCGTATGCATCAGCTCTTCCGCATACTGCTTGCCTTCGAGCTTGTGGCGCATGTCTTCCAGCGCCCGGCCGAGCCGGCCGATTTCGTTGTTGCCCAGCTTCGGCAAGGTGGTCTTGTCGCCCGCCTCGACCGCGCCGATGTAGCGCATCAGTTTGCCGAGCGAGCGGTTGAGCCACCAGGCGAACATGGCGCCGATCAGCAGCGACAAGGCCAGCAGCAGCACGCCGCGCTGCAGGATGATGCGCTGGCTGCGTTCGATGAAGGGTTGCACGGTGGCGTTCGGCTTGGCCACGGTGAGTACGCCGATCAGGCGCTCGCCGTCGCGGATCGGCGCGGCCACATGCATCACGGTGCTGGAATCGTCGCCCGGATAGGCGCGCGTGCTGCGCGCCCCGTAGACGCCACGCAAGGTGCGGTAGACATCGTTCCAGCGCGAATAATCCTGGCCGACCGCTTCCCCGCGCGAATCGAAGATGACGATGCCGCGTGCATCGGTGATGTAGACGCGGGAATTCAAGTCTCGCTTGTGAAAGCCGTCGATCTTCACGTCAACCTTGCGCCGCTCGAAGGCCTGGATGCGTGCCAGGGTCGTGTCCGGCCCCACCCGGCCCGCCTTGACGTCGTCGGCCACCAGCAGCGCCAGCAGGTGGGCGGTTTCGACCAGGGTATCTTCTTGCGTCGCGCGCACGCCTGGCTTGACCTCTTGCATAAATACATTGAGCAGGAACCATGCTGCCAGCCCCACGATCAGGAAATAGCCCAGCAGAATGCGCAGGCCTATTTTCATGCAACGCTCAGGCTGTAGCCCATGCCGCGGTGGGTCTGGATCGGATCGCTGGAAGGATAGACCGCACGCAGCTTGGCGCGCAATGACTTCACGTGGGCATCGACCGTGCGGTCGAGCGTGTCCGGCGCATCGGCCCAGACCCGGTCCATCAATTGCGCGCGCGACAGTACATGGCCGGGATGCTCCAGCAAGGTCTTGAGCAGCAGGTATTCGTAGCGGGTCAGCTCCAGCGCATGGCCCTGGTAGAGGATGCGCGCCTCCTGCTCGCGCAGCGCGAAGGCCGGGGCGGCCAAGGGCGGCGGCGGGGCCAGGCGGCGCAGTACGACGCGGATGCGCGCCACCAGTTCGCGCGGCGAAAACGGCTTGCTCACATAATCGTCGGCACCGATTTCCAGGCCCACGATGCGGTCGATCTCGTCGCTGCGGGCGGTCAGGAAGATCACCGGCACGTTGGAAAATTGGCGCAGCTGGCGGCACACTTCGAAGCCGTTCAGGTCCGGCAGGCCGACGTCGAGCACGACCAGGGCCGGGGCCGGGGCGCTGCGCATGGCCTCCAGCGCCTGCATCCCGAGGGTGAGGTGCTGTGGCGCAAAGCCATCGGTTCTCAGGGCATACGCAATACTGTCGGCGATGGCTTGCTCATCCTCCACGATCAGGATGGTCTTGGGAATCGGGAGCTGGGCGGTTGGGAGCATGCCGAAGTATCGCCAGTCTGTACTGCTCCGTCAAATTCTCCTGCGCGCCGGTGCTGAAAATGCAGGCGGACGAGGCCGATTGCATTAATATTGCTGTAACCCGCCCTTGGCCAATTCTTCAGGACCGCCCATGCTCACCCCACGTCTCGTTCTCCTCGCAGCCGTGCTGTTCGCCCCGCTCCAGCCTGCGCTGGCGGCGGTCAAAGGCAATCCCACCAGCGAAGCCTTGCGGCTCGAAGGCGACGCGCTGCTCGCCAACGGCAAGCTGCAGGAAGCGATCGAAAAATATACCAAGGCCAACAACGCCGATCCCAAAGCGTCGGCGCCGCTGTCGTCGATTGCCACCGTCTTCATGACGGCGGCGCGCGCCGCCGATGGCGCCAAGGCGGCCGAACTGCGCAAGCACGCGACCAGCGCGGCCAATGCGGCGCTCAAGGTTGACGAGAACGATCCGATGGGCCAGGAAGTGCTGCGCCGTCTCGACGAAGATGTGCCCTACCGGCTATATCAGCCGAGCCTGGATGCGGCCAGGCTGGTGGAGGAAGGCGAGCAGCTTTTCGCGGCGCAAGACTATGCCAAGGCGCTGGCCAAGTATGAACAGGCGATCGCGCGCGACCCGGGTTTCTCGCAGGCCTGGGTGTTTGCCGGCGATTGCTACTATGTGCAGAGCCAGTGGACCGAGGCCGAGGCACGCTTTCGCAAAGCCACCGAAATCGAACCGATGAACTCGCAGGCCTGGCGTTTCCTGTCCGATTCGCTGGTGCACCAGCGCAAGTGGAAAGAAGCGGAACAGGCACTGCTGGCCGGCATTGCCGCCCATCCGGGCCAATTGCCCAACTGGGGCAAGCTGGCCGATTTGCAGCATCCCTCCCTGCCCTTGAAACGCATCGGCTTGCAGAAGAAGGCCACCGCGACGGTGGATCCGGCAACCGGCAAGCCGACCCTGAACTTCAGCGAATCGCTGTCCGCGCCGGAAAAAAAAGCCGAGATGGAATTCTGGCTGGCCTACGGGCTGGCCCAGGCCGCGGCCCAGCTCGAAAGCAAGAAGGGCAAGCCGGCGGTATCGCCCTTTAAGGCCGAGCTGGATGCCTGGAACACGGCGCTGGGGGTGCTTGCCAAGGATCCGGAGGCGAAGGTGAGCGATCCGGCGCTGGTGTCCATGCAAAAGATCTACCGCGAAAACCACCTGGAAAGCGCGGTGCTGCTGCTGATGTTCCGCGAAGCTTACCGGCCCGAGTTCGAGGAATGGAAGAAGCGTAATCCGGACGGGGTGCGGATCTTCGTGACGCGTTACGGACTAAGGCCCTGATCCGCGATTCAAGAACAAAACATCGTGCCCTTGCGGGGCCGCCAAATAAACGGGGCCGGGGTCATCCGCTGCAACAGCGGACTCCCCCGGCCCCGATTCTCGCAGGCACGCCATCCGGCGCGCCGCTGTCATTCTATTATTGCAGCTTGATTTCGACGTCGACGCCAGCTGGCAGGTCCAGCTTCATCAGC
>CAMLFK010000106.1 GCA_946479255.1 uncultured Oxalobacteraceae bacterium
ATCGCCGAGATCCTGACCTTGAACGACGAGATCCGCGAACTGATCGTCGACAAGCGCCCGATCCGGCAGATCAAGCAGGCCGCCTACGACAACGGCACGCGCAGCCTGCGCCTGGCCGCGCTCGACCTGGTCAAGCGCGGTGCCACCACCATTACTGAAATCAAACGGGTGACCCTGCATGCGTAGACGCTTCGGACAGCTGCTGCGCGTTGGCGTGTCGGCGCACGCGGTGGCGCTCATCGCCACCAGCCGCTTTAAGCGCGATACCTTCACCGTGCTGGCGGAGCAGCGCTGCGCCGACGCCTCGCTCGATACCATCGGCGCGAGCGTGCGCGTGCTGCTTGCCGGCTCCGGCTGCGACGGCTGGCCGCTCAGCATCGTGCTTGCCGACGACCTGGCGCGCCTGTGGCAGGTGCCGCCGCCGCCCGGCGCGGTGAGGGTGGCCGACCTGGAAGGCGCGGCGGCCCTGCGCTTCCAGACCCTGTACGGCGATAACCCGGCCAATTGGCGCATCGCCGCCGATTACGACAGTGCGCAGCCGTTCATGGCAGCCGCCATGCCGCGCCAGCTGCTGGCCTTGTTCGAGCAGGCCGCGGCGGCGCATCGCCTGAAACTGATCGAGATCGCGCCGCAGTTCGTCGCCGGCTGGAACCGCTGGCGCGGCGCGGTGAAGGCGGGTGCCTGGTATGGCCTGGTGCAGGACGGCGTCCTGAGCCTCGGCGCACACGGCGCGGTGAGGGCGGTGGCCTTGCCCGAGCACCCCACCAGCGGCTGGCTGGAGCAGCAGCTGCAGCGCGAAGCCCTGCGCCTGAACGTGCCGGTGCCGACTCGCCTGATGGTGTCCGGCGAGGTGCCGCAGGCATGGTCCAAGGGCGCGCTCTGCACCGTGCTGGGCCAGCCGCGCGAGTGCTCGCCGGCGGTACGCCTGGCCGCGACCGGGAGCGCCGCATGAAGCGTCTTCGCATCGACTTTGCGCCGCCGAGCCTGGCGCGCACCATGTACCGCGCCGGCCCCGTCACCTGGCTGCTGGTGCTGGCCGCCGTGCTGCTGTGCGCCGGCGCCGCCTTGCTGGGAACGCGGCTGCTGTCGCAGCAGCGCCAGTATGAAACCGAACTGGCCGCGGCGCGCCTGCGCCACCATGTGCCGGTCGCGGCGCCGGTGGCGCAGCTGCCGCGCATTTCGGACGCGCAGGCGGGGGCCGTCAACGCCGCCGTGCTGCAATTGAACCTGCCGTGGCGCGCGCTGCAGGACGCCGTCGCCGCCGCCACCCCATCGACCATCGCCTTGCTGGCGCTGGAGCCGGACTCGCGCAAGCAGGCCCTCAAGATCACCGCCGAAGCCAAGAGCGCCGACGAGATGGTGGCCTATGTCGAGGAGCTCGGACGCCAGGAATTCTTCAGCGGCGCGACCTTGACCCGCCACGAGATCAACGACCAGGATCCCAACCGGCCTATCCGCTTCCAGATCGAAGCATTGTGGAGCGCGCGATGACACCGATAAACCTTCAAAGCGTGCTGCTGCGCCTGCGCCTGGCCTTGTCCAAGGCCGGCCCGCTGCGCTGCGGCGCTGCGGTGCTGTGCCTGATCGGCGCCGGTGCGCTGGTGTGGCTGGCGCCGCAGCGCGAACGCATGGCGGGCCAGCATGCCGCCGCGCTGGCCCAGGCCAAAGTGGCCCCAAGCGTGGTGGTCAGCGCGCCGGTGGTGGCCAACCAGAACCTGATCTTGTTCTATTCATCGCTGGGCGAGCAGCGCTACGTGGAGCAGCAGGTCAAGACCTTGTTCGCACTCGCCGCCAAGACCGGCCTGTCGCTCAGCCAGGGCGAGTACAAGAGCGCGCGCGACAAGAGCGCGCGCCTGCATACCTATCAGATCACCTTGCCGGTCAAGGGCAGTTACAAGGCCATCTGGGAATTCGGCCTGCTGGCCCTGCGCGCCATGCCTTTCGCCTCGCTCGATGAAATCAGCTTCAAGCGCGAGACTGTTACCGACAACAACGTGGAAGCGCGCCTGCGCCTGACGCTTTACCTGGCCGACCGCGCCGACGGAGGGGTGCGATGAACAAGCGCGTTCTTGCCCTGCTTGCGGTGGCGGCGATCATCGGCATGCTGATGATTTTCGACTCCGGCGAACCGGCCGGCGGCGTGGTGGAGGCGGTCGAGCGCAGCGCCCCGGCCAAGGTGGTGGCGCCAGTGGCGGTGGCCGCGAAACCCGGCACGGCAGAGCCAGAGATTGCCCGCCTGATTCCACGCGCCGAACTCATTGGCGACGATGAGGACGCGTTCAAAGGCGGCAATGCCGTCTTCGGCAGCACAAACTGGAATCCGCCGCCACCGCCGCCGCCACCGGTATCGAAGGAACCGCCGCCGCCGCCACCGCCGCCGACCGCGCCGCCGCTGCCTTTCACTTACCTGGGCAAGGCGGTCGAAGCGGGCACCTGGGAAGTCTATCTGGCGCGCGCCGACAAGACCTTTATCGTCAAAAACCAGACCGTGATCGACGGCGTGTACCGGGTGGACGCGATTGCGCCCCCTACGCTGACATTCACCTACCTGCCGATGAATCAAGTTCAGACGCTTAATATTGGAGTTCTCGAGTGATGGCTAGCCTACCAAGGGGCATTCGCTGCCTTTCTTTACGCACGCTTGCCCTGGCGTGTGCGCTGGCGCTGTACGGCTGCTCGGGGCAGCTCGCCTTCCGCGACGCCCGCACGCTGACCGAGCAGGACAAGCCCGAAGCGGCACTGCTGAAGTACCGCGAGGCGGTTGACGCCGACCCAAGGAACTCGGTCTTCCGCGCCGCCTTCCTCAACGCGCGCGACCGCAGCACGGCGCGCATGGTGGACCAGGGCGACCGTGCCCTGAACGAAGGCAAGGCTGCGCTGGCGCTGCAGTACTACCAGCGTGCACTGGCCATGGACCAGTCGCACGAACGCGCGCGTGCCGGCATGCGCATGCTTGAAGCCGACGTGCGCCATGTGCGCTTGATGGAAGACGCCGATGCAGCCTTCGGGCGCAAGGAATACGAAATCGCGCGCCAGAAAGTCGCTGCCATCCTGGCCGAGCGGCCATCGCACGAGCCGGCCCGCGCACTGCTGGCGCAGATTACCGAAAAGACCGCTGCACCGGCGGGCGAGGGCGGCCTGGCCGCGGCTTATAAACAGCCGATCAGCATCGAGTTCCGCGATGCGCCATTGAAGCAGGTGTTCGAGCTGATCTCGCGCCGTTCGGGCCTGAACTTCCTGTTCGATAAAGACGTCAAGACCGACCAGCGCACCTCCATCTACCTGAAGAACAGCACCGTCGAAGCGGCGGTGTACTACCTGATGGTGACCAACCAGCTGGAGCAGCAGGTCATGGACGGCAACACGGTGATGATTTACCCGAACATCGCGGCCAAGCTCAAGGAATACCAGGAGATGGTGGTCAAGACCTTCTTCCTGGCCAACGCCGAAGCCAAGACGGTGGCCAACACGCTCAAGGTGATTCTGAAATCGCGCGACGTGGTGGTCGACGAAAAGCTCAACCTGATCATCGTGCGCGACAATCCCGAAGCCATCAAGCTGGCCACCCGCCTGATCGCCTTGCAGGATGTGGCCGAGCCGGAAGTGATGCTGGAAGTCGAGATCCTGGAAATCAAGCGCAGCCGCATGCTGGAGCTGGGCATTGCCTGGCCCAACAAAGTGACCTTCGCGCCGCTGACCACGAAGGACGGCGGCCCGCTGTCGATCGACGCCATCCGCAGCCTGTCCAGCAGCCGCATCGGGGTCGCGGGCGTGACGGCCAGCATCGCGGCCGATAAAACCGATGGCGATTCCAAGATCCTGGCCAATCCGCGCATCCGCGTGCGCAACAAGGAAAAGGCCAAGGTCGTCATCGGCGAGAAGGTCCCGTCCATCACCACCACCATTTCCGGCGGTACCAGCAGCTTTGCCCAGGAGTCGATCAATTACCTCGACGTCGGCCTGACGCTGAATGTGGAGCCGACCATTTACCTGAACAACGAAGTGGCGATCCGCATCGCGCTGCAGGTCAGTAACCTGATCGGCTCGACGACCACCAAGAGCGGCTCGACCGCGTACCAGATCGGTACGCGCGAAGCGACCACGATGCTGCAGCTCAAAGACGGCGAGAACCAGGTGCTGGCTGGCCTGATCAACAACGAAGAGCGCAGCAATGGCAGCAAGGTGCCGCTGCTGGGCGACCTGCCGCTGGTGGGCCGCCTGTTCGGCACCAACAAGGATGGCAACGACAAGACCGAGATCGTGCTGTCGATTACGCCGCGCCTGATCAGGAATATCCAGCGCCCATCGGCTGCCGCGGCCGAGTTCAATGCCGGTACCGAGGCGACCTTCCGCCGCCGTCCGGAAGCCGCCTCCACGCCGCCGGTGCCGGTGCGTCCGTCGCCGCAGTTGGCGCCGCCTGCGCAAGCAGTGCCGGCTGCCCCGGCCCCGGCCACGCCGCCGCCGGCCGCTCCTGCACTGCCGCTGGCGGCTCCCGTGCAGGCTCCGGTGCCGGCGCCGCCAGTACCGGTAGCGCCGGTCCAGCAGCCTGGCGTCACGGTGACGCCGATTCCAAGCCCGGCGCCGCAGCAATGATCGTGCGCATGCATGGCCGCGGCTTTACGCTGATCGAATTGCTGGTGACACTGGCGATTCTGGCCATGCTCGGCACCCTGGTGGTGCCGGTCACCCAGGTGACCGTGCAGCGCAAGAACGAGCAGGAACTGCGCCGCTCGCTGCGCGACATCCGCAATGGTCTCGACGCGTATAAAAAGGCCTACGACGAGGGCCGCATTCCGCGCGTGGTCAACAGCAGCGGCTATCCGAAGTCGCTCGAAGTGCTGGTGGAAGGCGTGGCCGACCAGCGCAGTCCCAAGCGTGCCAAGATATTCTTCCTGCGCCGGATTCCGCGCGATCCCTTCAACGGCGACAGTTCGCTGTCGGACGCGCAGACCTGGGGCAAGCGCAGCTACGCCAGCGAGGCGACCGAACCGCAGGAAGGCGAGGACGTGTACGACGTCTACTCGATGTCGGAGCGGGTCGGGCTGAACGACGTGCCTTACCGGAAGTGGTGAAGAATATGAGAACCAAGCGAGCCGGTTTTACCCTGATTGAATTGCTGGTCGTGCTGGGCATCGTGGCGCTGCTGCTCACGCTCGCCGTGCCGCGCTACTTCCCGAGCGTCGACAGCGCCAAGGAGACCATCCTGGCCGACAACCTGCGCAACATGCGCGACATCATCGACCAGTTCTATGCCGACACCGGCCGCTACCCGGAATCGCTGGAGCAGCTGGTGGAGAAGAAGTACCTGCGCAGCATGCCGGTCGATCCGGTCACCGAGAGCAGCACCACCTGGATCATCGTGCCGCCGGAAGACGCCACCAAGGGCGCGGTCTACAGCATCCGCAGCGGCGCGCCGGGAACTGACCGCAGCGGCAAAGCTTATTCCGACTGGTAGCCATGCGCCGCCAGCAGGGCTTCACTTACCTCGGCCTGATCATCCTGTTGGCGATCATCGGCATGGTCGGCGCGGCCGGCCTGAAAGTCGGCTCGCTGCTCCAGCGCGCCGCCGCCGAGGAAGAGCTGCTGGAGATCGGTGCCGCTTTCAGTGCGGCCCTCAAGAGCTATGCCGACGCCACACCGCGCGGCCAGCCAACCCAGCCCAAGACCTTGCAGGATCTGCTGCGCGATCCGCGCTTTCCCGGCGCGCGCCGCCACCTGCGCAAGATCTTCGTCGATCCGCTCACCGGCAAAGCCGAGTGGGGCGTGATCTACCTGGGCGACAAGGTCGGGGTGGTGGGTGTCCATAGCCTGTCGAACGCCAAGCCGCTCAAGGTGTCCAATTTCGATACGCGATTTACCAACCTGGATAACAAGAAGAAGATTTCGGAGTGGAAGTTCATGCTGCCCGGGCAGATGCTGCTGGCGCCGGGAATGATGCCGGGCGGCATGGGCTCGATGTTCAAACCGGGCAGCCTGGGTCCGCCGCGTCAGCTGCCGAATCAGCCGCCGAATCAGCCGCCAACGCAGCCGCCGGCCCCGGCCGAGCCTGTGGAAGCGCCGCCGCCGCGCGAGGAGCCGCCTCCCGCGCCGCCTGTCGAGGAAAAAGCGCCTGAGAAGGTGGAGGAAGAAGAGAAGCCCGACGAGAAGCCCGAAGAGAAGGCGGAAGACAAAGTGGAAGAGCGCCCGGACCCGGGCGCCCCTGTCATTTAGCGGCCGGCAGCTAGCGGCCGATGCGCTTGAAGTCGGCCAGGCGGAAGCCCAGCACGAACAGCATCGCGAAATACGCCACGGCGGCCACGCCGATAATCCCCAGCAGCAGGGCGCCGCGCAGCAGCGGGTGCGCCTGCATGGCGGCCCAGTCGATCTGTGCCGCCGCGAAGTAGCACACCAGGCCGAGTGCCGCGACCGCCACCAGCAGCTTGAAGAAGAAGGGCCACCAGCCGGCCTGGGGGGTGAAGATTCTTCTGCGGCGCAGGGCGATGTACAGCAGGGTCGCGTTGATGCAGGCACCCAGGCCGATCGACAGCGCCAGGCCGGCCACGCCGATCCAGGGCACGAACACGAGGTTGAGCAGCTGGGTGGCGACCAGGGCGACCAGCGCGGTGCGCACCGGCGTGCGCACTTCCTGGCGCGCGTAAAAGGCCGGGGCCAGGGTCTTCACCAGGATCAGCCCGAGCAGGCCGGCGCTGTAGGCCATCAGCGGCATGCTGGAGGCGCGGATGTCGGCGACGCTGAACACGCCGTAGTGGAACAGCGTGGCGATCATCGGCTCGGCCAGCAAGGCCATGCCGACCGCCGCCGGCAGGGCCAGCATGAAGGTCAGGCGCAGGCCCCAGTTGAGCAGCGAGGAGTATTCGCTGGTGTCGCCATCGGTGTTGGCCTTGGCGAGGCTGGGCAGCAGGATGGTGCCGAGGGCGACGCCCAGCATCGCGGTGGGGAATTCCATCAGGCGGTCGGCGTAGGTAAGGGCGGTGACGCTGCCGGCGGCCAGCGAGGCGGCGATGGTGGTGTTGATCAGCAGGCTGATTTGCGCGGCCGAGACCGCGAACACGGCCGGCCCCATCTTGCTCAGCACGCGGCGCACGCCGGCGTCGCGCAAGGCGGCCCGCACATTGAAGCCGATGCGCGGGAACATGCCGATCTTGATCAGCGAGGGAATCTGCACACTGACCTGCAGCAGGCCGCCGACCATGACGGCAATGGCCATCGCATAGATCGGCTGTTCCAGGTGTTGGGACAAGAACAGTGCGCCGGCGATGAAGGAGACGTTCAGCAGTACCGGCGTGATGGCCGGGATCTTGAAGTGGCGCCAGGTATTTAATACCGCGCCGGACAGCGCCACGAAGGACATGCAGGCGATGTAGGGGAACATCAGGCGGGTCATCCACACCGCGCTGTCGAAGGCGTCCGGGGTCTTGTTCAGGTCCGAGGCGATCCACAGGATCAGCAGGGGCGCGCTGACGATGCCGACGATGCTGATCAGGATGGTGGACCACAGCAGCACGGTGCCGACATGGTCGACCAGTTCGCGGGTCGATTCGTGGCCATTGACGTTTTTATACTCCGCCAGGATGGGCACGAAGGCCTGCGAGAAGGCGCCTTCGGCGAACATGCGGCGCAGCAGGTTCGGCAAACGGAAGGCGATATTGAAGGCGTCGGTGAGGGCGGTGGCCCCGTAAACGCTGGCAAATAGGCTATCGCGCAACAAGCCGGTGATGCGGGACAGCATGGTCATGCTGGTGATGGCGCTGAGGGTCTTGAGCAGATTCATAGCGCGGGATTATAGCGCGGCAATACCCTGCGGACGAGTGTCCGGCGGACAAATCTCGATGTTTGGGATTGCCCTTGCCAGATTAATTCGCTATAATCGAAGGCTGTACAGAATTCTGTTACGCAGACACGAATGTTTGGCAGGCACTGGTTTGACACACAAGGTGTACTAAAAGCACCGGTTTGACAGACGCTACTGTTTGCAAACGCAACTTGACCCCGAATTAGGAAATTCCATGGCAAATACCGCACAAGCGCGCAAACGCGCTCGTCAAGCAGTTAAGCAGAACGCGCACAACTCGTCCCAGCGTTCGACCCTGCGCACCGCAATCAAAGCAGTTCGCAAGGCAATCCAGGCTGGCGACAAAGCCGCTGCAACCTCGATCTTCCAGGCATCCGTGTCGAAGATCGACAGCATCGCTGACAAAAAGATCATCCACAAGAACAAGGCCGCTCGCCACAAGAGCCGCCTGGCAGCTGCCCTGAAGGCCCTGTCGGCTTAATTTGCCTGTTGTACCGGGGTGGTGTCTCCACCCCTGCTTGTGACGGTATGAAAAAACCCGCCTGACTCTGGTCCGGCGGGTTTTTTCGCTTGGCTGTGTAGCGGCTAGGCCTTACTGATCCCCGTGGCCGGCACCTCCATCGATTCCCCCGGCATCAAAGGATGCGTGGCCAGCGAAAACGGCCCAATACTGCTGCGCACCAGGCGCAGGGTGGGCAAGCCCACGGCCGCCGTCATGCGCCGCACCTGGCGGTTCTTTCCTTCCTGCAGCGTAATCGCCAGCCAGCTGGTCGGCTGGTCGGCGCGCGCCCGGATCGGCGGATTGCGCGGCCACAGCCACGCCGGCTCGGCAATCTGCACCGCCCGGCAAGGCTTGGTGACAAAGTCGCCCAGGTCGATCGGCGCCTGCAGCCCTTGCAACTTTTCCGCATCGACCGATCCGTCCACCTGCACCAGGTAGGTCTTGGCTTCCTTGTGATCCGGATGGGCAATGCTGTGCTGCAGGCGGCCGTCGTCGGTCAGCAGCATCAGGCCTTCGCTATCGGCATCGAGCCGGCCGGCGGGGTAGACATTGGGCACGCGCACATAGTCGGCGAGTGTTTCGCGGCCATCCTGGGCGGAGAACTGGCACAGCACCTGGAAGGGCTTGTTGAAGAGAATGAGAGGCATCGAAAACTGTGTGGGAATGGTATGAAAAAGGCACGCTTGTCGTGCTCGTAATAGAAAGTGATAAGCTGGCGGGGTAGGAATGAACCCGGTCCTGAACCACGGAGAACACGATGTATCAACATATTAAAGTACCTGCCGACGGCCAGAAAATCACGGTCAACGCCGATTTTTCGCTGAATGTACCAGATAATCCTGTCATCCCCTACATCGAGGGCGATGGTACCGGCGTCGATATCAGCCCGGTCATGCTCAAGGTGGTCGATGCCGCCGTCGCCAAGGCCTACGGCGGCCAGCGCAAGATCAGCTGGATGGAGATCTATGCCGGCGAGAAGTCGACCACGGTCTACGGTCCGGACGTCTGGCTGCCGGATGAAACCCTGGACGTGCTGAAGGACTACGTGGTGTCGATCAAGGGTCCGCTGACGACCCCGGTCGGCGGCGGCATCCGTTCGCTCAACGTGGCACTGCGCCAGCAGCTCGACCTGTACGTCTGCCTGCGCCCGGTGCGCTACTTCACCGGCGTGCCGTCGCCGGTGCGCGAGCCGGAGAAGACCGACATGGTCATCTTCCGCGAGAACTCGGAAGACATCTACGCCGGTATCGAGTACCAGGCCGGTTCGGAAGGCGCCAAGAAGCTGATGGATTTCCTCGTCAAGGAAATGGGCGTGACCAAGATCCGCTTCCCTGAAACCTCGGGCCTGGGCATCAAGCCGGTGTCGATCGAAGGGACCGAGCGCCTGGTGCGCAAGGCGTACCAGTACGCCATCGACAACGACAAGCCGAGTGTGACCATCGTCCACAAGGGCAACATCATGAAGTACACCGAAGGCGGTTTCCGCGACTGGGCCTACGCCCTGGCGCAAAAGGAATTCGGCGCGCAGCCGATCGATGGCGGTCCATGGTGCAAGTTCAAGAATCCCAAGACCGGCCGCGACATCATCGTCAAGGATTCGATCGCCGACGCCTTCCTTCAGCAGATCCTGCTGCGTCCGGCCGAGTACAGCGTCATTGCGACCCTGAACCTGAACGGCGACTACATCTCCGACGCGCTGGCTGCGCAGGTTGGCGGGATCGGTATCGCCCCAGGCGCCAATATGTCCGATTCCGTGGCCATGTTTGAAGCTACCCACGGCACCGCGCCTAAGTATGCGGGCAAGGATTATGTGAACCCGGGTTCGCTGATCCTGTCGGCGGAAATGATGCTGCGCCACATGGGCTGGGTGGAGGCGGCCGACCTGGTGATCGAGGCTATGCAGAAGTCGATCGCTTCCAAGCGCGTCACCTACGACTTCGCGCGCCTGATGGAAGGTGCGACCCAGGTGTCGTGCTCCGGTTTCGGCGAGGTGATGATTGAACAAATGTAAGCTGATTTAAGCTGCCTCAACAAAGCTAAAAGGGTTCCGTTCTCATCGCGAGAGCGGGGCCATCGCCGTTGGGGGTGTCGCCCCCGAAGCCTGATTGCGCCATTGTCCCAGTTATCCCCTTGCCCTTGGCCTCCCCACGCCGCTTCAAACTATCCGGTTTGGAGCGGAATCTGTGTCCGGCTTGCGCCGCCTTGCGTGTTCGCAATGAGCCGAAATTTCCATAGATACATAATTCACTCAGGAAATCTAAATTTCTCAAGTGCAAGTTTAAGATTTTCCTCCAGATCGAACGCCAACCGAATCCTGAAAGTTGCCATGAACCTGTTGCGCTTCTCAATGATGGTGATGATCGCTACTCGAATGGGGCTGGCTTTGGCAACGACAGAAATGGCCCCCTTGCCGGCCGGTGCAGCTAGCAAGGAGATCGAACAGTCCAGTACCCAGGCCACCAAGAAAGGTGGAGAGTCCTTCCAAGAAGCACTTGGCGGCATCGTCATCAATCAAACAATGACGGTGACGGGACAGGAATTCTTTAAGCAGTTCTATGCGCTATGGAACGACAAGCCCCTTCTTGATTTTTTTGCAATCACGGTTCGCGAACGCCCATCCGCACGGCGCGGCAACCGCATCGTGATCGAGTACGCGCAGCGCACACTATTCGAAACAAGCTTGCCGTCGAGCCGGGCCGGTATCCAGTCCATCAGTGAAAGAGCGGTCCAGATTTCATACGACAGCATGGTCGATACGGCAGTTCAACGACTTCTCTTCCGCGAGCAAGACCTTGCGGCGGATGAGTTCTAGGCCAAATAAAAGAAAAGGAGATGAATACTATGATGAGAAAATGCATCATATCCCTGGTCGCCGCGCTGCTGGGCTTGGCGGCAGGCGGCGCCGGGGCCAGCGAACTTGTTTATGTCCCGGTCAATCCGGCGTTCGGGGGCAGCCCCTTGAACGGTTCGATACTACTCAATTCCGCGCAGGCCACGAACAAGCACAAGGACCCCGCTGCGGCGGCCCATACGGGGGCCACCAAAGCGTCTCCTTTGCAGCAGTTCACCGACCTGCTTGAACGATCGATCCTTGGCCAACTCGCGTCGGCTGCCACCTCGGGCATCATGGGCTCCGGTGGCAAGCTGCATCCCGGCAGTGTCGAGACTGGCAACTTTCGTATCGATATCGTCGACGCCGGGGGCGGGGTACTGACCATAACGACCACAGACAAGGTCAGCGGCGCTACCACCTCCTTCCAGATTGGAGGACTATGAAAGCCGATCTGGTCCGCCGCCGTACACCGCGGGCATGGCATCGACAATCACTGCGCCTGGGCTGCGCCGCGCTCGCCCTGGCGGCCCTCTCGTGGACTTCCGGCTGCGCAACAAGCGCTACGCCGTCCACGCATCTGCCCAGCGCTCATATCACGCCGCCAACGGCCGTCACACGCGATCTGACCAGGCTGCCAGCGCCCAGAGGAAAGGTCATCGTCGCGGTGTACGGCTTCCGCGACCAGACCGGACAATATAAGCCAGCGCCCGACAGTTCGTTCTCGACGGCGGTAACACAGGGCGCGGCGTCGATGCTGATCAAGGCCCTGCTCGATTCGGGCTGGTTCTCGCCAGTCGAGCGCGAAAATCTGCAGAATCTGCTTACCGAGCGCAAGATCGTGCGCGCGCTGGAGCTTCCCCAGGATAAGAACAACCCCGCTAACTACGTCGCCCCGCTGACACCCGCGTCGATCATCATCGAAGGCGGCCTCACCGCTTACGAAAGCAATGTGCGCACCGGCGGCGCGGGCGCTGTGTTCCTCGGCGTGGGGGTTTCCACGCAATACCGTGTCGACCAGGTCACCATCAATCTGCGCAGTGTCGATATCCGCAGCGGCAAGGTACTGACCAGCGTGTCCACGACGAAGAGCATTTATTCCTACGAGCTGCGCCCCAGTGTATTCAAGTTTGTCAATTTCAAGGACTTGGTTCAATTCGAGGCCGGCTTGACACGCAACGAACCGGCGCAGCTATGCGTGCGCGAAGCGCTGGAGGCGGCCGTCATCCACTTGGTGGTGCAGGGGCTCAAGCTTGGCAACTGGGAGCTGAAAAACCCGCAGGATTGGTCCAGTCCGCTGATCCAGTCGTACATCCTCGACGACGAGGGCGGTGCCGCACCGCCGCCGCCCGCCCTGTCAGCTTCATAAGCCTCAGCCAGCACCGTGCTTGTTCAACAAATTGGGAACGGCAATCAAGCCGGCCTTATCCAGCGTGCAAGCGGGGCCACCACTGTCGTTCGGCAGCTGGGGGACCGCATTGTTGTCAGCGTGATCCGGTACCAGGCCTCTGGATCAGGTGTTCTTTACGGCCTTTGACTTAAGGAGAAAATCATGAATCAGAAACTGCGTACCATGTCGCTCAGTCTCGCTGTGGCGTGTGCAACTTCGGCTGCCTATGCGGCGGACCGGGTGGTGATTTATCAGGACGCTCCCAACGGTTCGATCGCGATCGAGCAAGTTGGCAATACTGGTGAGAACATGGCACATGTCCAGCAGAGTGGGGGATATGACCAATATAGTAGCGCCGGCCAGAGCGCTGTCATTCAACAGGCCTCCGTGGATGGGGCCAACGCCTTAATTATGCAATCGGGCAGTTACAACGATTTCAGGATCAGCCAGCGCGACGGTGGCAACATGACTGCGGAGATCTACGGGGGCGGCGAAGGGAATCGTGCTTCCATTGATCAGACCGGCTTCGGCATGGTTGCGTACGTGGACAGTTACGGCTTGAATAACCTGGCGAACATTACGCAAGTGGGTTATGGAGAAGGGGGGAATTTCGCAAAGATAATTCAGTACGGCAGCGACAATGTGGCCAGCATTACGCAAGTCGGCAGCAATCACTACGCGCAGATCACGCAAAACAATGCTTATGGCGGCCCCCCGAGCAACTTGTCCATTGTGCAGAGAAATTAACTTGATCGAAACCGCAGTGGCCGACTGAAGGTGAGGCTTACCCTCACCTTCGTCTTCCGTGCGGCGTTGACTTTTAGAGAGGTATTGTACGGTGCGGCTCAGGACGTAGCTGCTTTCCGCACCTTCAGTCCTTCAGCCCGGCCACCAGGGCAGCGACCTTATCGGCATTCCCGCCCACCGCCTTGAGCAAGCGCTTGCCAAAGTCGGCATCGGCTTTCCAGAAATGCGAGAGCATGATGTTCAGGATGTCCTGATTTTGCACCCGCTTCAGGTCACCCGAGAGGTTGGTGATCAGGTCATCGCGGTCCTGCGAATTGAGCGAGCGGTAGAACTCGCCAGCCTGGCGGAAATTCAAGGTTTTGGCGGTGCGCTGCTGCTGGGTGCTGCCCGTTAGCGGCAACTGGGAACTGCGCGCGTTCGGATCCTCTTTGAACCCGCCCAGGCGGCTCGGCTGGTAATTGACAGTACCCTTGCGGCCGGAGATGTTGCCCGCGCCATCGGCGTGGTTGTTATTGACCGCCACCAGCGGCCGGTTGATCGGCAAAGATTGGAAGTTCGCGCCCAAACGGTGGTGCGCGGTGTCGATGTATGAGAACAGCCGGCCTTGCAGCATGCGGTCTTCCGAGGCTTCGATACCCGGCACCAGGTTGCCCGGGGCCAGTGCGACCTGCTCGGTCGCCTCAAAAAAGTTATCGGGAACCCGGTTCAACACCATGGTGCCGACTTTACGCTCTGCAATGCCAGGCCAGACCTTGGTCGCATCGAGCGGATCGAAGTCGAACTTGTCCATGTCCTGCGGCCGCAGCACCTGGACCGTCAGGTCCCAGCTCGGGAACTGGCCCTTGGAGATCGCCTGGTACAGATCGATGGTGGCGTGGCTGGTGCTTTTGCCCTGCACGATAGCTAACTCGTGCGGTCGAAGGTTGCGCTCGCCCTGGCGCGATTTCCATGCGAACTTGGCGTACACATAGTCGCCGCGCGCATTGACCAGCTTGAGCGCGTGTACGCTGCTGCCGTGCATTTCGCGATAGCTGGCAGGGGTGCCCAGGTTGCTGTACACCCGGGTTAACATGTGGGTTGCTTCCGGGATGTGCGAGAAGAAATCAAATACGCGTTCCGGTTCCTGTACGTTGGTGACGGGGTCCGGCTTCAGGGCGTGGACCATGTCTGGAAACTTGATGGCGTCGCGGATGAAGAAAACGGGAAGATTATTGCCCACCAGGTCCCAGTTGCCTTCCTCCGTGTAGAACTTGGTGGCAAAGCCGCGCGGGTCGCGGTCGGTCTCGGCGCCGGAGCGCCCGCCGATCACCGTCGAGAAGCGGACGAATACCGGCGTAAGCTTGTTGGGTGCGAACAGCTTGGCCTTGGTCAAGTCGGACAGATCCTCGGTCGCCGTGAAAGTGCCGTGTGCGCCGGTGCCGCGTGCATGGACCACGCGCTCTGGAATGCGCTCGCGGTCGAAACGCTGCAATTTCTGGACGAGATGCACGTCTTGCAGCAGGGTGGGGCCGTTGGGACCGGCGGTCTGACTGTTCTGGTTATCGCCCACCGGCGCGCCATTATCCTTCGTGAGTGTTTGTGCCTGAGCGCCATGCGACAGGGCGATCAGCGCGGCCACCAGGGTCAGGGCGCATGTAGCAACCCGTCCTGCCGCTGAGTAGTTTATGGGCATCATAGTTTTCTCCTATCAATTGTGTGTTTGTGATATTCATCATATTCCACACAATGACTTCTAGGAAATTAATCGTTTCAATGATTCCGATAGTTTTATCCGATGCGGCGGGCGAAAAAAAACCCCGCTGCGAGAGCGGGGTTTTCGACATCTTGTAGAGCTTAGCCAGCCTGGATGTTGGAAGCTTGCTTGCCTTTAGGGCCCTGCGTGACTTCGAATTGAACTTTTTGACCTTCTTTGAGGGTCTTGAAACCGTTCATGTTGATTGCGGAGAAGTGCGCGAACAGATCTTCGCCGCCGTCATCTGGAGTGATGAAGCCAAAACCTTTGGAATCATTGAACCACTTAACTGTACCTGTTGCCATAAAA
>CAMLFK010000107.1 GCA_946479255.1 uncultured Oxalobacteraceae bacterium
ACAAACGCCTCCTCGCGCTTTTTGCGCAAGGCAGGCAGCATCACGGCCACCAGCGCGATGAACGACATGGTCAGCATGGTTGCGCTGATCGGGCTGCTGAGAAACACCATCGGGTCGCTGCGCGAGATGAGGAGCGCGCGGCGCAGGTATTCTTCCATCATCGGCCCGATGATGAAACCGAGCATGAGAGGCGCGGGTTCACATTCCAGCTTGGCGCAGATATAGCCGAACAGTCCGAACGCCGCCATCAGGTAAATATCGAAATCGCTGTTGTTCAGACTGAACACACCGATCGCGCAAAACAGCAGGATGGCTGGATACAGCAGGTGGTAAGGCACCATGATCATGCGTACCCACAAGCCAATCATCGGCAGGTTCAGCACCAGCAGGAAGAGATTGCCGATCCACATCGATGCGACGATCCCCCAGAACAGGGCCGGCTGCTCCGTCATCACCGCCGGTCCCGGTTGTATGCCCTGGATGATCATCGCGCCGATCATCAGCGCCATCACCGGGTTCGACGGGATACCCAAGGTCAGCATCGGGATGAACGATGTCTGGGCGCCGGCATTGTTGGCCGCTTCCGGTGCGGCGACTCGAGCGCCTCGCCGCCGGTCCTGAACGAATTGAGCAAGGTAATCAAAGATGACGGCCAGCAGGGCGCTCAGCACGGACGGGAAGAAGCCGGGACCCATCCGTCCCGCGCTTCCCATCGGGTAGTCCTGCGCGATCACGACAGTGGCGAGGCTAATTGCGACGAACATCATCCCCGCCCAGAAGTCCTTGGGACGTCGGACATACGTTCGCATAGCGATGTCTGCTATCGGAAAGGTGTATAAACGTGCACACCCTTCGCTTCCTGCCCCGAACCGTCTTACAGACCGTATTCGTTTCTGACAGGCGTTACTTTCCCGCCTACGTGCGTCAACATGCCGCCTGCAGTGTCGGACGTCGCCGGCCGACTCGCCACGGGTAGCGCATTTTGGCTGCCAAATCATCTGCAGCACCGGTTGCGAACCCTTGTAAAAACCTAGCTTGGTAACCCCCATGAACTAGCTCTGACGCCAGCGCTTGGTTTTCGCGGTGGCGAAGGCTCGTAAGAATCACTACGTGTCCATGATCATTATTGGACATGTCAATTTACATTCGGTTCAACTAGAGTCGGACTCCTACGTTTTTTGGCGTTGTGAATTGCAGCGTGGGCCTAGTCCAGGCCCTTCAGGTTGGAAGCCTTTGCAACTTCGCGCCACAGCGCCAGTTCGGTGGCCAGCATCGATCCGAAATCGGCCGGCGTGCCCGTGTGCGGGGTGGCGCCTTCGCTGGCGAGGCGGACCTTGGTCGACTCCGCGGATGAGACCTCGTTGACGACCTTATTGAGCCTGGCGATGACCGCCGCCGGCGTTTTTGCCGGCGCCAGCACGCCCCACCAGGTGGTGATGCTGTACTTGGGAACACCGGCCTGGGCGACGGTGGGAACCTGAGGAAAGAGCGGCAAACGTTCATCGCCCGTCACCGCCAGCAGCTCCACGGCACCGGTCTTGACGTGCTGGGCCATCGCGGGCACGGTGGTAAAGAAGACTTGCGTGCGGCCGGCCAGCAAGTCGGCCGTGGCCGGCCCGCTTCCCTTGTACGCGATGTGCGTCATGTTGGCCCCGGTGCGCTGCTTGAACAGTTCCCCCGCGAGGTGCAGCACGGTTCCTGGCCCGGACGAGGCGAAGTTCACGCCGCCCGCCCGGCTTTTCGAGGCAGCCACCAGCTGTTGTACCGACTTCGCGCCGACGCTCGGGTGGGTCACCAGGATCAGCGGCGCGCGGCCGATCATCCCGACCGGCGCATAATCCTTGACCACATCGTAGGAAGGCGTGGTCTCGGTGGCCGCATGGGTCACAAAGGACGAGCTGACGAACAGCAGCGTGTAGCCATCCGGGTCGGCCTTTGCCGCCAGCTTCGAGCCGATCGCGCCGCCCCCGCCGCCACGGTTGTCGACCACGACCGCCTGGCCGAGCTTTTCGGACATCCCTTTGGCCAATGCCCTGGCCACGTTATCGGTGCCGCCGCCGGCGGCGTAGGGCACGATCAAAGTGATCGCCCGCGCCGGATAATCCTGGGCAATGGCGGCACAAGGCAGGGCCAGCAATGCAGCCGCGGCGAGATGGTTTAATTTTGTCGTTGTCATGTAAGTCTCCTGATTTTATAAGTAAATGAAAGGGTAGAAACGGAAGTAATGACTAGGTAAAGGCGGCGTAGAACCAGTCTCGTTCACCGGCATTGATCTGTAAATTGCGAAATTTATTGCGATTGATGTGTTCTGCGCATTACTGCTCCGGGCTTCGATCCGTGAACGCCAGCTCGCCGGTTTGTTGCGCTGCCTGGACCACCCCCTGCCATTTCGCCAGCTCGGACTGCACCAGCTGGCGCAACTCTTCCGGCGTGCTGCCGTGGACTTCCGCGCCATCCCGTTCGAAGCGATCGATGAGTTCCGGATCGGCCAGCACGGTCCGCAGGCTGCTGTTGAGCCTGGCGACCACGGCCGCCGGGGTGCCGGCGGGAGCAAACAGCGCGTACCACTGGGTCACGTCCACGCCATCGACCCCGCTTTCGGTCAGGGTGGGGACCTCGGGAAGGATCGGGCAACGGCTCGGGCCGGCCACCGCCAGCGCGCGCAGCTTGCCGCCCTTGATCAGGCTCGCGCCGGTAATCAGGCTGGGGAACATGAACTGGGCTTGCCCGGCCATGGTCGCGTCGACCGCATGCGCGGCGCCGTTATATGAGCGATGCTCCATCTCGGTTCCGGAACTGATCGCGAACAGCGCCCCGGCGAAGTGCGGCGCCGTCCCAACGCCGGCCGACGCATAGCGGTATTTTTTGGGTTCGGCCTTCAAGCGCGCCACCAGCTGGGCGACGTTCTCCACGCCGGTCTCCGGGCATGCCACCAGCAAGGTCGGCGAATAGGCCACCAGGCCGATTGGTGCGAAGTCGCCGACCGGGTCGTAGGCCAGGGTTTGCAGCGCCGGGTTCATGGCGTGCGTTGCGATATAGCCGAACATCAGTGTGTAGCCGTCCGGCGCGCTGCCGGCGACATATTCGGCTGCGATCGTGCCGTTGGCGCCGGCGCGGTTATCCACGGTCACCGGCTGCCCCAGCAGCTGCCCCAGCTTGTGCGAGATGGCGCGCGCCATCGTGTCGTTGCCGCCGCCGGCGAGGGTGGGCACGACGATGCGGATCGGCCGGGCCGGGAAGGCCGCGGCCTCGGGCGCCGCGCGCGGCGCCTGCGCTTCGGCAGGGCGCGACATGACGTAGTCCGGGATATGCAGTTCCCCTTGCAGGATCTTGCGCGCGGTGCGCAGCAGCGAAGCGCGCTTGATCTGCGCGGACTCGCCGCTTCCTTCGACGGCGACCTCCACATCGATCCGGCCCGATGGATGCAGCACCGCGACATTGCCGACGCCGGCGACACTGGCGCCACGGCTGGCCACCGTGCCGGGCAAGGCGAAGGCGCTGGCGACCCCGATGGCGCCCGTCACGGCATGCGATGCATGGCAGCGGCGCGGGGTGAAGTAACGCGAGGTGATGCTGTCGGCACTGTCGCCCGCGCTGACCAGCACCGGCTTGGGGATCACGCTGCCGGATACGTCCCCCAGGCCCATCAGCTTGCCGGCGGCCCGGCGCAGGCTCTCGAGGCGTTCGAGCAGCGCCGTGTTCGCGTCCAGTTCGGCCGGGCTTTCGCCGCCGTGCAGGCCAAGGTCCCCGGCGCGGATGATCATCAGCGGCATGGCGGCGTCGATGCAGGTGAACTCGATGCCCTCGATGGTATCGATGCGCCGGCCGGTGGGAAAGACGCTGCCGGTGACGGCGCCCCAGGCGTCGAGGAAGTTCAGGTGGATCGGCGCGGCGGTGCCGGCGACGCCGTCGATGCGCGCCTCGCCGTCATAGGTGATGCGCCGGCCCGGCGTCTGCACGGTAATGTCGATGCGCGCGCCGGTGTTGACGTTGAAAATACGCGCTGTCGTCGTGCCTTCGGTGGCTGGAATCAGACCCTGCTCGAGCGCGAAAGGGAGCACGCCGGACAGCATGTTGCCGCAGTTGGGCCGCGTGTCGACCGAGCGCTGGCCGACGCCGACCTGGGCGAACAGATAGTCGAGATCGCAGTCGGGCTGGGTGGAGCGCGAGACGATCGCCACCTTGCTGTTGAGGGAGCTGCCGCCGCCCACGCCGTCGAGCTGGAGCGGATCGGAGGCGCCGATGGCGCCGATCAGGACCTGGTCGCGGGTTTCGTCGTCGGCGGGCAGCCATTCGCGCAGGAAGAACGGTCCGCGCGAGGTACCGGCCCGCATCAGGACGCAGGGAATTATTTTGCTCATGGTGGCGGCTCGTCAGAAGTTGTGGCGCAGGCCGAGATTGACGGCGCGCTCGCCGGTGCCCCTGTCGGTGGCAGTCCCGACCCGGAAGGCGGCCGCATTGCGGTTGTCGATCACGGCGTATGCCGCGTACAGGTCGCTGCGCTTGGACAGCCGGTAGGTGTAGCCGATGCCCCACTGCGAGGCGTCGTTCGCGGCGGTCGTTTCGTCCTCGTGGCGCACGTGCGACAAGAGCAGCTTGCCGGCGCCAATCGGGATGGCGACACCCACCAGCATGTCGCGGCTGTCGGCCAGGGCCGGGCCCTTGTTGATCGCATAGGATGCGTAGGCGACGACGGCCTTGAAGTTGTAGTTGGCCGAGGCCAGGGCATTGCGGGTGAAGTCGGTGCCGGCCGCGTTCTCGATCCGGTGGTATGCCAGCTGGACGCTCAAGGGTCCGCCGGCATAGCCGAGCGAGCCGCCCATGGTCCGGTTTTTGGAACTGTCGCCCGCCGCTTCGCCGGCCCCGTACGCCAGGTCGGCGCGAAAGCCCGCCAATGATGGACTCAGGTATTCGACCATATTGTCGGTGCGCGTGTTGGTGACGAACAGGTTGCCGGACCGGCCGGCCAGGCTGACCGCGCCGAACGGGTCGCCGATATCGCGCAGGGTCTTGTAGTAGGGGTTGTACTGGCGGCCCAGGGTCACGGCGCCGAATTTGCCGGTCAGGCCGACGAAAGCCTGGCGCCCGAACAGCACCCCGCTTTGACCAGCCGCGCCGGTATCCACATTGAAGCCGTTCTCAAACTGGAATACCGCGGCCAGGCCGCCGCCGAGATCTTCCTTGCCCTTGAAGCCAATGCGCGAACCGGAAGCGACCCCGCTGCTCAACCGGGTAGCGGAAGGGGCGGGGCCGCCGCTGTCGACGACCAGGCCGGCATCGACAATGCCGTAGATGGTCACGTTGGATTGGGCCAGCGCGCTGGCCGACAGGACCGACAGCAATGCCAGCGCGAATGTGGATTTGTTCATGGGGTGTCTCCTACTATAGTTGTGGTTCCGGCACAGGAACGTGACGGGGCCTTGCGCCCTGACGGAGCAATTGCAATCAAAAAAAACAAGGTGATCAAGCGTCACCGGCCCCTGGGCCGGCGCGCGCGTGTCATCAAACGGCTGCGGTCCGCCGGTCCCGGCTGCGCAGGACGCGGTCGACCATCTCGCCCGACAGGCCGAGGTAGTTGGCCGGATCGCACAGCGAAGCGAGTGCCGCCCGGTCCAGGTGGCGCGAGATTTCCGGGTTTTCGGCCAGCAGGTCGAGCAGCGGGCGCTGCTCGCTGATCGCGGCACGGCAAATGTCGTACACCAGGTCGTGCGCGTATTCGCGTCCGATGTAGGGGCCAAGGCCCATCATCACGGCTTCCGACATCACCAGGCCATGGGTCAGGTCGAGATTGGCCCGCATGCGGGCCTGATCGACTTCCAGGCCTTCGAGCACAAAGCGCGACTGGGCCAGCGCCCCGGCGGCCAGGCAGAACATCTCCGGCAGCACGATCCATTCGATTTCCCATGGCCCGGTCGAGCGCTCGTGGTCGGCCACGTTGGCATCGAGCAGGGCCGCCACGTGTTGGCGCACGACGCTGATGCAGGCGTGGATGTAGCACGAGGAAATCGGATTGCGCTTCTGCGGCATGGTGCTGCTCGAACCGCGCCCGTGGGCGAATGGCTCGTATACTTCGCCCACTTCGGTCTGCATCAAGAGCTTCACGTCGGTCGACAACTTACCGAGCGTGCCGGTGACCAATCCCAGGAAGCAGCCGGCTTCGGCGATATTGTCGCGAATCGTGTGCCAGGCGATATCGGGTTGGCCCAGGCCCAGCTCCCGCATCAGGCCCGCTTGCGTTTCAAGCCCGCCGTGGGCGAGGGATGCCAGCGTGCCCGAGGCACCGGCGAACTCACCGACCAGCAAGCGTGGGCGCAGTTGCGCCAGCCGTTCGCGGTGGCGCTCAATGGCGGAGAGCAGGCCGGCGACCTTGTAGCCGAAGGTGACCGGCACCGCCTGCTGCAGGTTGCTGCGCCCGATCATCGGCGTATCGCGGTGGCGTGCCGCCAGCTCGGCCATCGCGGCCGAAATGGCGGCCAGCTCGCTGTCGACCAGCTCGAATGCTTCGCGCATCTGCAGCACGGTGGCGGTATCGGTAATATCCTGCGTGGTGGCGCCCCAGTGGCAGTATTCGCCCAGCTTGTCGCGGCATAGCGCGTTAATCTGCGACACCACGCCGAGGATGGGGTAGCCGATGCGCTGCGTCTGCTCGGCCAGTTTGGCCATGTCGATTTTCTCGAGTACGCAGTTGCTGACGATTTCCTCGGCCGCCTCAAGCGGGATGATGCCAAGCCGTCCCTGCACGCGCGCCAGCGCGGCTTCGATGTCGAGGTATTTCTGGGTGCGGTTTTCGTCCGACCAGATGCGGCGCATCGCCGCCGTGCTGAAGATGTTTCCGAAAATAGTTGAGTCGACAATCGTTGCGGCCATGATGATTCTCCTGTTTTTTCTGTTAAGTTGGGTCGGCCGATGAGGCGGCCGCATGATTGAGGATGGCGTGGGCGCGCAGCAGGACTGGGCGGTCGACCATTGTTCCGTCGACCTGGACCGCCCCTGCGCCCGCTTGGGCCGCGGCGACGACACGCGCGGCCCAGTCGCGCTGTTCCTGGCTCGGCGCCAGCATCGCGTGGACGGCAGCGACCTGTTGCGGATGGATGCACAGCTTGGCCCCGAAGCCGCACGCCCGCGCCATGTCGAAGTCGGCGCGCAGCGCGCTGTCGTCCTTGAACGCCGCCGTGATGCCGGCGATCGGGGCGGGCAGGCCGGCGGCGCGCGAGGCTAACGCGATCCGGCTGGCCGGATACAGCAGGCCGCGCGGATCGTCCGCCAGGCCGAGGTCGAGCGCATAGTCGAGCGTGCCGAAGGCAAGGCGCTGCAGGCGCGCCGCACCGGCGATGCCATCGACCGCCAGCAGGCCACGCGCCGACTCGATCAGGGCAATGACGCTGGCGCCGGGCGCCAGTGCGCCGGCGACGCTTGCGATCTGCTCTGCCGATTCGGTCTTGGGCAGCATGATGGTGCAAGGCCCCAGAGTGCGCAGCAGCGCGATGTCGCCGGCAAACCATGGACTGGCATCGTCATTGATGCGCACCACCAGTTGCGCCGGGTAGGTGGCTTGCCCGGCATGCCAGGCCGCCAGTGCCGCGCGCGCGGCCTCTTTCTGCTCTGGCGCGACCGCGTCTTCCAGGTCGACGATGACGGCGTCGGCGCCGGATCCGAAGGCCTTGGCGAAGCGCTCGGGGCGGTTGCCGGGAACGAACAGGTAGCTGCGCGCGGCGAGGGAGAGGTAAGCGCTCATATCGCTTGCTCCGACCGCAGCTGGGCGATGCGTTCCGGCGCGTAGCCGAGATGCGCGAGGATGGTGTCGGTGTGCTGCCCCAGGGCCGGCACCGCGTCCATGCGCGGCTGGTGGTCTGCGCAGGAACCGGGCGGCAGCAGCGCCGGGATGTTGCCGACCGGCGAGGCCACCTCGGTCCAGCGTCCGCGCGCTTTGAGCTGCGGGTGCGCCCACACCTCGCTCATCGTATTCACATTGGCGTTGGCGATGTGCGCCTCGTCCAGCCGCGCCGTCACTTCGGCAGCGGTCAGCGCAGCGAAGGCGTCGACGATCAGCGCACGCAAGCCGGCGCGTTCCGCGCTGCGTTTCGAATTGCTGGCATAACGCGGATCGGCGGCCAGGGCGGGCATGCGCAAGACCTTGTCGCAAAAGGCGGCCCATTCGCGTTCGTTCTGCAGGCCCAGCATGACGGACTTGCCATCGCCCGTCGGGAATGGACCGTAGGGGTAGATGGTCGCGTGGCTGGCGCCGGTGCGCGGCGGCGGGGCGGCGCCGTCGAAGGCGTAATACAGCGGGTAGCTGGTCCACTCGACCAGCGATTCGAGCATCGAGATGTCGATATGCCGGCCGCGCCCGGTCTTGCCGCGTTCGAGCAGGGCAGCCAGGATGGTCGAGTAGGCATACATGCCTGCCGAAATATCGGCAATCGACGGGCCGGCCTTGGCTGGTTCGTCGGCGCTGCCGGTGACCGACACGAAGCCGGCTTCGCTTTGAATCAGCAGGTCGTAGGCCTTTTTGTCGCGGTACGGGCCGTCGCCGCCGTAGCCGGAGATATCACACACGATCAGGCCAGGCTTGGCTGCGGACAGGGCCGCGTACGACAGGCCGAGCCGCGCCGCGGCGCCCGGCGCCAGGTTCTGCACGACGATGTCGGCCTGTTCCATGATGAGACGATGCAGGATCGCTTGCGCCTCCGGATGTTTGACGTCCAGCGTCAGGCTCTCCTTGGAACGGTTGGTCCACACGAAGTGCGAGGCCATGCCGCGCACCCGTTCGTCGTAGCCGCGCGCAAAGTCGCCCACCCCCGGGCGCTCGATCTTGATGACGCGCGCGCCCAGGTCGGCCAGCTGGCGCGTGGCGAACGGCGCGGCGATCGCGTGTTCGAGCGTGACCACGGTGATTCCTTCGAGCGGCCTCATGCCACGCTCCCGGCTGGCGCACGCAAGCTGGCGTGGGCATCCATCGTCAAGTAGCCCTGGAGGTCCTTGGCCCACAGGTGGATGGTGCCGTCGCCAAGCTGCTCGCCGCAGACGAAGAAATGATGGATGTCGAAGACCGGGCGCAGCGCGCGGAATTCGAAGCTGGCGACGTCGGCGTCGGGCAGGTGCTCGCGCAGCAGGTCGAGCAGCAAGGTCGCCACCAGCGGGCCATGCACCACCAGGCCAGGATAGCCCTCGACTTCGGTCACATAGCGGCGGTCGTAATGGATGCGGTGGCCATTGAAGGTGAGGGCGGAATAACGGAACAGCAGGACATCGTCGGGGACCACTTTGCGTTCCCACTGTGCGCCGGCCGGTGCCGCAAGCGGGACCGGTTCGGCGGCACCCGGAAGTGCCGCATCGCGGTAGACGATGTCGTGGGACTCGGTCAGTGCGGCATCCTGCTTGCCGCGGCGGCGCAGCTCATGCCGCACCTTGACGAACACCAGCCGGCCGCTGCGCCCGGTCTTTTCGGTGACGTTCTCGATGGTGGAGATGCGGGTGACGTCGTCGCCGATCAAGAGCGGCTGGTGGAACTCGAACTGGCTTCCGGCCCACATGCGGCGCGGCAGTGGGACCGGCGGCAGAAAGGCGCCGCGCCTGGCGTGACCGTCCGCGCCTACTTCGGACTGGCGGTAGAGCGGTAGGAAGTAGAGCCAGTGCCACAGCGCCGGCAAGGGCGCGCCCACGGGCGGGCGCACGGCGGGGCGGTCGAGCGTGGCGGACAGCGCGGCGTAGGGCGTCGCCGTCAGTGTATCGGCCACGGTTTCGGTAGTGCCGATCCATTCCTTCAGGTTCATCGTCATCTCCTCGGTGTCGTCGCGGCTCGATTGACCGCTTGCAATGGACCTAGTTTCGCGCTACCGTATTGATTTGTATATTGCAAATTTCCTTGGGATTGATGCGCCATGAGCATGAATTTTGACCTGGCCGATTTGCGCGCCTTTGTCGCGGTGGCTGAATTGAACAGCTTCAGGGCGGCGGCGGAGTCGATTCACCTGTCGCAGCCGGCGCTGAGCCGCCGCATCGACAAGCTCGAGCAGGCGTTGGGTGTGCGCCTGTTCGAGCGCACCACGCGCAGCGTCAGCCTGACCGCGGTGGGCCGGGATTTTTCGCACAAGGCGCGCAGCCTGCTGGACGATCTGGAAAATTCATTGCTGAGTATGCAGGCGGTGGCCGCGTCGCAGCTGGGCGAGGTGGTGATCGCCTGCGTGCCGTCGGCCGTGTATTACTTCCTGCCGAAAGTGCTGCGCGATTTCCACCTGAAGTATCCGCGAATCCGGGTGCGCATTATCGACGACAGCGCCAATGCCGTGCTCGAGAGCGTCGCGCGCGGCGAAGCGGATTTCGGGATCAATATCATCGGGACCCAGGAGCCGGAGATCGAATTCCAGGTCATCCTGAAGGAGCCCTTCGTCGTCGCCTGCCACCGCGATCATCCGCTGGCCAAGCTGCGGCAGGTGACATGGAGCGAATTGACGAAGTACGATTTTATGACGGTGGACAAGAGCAGCGGCAACCGGCTGCTGGTCGACCTCGCGCTGGCCAATACCAGCGTGCGCCCGAGCTGGTGCTTTGAAGCGAAACACGTCTCGACCTTGCTTGGACTGGTGGAGGCGGGGCTGGGCGTCGCGGTCGTCCCGCGCCTGTCGATGCCGCAGGGTGAGCATGCCACGCTGACCCGCGTGGCGCTGGTCGAGCCGACCGTGGACCGCAACGTCGGACTGATCCGCCGACACGGGCGGGAACTGTCCCCGTCAGCCCGCAAGCTGTATGAACTGATCCAGGCGACCTGGCCGCTGGCCAGCGGCCAGGCCGCAACCTAGGCCGTCAGCGTGGCGGCCGGGGCGGGGCTCGGGCGGCCAGCTTCTGCATTTCCGCGTACAGGTCGGCCCCGTTGCCGCCAAGGCCCAGGCCGGCCCCTTAGTCATTCGCATCATGAATGGCGAGCATCGAAACTGGTGATGTGATTTCTATCTGGGGAGTTCTATACTGTGAGTATTGACTTTGTGACACTGCTCGAAAGCTTCGTGAGCTTGTTCTACCGCAGCGCCACGTTGGCCCCTTTGGTCGACAAGGACTTGTGGCGCCTCTATCGTGCCACTGCCGGTTCCGACTCGGTTCGTCCATCGGCGCAAGCTTTTCTGGATAAGCGGGCGCGCACGGTTTAAAGCGCCACTCCCATTGCTTATTCATCGGCCAGGCAGGCGCTGATCGCCTGGCCGACCTCGCTGGTGCTGGCGCCCCCGCCCAGATTCGGCGTGCGCTGCCCCAACGAACGCGCGCGCCCGGGGCCGGCTTGGTGTTGTCATAAAAGTAAATGGGAATGGCGCCACACTGTACACTGCTCGAAGACCGCCCATTGATCTCCGCCACGCTTTCAGAAGCGCGCCGATTCGACCATTCGTCGCGCTTCGGCAGCGTCTTGTATGCGCCACTGGCCTTTCGTCAACAGCCGTCTGATGACCACGACTTTCTTAACCCTACTATGTATTGGAGACATGAATTATGGTACCCATTCAAGGTTCAGGCGGTATTAATATTGACGCGACCAGGCAAACCACATTTTTTCCTTTGCAAGTCGCCGATAACCAGCGCGATCTCTTCTTCATCGGTGAAGTATTAAAGGACTACGCCCATATAAAGACGCTGGCAACCGGCAGACTATTAATGGATAAGCTAGCTGGCGAATTACGACGCGGCAAACGCCTAACCATCAGGGAGAATCTTAGGGCCCATGTCGCAATGGATCGGAGTAAACGCCGCGCCATCTTGCCAGGGATGTCCTTGGAAAGTGTGTCAAGCTCAGCCGCGGCGCCGGCCGCAGCCTCAGCGCCTGCCAGCGTCGCGAATACAGGACCGGATGACGATGAAACGGGGTCGCCCGGACTGGGCCGCAATGCAGGTCTCAAGGGGGTGCTGGTCACCTATGATCCGAGTATTGGAAACTACTCGTTGAAGTCGCCCAGCTGGCTCGTTTTGGCTCACGAATTGATTCACGCGCTTCATTATTTTCAGGGGACGGTAGGGCAAGGCGAATCTGAAGGGGTGAGGGTAGAAGAGATGATAACCGTTGGGTTGGGGAATTTTGTAAATGGTGAAATAAACGAAAATAGATTGAGGGCGGAAGCCAACCTTGAACCACGCTTGAGTTACTAAACCGAAAACATGTGCAAGCTGCCTGACCGATGGATCGCCCGAATGCTCGAACGGCGGCAATCGTGAAGGCTGGCCTTGCCATGTTGTTTGACCGCTGCGACGCTGTTTTTCGCTTTGCAGCGGGCCGCCTTGATGCGGCTGGCGGCGCTGCCGCAGCCGACCATCGCCAGTGTGCATGGCGCGGCCGCAGGAGCGGGCGACCGCCCGGGTCCCTTCTTCATGAACGACGACGGCCGCTGGTATGGGGCCGATTCGCTGCTGCGCGTGCGTGACAAACCCACCCACTACAAACCCTGCGAACGGGCTGGCCGCTAACGCAACCGCGGCATGAACTTGGAACGCGCTATCTGGTCGAACATCAGATCTGGTTGCATAAGCGTTCACCGGAGGCCCGTATGCTGCATCATCGACTGTCCATTCTTCCCACGCTGGCTATCTGTATCTTTTGCGCCGGGTGCGGCGTGCGTGCTGTCGTTCCGGCAGGGCAGGGGGACACCGGCGCCGACAGTGCGTCGCCATACGCCAATGTCGACCGCGATGTTGACAGATACAAAGAAACGCTGGCCCGGCATATCGTGCTGAACAACCGCGAACACACGTTTACCGGTCCCTTGCCGCCGGTGCTGCCTGCGATCGTTGTGCTGCGCATGAGTGTCGACAAGTCGGGGCGGCTCAGCAACTTGTTTGTCCAGCGCTCGATTGACGACGTGGCATCGAGGATCGCCATGGCCTCGGTCGAGCGCAGCGGCCGCCTGCCTTCGCCAAGCAATCTGCTGGCTGGGCCGGACGGCAAGCTGACCTTCTCGGAGACCTTCCTCTTTAATAAGGACTATCGCTTCCAGGTCCGGAGCCTGGCACAGCCGCAACCATCGATTGACGAGTGAAACGCGCGGCATCGCGGCCCTCGAACAGGATCACCACCTTGTGGCCGGTGTGGACCACCCAGTCCTGCAAATGACGAGCTCGGCTTGTAGGCGCCATGCCGGACGATACGCTTTCAATATGACGCAGGCATGACCTGGCTGCATTGCCAGGACAGGCCTCAGCGGCTCAGGCGCAGCGCATGCCGGCCCCAATCAGCTTGGAAGGGGTATCGCTTGCCGATAGCGCATTGAGTATGTCTTCCAGCGACGCCGGCTTGACCAGATGGGTGTCGAATCCGGCCTTCTTGGTGAGCTCGCGCGTGTGCGCATCGCCCCAGGCCGTGAAGGCGACCAAACGCGTGTTGGCGAATTGTGCCTGGCGTCTCAACGCCGCGGCAAGCTGTAAACCATTCATTCCCGGCATGCCGATGTCGAGGACAAACATCGCCGGCTGGAATTCTTCTGCCGCGGCCAAGGCGGACCGGCCGTCATATACAGCCTTCGCTGCATACCCGCATAGTGACAACATTTCGGATAAAACATCGGCAGCTTCCCGGTTGTCATCGACAACCAGAACGCGTTTTGATGGAGATTGCTGAGCCATATGCACCCCGGATTTTTGACGAATGAACGGCAGGAAGCAAGGCCGCTGTTGTCAAAGTCGCAGAGTTTTGGCGAACAATGAGTTGAAAGCAGCTGTCATCGTACAGCGATTACGATTACTTTGCACCAGCTTCATCGCAGTGCAGCATATTCTTGTTGCTTTTCGCACCGCTGAGCACCTTGAGGCCCGTGAATCATAAAGGACGCCATTGTCGCCTGTTGCCAGGCCGCCATCTGCCAAAAAATCGCGCCTGCAAAGTTTTTCGACAGGCATGGCAAGCGGATCGAGGTCGTCAGGGCGAGCCAAGCCCTCAGTTCTGACGAGTCCACACCAGGTCGGTGCGCCGGTAATGCCGCATCTCGGCGATCTCTTCGATATACGGCCGGATCAGCGCCAGGAAGGGTGGAAAGTTCGAGCCCCGCCGAAAGCCATTCATGTGCGCCTCGGTCGATTGCCATTCGATGCGTAGCACGCAGGAAGCCGGTGCGTCCTCGCAGATCGTCAACTCATAGGCCAGGCATTCGGGCGCGGCTTGCAGATGCGCCGCGGCGGACCGGTAAGAGGCGGCCAGGTCTTCGGTGGAATGCTTCTTTAAGTCGTAACGGATGTACTCGACGATCAAGATGACTCTCCTTTTTCGTGACTGGGCCGATCCACGATCGGTAATGAACAAAATACCGTTGACAGAAAAGCCATTGTACTCTTCAGGCACAACGCACATCCACTTCACGATGCAGGCGAACAGACGGGCCGTTCGCTAGCCGGACGTGGTTCCATTTGCTCCAAAACAAGATCTACGCTAGATTAGCCGGATATCTATTTTGTTAATCCGTGCTGTCTGGAGACTGCGTGACCAATTTATTCAATCGCTTCCGCTTCCTCGTGGCGCTGGCGCTGGCCTGCAGCGCCGCCGTGGCCGGCGCGGCGCCCGCCGCACGCGAGCGCATCAACATCGACAGTGGCTGGCGCTTCGCCTTCGGCCATCCGCACGACACGGACAAGGACTTCGGTCACGGAACGCGTCCCTTCTTTTTCGCCAAGGCGGGCTACGGTGACGGACCGGCCGGCCCCGGATTTCCCGATGCCTCCTGGCGCAAGGTGGACCTTCCGCATGACTGGGCGGTCGAGCTGCCGTTCGACGAGCGCGCCAGCACCGGTCACGGCTCGCTGGCGGTCGGACGCAATTTTCCTGAGAACAGCATCGGCTGGTACCGCAAGCTGATCCACATTCCCGCCGCTGACAAGGGCCGGCGCATTTCGCTCGAGTTCGACGGCGCCTACCGCAACAGCACCGTATGGGTGAACGGACATTACATCGGCACCGAGCCGAGCGGCTACTCTGGCTTTCGCTACGACATCACCGACTATCTGAATGTGGGGGACGACAACGTGGTCGCGGTGCGGGTCGACGCCTCGGTCGAGGAGGGCTGGTTCTACGAAGGCGCGGGCATCTATCGCCATGTCTGGCTGACCAAGACGGCGCCGCTGCACGTGGCGCAGTGGGGCACGTTTGTCAAGCCGAAGCTCGAGGGTGCGCAGGCGCGCGTGGCGGTCGACGTCACCGTCGTCAATGACGGCAAGCTGCGCGAGGCCTTCACCTTGCGCCATCAGGTCTACGGCCCCGACGGCAAGCTGGCGGGACAGGCCGAGCAGTCGCGCCTGGCGGTCGATGGCAGTGCCGATGCGCAGTTCAAGG
>CAMLFK010000108.1 GCA_946479255.1 uncultured Oxalobacteraceae bacterium
ACGTAGAGCGGCGAATACTGGTTGGCGCTGCGGTTGACGTGAATGCCGGCAACCGACTCAAGCACTTGGTCGAGGTCGGTGGCACCCATCGCGGCAATGTCCTGGGAAGTGATCACCGAGGCCACCGCCGGGGCGCGGCGCAGCGATTGCTGGGTGCCGGTGGCAATGCTGACGCTGCTCTTGTCGCCATATACAAGGGTGAGCTCGTCCTCTTCGCTGACTTGGGCGTGGACTACGTGGGCCTGGAGGACCAGCGTCAGCGCCAGGCTGAGCGGAAACATGCTCACGAATTTCACAAATGGTCTCCCGTTATTGTCATAGGCAAAGAAGCAATGCCCGCCTATTTGTCTCGTAACCATACTATACCCAAGGGCAGGCTGACAACAATGTCACATGTTTCCTGTGGACATTTTTATCGATGTGGATTTTTTACATCGTTTGTCCGGGCCAAGCGCGCCGCGCCACGCCTTGGTAGCGTACATCCCGGCAGGGGGTGGGGAACAAGGTGCCCTCGGTGCGGTCTCGCGCCTCGATATAGCCTGGGGGCATACCGGCCAAGAACAGTGGCACCCTGAACATGTGAAACTCGGAAACACTGAAACCGAGGTCGGCGCACAGGGCTGAAGTCATGCCCGCGTAATTCATGCGCAAACGCGGGTTCTTTGCCAGCAACAGCTGCTCAGTTTCGAGCGCGATGCGCAGGTGCTGGCCGTCACCCAGGCCAAGCCCTTGGGCCAGCGCCAGCAGCCATGGCAGGCGCTCGTCGCCCAGTTCGGGCGTAGGGCGGCCGAATCCGTAGATGCGCTTCTCCGCCGCCACCAGGTCGGCCAGCGCGACGTTTTGCTGCGTGGCGCGGCCGGCACGCAGGAAGAAATCGATCGCCTTGACGCCAGGCTGCCCCCCGTAAATGCCGGCTTCCGACACTGCAAGCGCGGCCGAAATGGCCAGTGCCGGCGTGGTCCGGCTTGAGCCGCCCAGCGCGGCAACCCGGTTGTTCCAGATGCGCGCATCCGGATAGCTGGTGTACACCAGAATGCCGTGCAGCAGTTCCAACTGGGCGGGGGTGAAGCGGCGCCCGGTGATGCCGAACAGGTAAAGTTCCACCCAGTCCAGATGGCGCAGGTCGGCATGCAGGTCGTGGCCGCGGAATACCGCATGGCTGCCGATGAAGGCCGCCCCCATCTTGCTCTTGATGTGTCCAACGTGCTGCTCCAGCAGCTCTGGTCCATGTGCGCTCATTCGGCCACCTCAATCGTATAGAAGGGAAAGCTGCGAAACCCCGACTGGCCTTGTTCCAGCGCGTGGGCCGCGGCGCCGGGAAGGCGCAGCAGCAGGAACAGCATTTCGCCTTGCTGGGCGGTAAAGCCGAGTTCATGCAGGGCGCAAGCGGCCACCCCGCTCATGGCCAGCGGCAGGCCGGCGGCCAGTTCGAGGGCGCCGCGCTGCGCCAACAGCCAGTCAAGCTGGGCACCGGGCGCCAGGCTGGCGAGGCATTCCAGGGTCTGACGCACGATGGTGGTACAGGACTGCCCATGCGGATCGAAACCGGCCGCGTGTTGGGGTGTGGGCCAAATGCTGGCTTCATCAAGGGGCGCGCACGCCAGCTGGGCCTGCCACAGCGCCAGGTCGCTGGCGCAGCGTTCCCAGACCTGCATGGCCAGAAACACTTCGCGCGCGCCGCCGTTGCTGCCCGCGCCCACCGCCAGGGCGGCCGACAAGGTGGCGGCGGCGGTCGAACCGGCCACACCGCCGCACATGGCGGCATGTACCGAGGCATCGCGCGGACCGGGATTGGCCAGGGCCACGGCAAGCGCTTCGAGCAGGGCCTCCTGGCCTGGCGACGGGGCTTCGCCGCGCAGCAGCAGGAACAGCATCGATGCCCAGCCGGCACGGCCCAGCATTGCGCCGTACACGTCGTAGCCGTGGCAATATGCCGCGCGGGTGGCAAACGCGTTGTCCGGCTCGGGTTCTTCTTCCCAGATGCGGGTATGGATCAGATTGGCGTCGTTCATCGCTTCTTGCTATTCCTCAGGCCAGGCAAACGTGGGTCATGCCGCCATCAACGACGATCTCTTCACCCACGACGTAGGCGGCATCGTCGCTGGCCAGGAACAGGGCTACCTTGGCCACTTCTTCCGGCGAGCCGAAACGCTTGATCGGCGAGCGGGCGCGGATGTCCGCGTGGATCGCGGCCACGCGCTCGGCCGGCAATTTCAAGCGCTGGAAGGCGTTCGTGTCGATCGGTCCCGGACTGATGGCATTGACGCGTATGCCACGCTCGATCAGGGCCAGCCCGAGCGACTGCACCAGCGAACGCAAAGCCGCCTTGCTGGCACCATACACACTAAAGTTGGGCGTGCCGGTCTGGTTGGTGATCGAGGTGGTGACGATCACCGAGGCGCCAGGGGCCATCAGTGGCAGGGCTTTCTGGATGGTGAAGAAGCTGGCCTTGAAGTTCAGGCCGACGATGGCGTCGAATTGTTCTTCGGTGACCTGCTCGAATGGCGCGGGGCGCGACAGGCCTGCGTTCAGAAACAGCACGTCGATACGACCGAAACGCTCCTTGACCTGGGCGATCAGGACGTCGATCTGTTCCAGACTGCCGGCTTCGCTTTTCAATACCAGCGCAGCTTCGCCAAGTTCGGCGCTCGCCGCAGTCAAGCCCTCTTCATCGCGGCCGGTAACGATTACCCGCGCGCCCTGTTCGATGAACAGTTTGGCGCTGGCCAGGCCGATACCGTTCGAGCCGCCGGTGATCAGTGCGATTTTTCCTTCAAGTCGTTTGGAGGTCGAATTCACAGGCCGGTTCACAGTCCATCTCCCAGCACGCGCATGCGGGCATTCATCGGCGGGATCTCTTCGCCATCGATGCGCACGTCGATCAGGGTCGGACCTTTGCGGGCGCAGATTTCGGCGATGTCCAGCGCGGCCATGTCGGCCGGCGACTCGATGATGTGGCCGTGCGCGCCCATGGCCTGGGCCATCAGGGCGAAATTGGTGCGCGGCAGTTCAAAGCCGATCTGCTCGGCCCCGCCCAGGCGCTGGCCGTGCTTGACCATGCCCAGCGCGGCATCGTTGAGCACCACGAAGATCACGTTCATCTGTTCGGCCACGGCGCTGGAAATCTCCTGGCCGCTCATCAGCATGCTGCCGTCGCCGGTAATGCACACCACCGGCACGTCGGGGTTGGCGGCGGCGGTGCCGACCGCCGCGCCGATCGCCCAGCCCATCGGGGCGAAGTGGGTGGTCAGGCGCAGCCAGCCGCCCGGACTCTGGCGCAGGCCCATGTCGCGCTTGCGTTCGCCCAGGCGGCGCTCGGCCACGCGGCGGTCTTGCGGCTGCAGGTAGTGGGTGGCCCAGGCCACGCTATTGCCGGCGTCGGCCAGGTAGCGGGTGGTGGGCGGGAACAGTTTGGACAGCTCGCGCATCAGGCGCTGCGGCTTGATCGGCACGGCCTCGCTGGTGAAGGCTTCGGGCGCGGCCATGATGCTTTCCGGCTCCCACTTCGGGCTGTTCCGCAGGCGCGCGATGCGGCGCCGCTCGAACGCCACTTCGGCGCCGCCGGAGGGCTGCTGGGCGCGTTCGACCAGGCGGTTGAAGATCGAGCTGATCGAGCCGCGCATGTGGAACTGGGCCATCGGGGTGCGCGCCAGGTGCTCTTCGGATTCGTCGATGTGGACCAGGCGCTCGTTGAGCAGGCTGTCGCACCATCCGCCGGTATTCCATTCGCCCATGCTGGTGCCGACCGCGAGGATCAGGTCGACCGAGTCGTCGCGCAGTGCAGCTTCAGCCGAGGCGTGGCCGCCGAAGCCGAACACGCCGCGAAACAGCGGGTGCTGCGGGCTGACCAGTCCCTTGCCGTCCGGGGTGGTGACGAAGGTGGCGCCCTTCATGGCGGCAAATTGCAGGATCGAGTGGATCGACTCGCCGCAGCCGCCGCCGATCAGGAGCATCACGTTGCGGCACTGGCCCAGCATGGCGCGCAGGGTATCGATGGCATCGTTGTCAACCAGCGCGTGCGGACGCAGCAGGGTGCGCAGGTCGTAGGTCGGGGCTCTCAGGCCGCTGTCGGCGCGGAAGATGTCGAGCGGGACCGACAGGTGCACCGGCCCGCGCGGGGTACGGGTTGCATGTTGCAGTGCGGTAACGAGCTTCGATTCCATCTGGGCTGGGTGCGAAACTAGCGAATTGTAACGGGTGCAATGACGGAACATGCCCAGTACGTCGATGCCGGTGCAGGTCGATTCCTGCAGGGTGTGCTTGCCGAACGAGGGCAGGGCCGGCTGGCCGGTCAGCACCAGCATCGGCACGTCGTTGCCGTAGGCGGTGGCGACGGCGGTGATCAGGTTGGTCGCGCCGGGACCGGAGGTGGCCATGCAGACCCCGACCTTGCCGGTTTCACGGGCATAGCCGTCGGCCATGAAGGCGGCCCCGGCTTCGTGGCGCGCGACCACGTGGCGCAGTTTGCCGCCGCGGCGCTGGTTGCGCGCGATGGCGTTATAGAAGGGCTCGATGGCTCCGCCCGGTACGCCAAAGCAATAGTCGATGCCCAGCTGCTCGAGGTAAGCGATGGTCAGGTCGGCCATGTCCATGCCCGGGCCGACCGGGATGGCGGGTGCGGCCGGCTGGACTGCCTGAGCTGGGGCGGTGACGGTGAACTGGCGAAGGAATTCCGGTGCGAACGTATCGAGCATATTGTCTATAAACCTTTTGAGCTGGGCCGCGTGGGCAGCCATGAATTTATCTTAAAGAGTGACTGATTGCTAATTAATATTTCTACACGGAATTGTAGCTTAATCTACGGAAATTGCGAGAGTTTTTGATAGATTCGAGATGGAAATATTCTATTTTGAACAAAATTTTTGCGCATATACAACACGGATTTTCTGCGCTGCAACAAAAGGCTTGAAAACGATACCATGGGGAAATGGAGACGTATCCAAGAGGCAATTTCTTGTGCCGAGGGATGCGGGAGAGGAGGCGGAAGACGTGCAAATACAAAAACGCCCGGACTGGCCGGGCGTTCTGGGTAGTACGAGAGTATGTGTTTACATCAAGTGTGCTTACATCTGCGCTTTGATCAGCTGGCCGAGAATGGCCACGCCTTCGCGGATGCGGTCCGGCGGCACTGTCACGAAGGACAGGCGCAGGGTGTTGGTCTCGGCCTCGTTCGCATAGAAGGATTTGCCCGGCACGAAGGCCACCTTGGCGGCAATCGCCTGGTCCAGCAAGGCCATCGAGTCGATATGCTTGGGCAGGGTCACCCAGATGAACATGCCGCCTTCCGGACGGGTCCAGGTAACGCCTTCCGGGAAATTGGCAGACATCGCTTCCAGCATGACCTGGCACTGGTTCGAATACAGCGCGCGGATCTTCGGAATGTGGCCATCCAGGAAGCCGTCCTTGATCACCTCGTGCACCACCATCTGGGTCAGCGTGGCGGTGTGCAGGTCGGCCGCCTGCTTGGCCATCTCGAGGCGGCGTACCAGCGGCAGCGGCGCCACCACATAGCCCAGGCGGATGCCCGGCGTGAGCACCTTGGAGAACGAGCCCATATAAATGACGCCATCCGGATTCATGTTGAGCATCTTGGGCAGCGGCTCGCCCTTGTAGCTCAGCGAACCGTAAGGATCGTCCTCGATCAGCGGCAAGCCGTGGCGCGCGCAGGTCTCGACCAGTTCCTGGCGGCGCTCGATCGACAGGCTGCGCCCGGTCGGGTTCTGGAAGTTCGGCAGCGCGTACAGCATGCGCGCGCCTTCAGCGACGGCGTCGACCGAGGACGGCACCAGGCCGTGGTCGTCGGTCTGGACCGAGCGGAATTCCGGACGGTACACCGAGAACGCCTGCAGCGCGCCCAGGTAGCTCGGGGTTTCCACCAGCACGCGGCTGCCTTCGTCGATCATCACCTTGCCCAGCAGGTCGAGCGCCTGCTGCGAGCCGGAGGTCATCAGGATCTGTTCAGGCAGGATGCGGCCGGCCGCGGTCGACAGGTTGTTGGCGATCCACTCGCGCAGCGGCGGGAAACCGTCGGTCGGGCCGTATTGCAGCGCAACCTTGCCTTTCTCGGACAATACCTTGTCGAAGGCCGCTTTCATTTCCTCGACCGGGAAGGTCTCCGGCGAC
Source organism: uncultured Oxalobacteraceae bacterium (assembly GCA_946479255.1). The sequence continues at coordinate 6,124 of CAMLFK010000108.1, forward strand.
GGCAGGCCGCCGGCGAAGGAGATGATATCCGGGCGCTGCGTGACTTTCAGGATCTCGCGGATCACCGAGCTTTGCATTTGTTCTGCGCGCTCCGAAAAACGCCACTCGATCGGATTAATATTGTCTAATTTCATGAAGGTCTCACAGAAGAAAGGGGCTGCGTCGGTACGCCGCCATTATAGAGCACGCTGGATAAGCGGCCCAGCAAGGATGGCGTTGGGTAAACGCCATCGGCCAAAGAATATGTTGCCTAGGAAGCAAAACTTTTAGGCGACTTCCACAATCATCTCGATTTCGACGCAGGCGCCGCGCGGGATCTGCGCCACGCCGAAGGCCGAGCGCGCGTGCTTGCCGGCATCGCCGAACACTTCGCCCAGCAGTTCCGAGCAACCATTGGTCACCAGGTGGTGATCGGTAAAGTCCGGGGTGGAATTGACCAGGCACATGACCTTGACGATGCGCTTGACCTTGTTGAGATCGCCGCCGCAGGCTTCCTGCAGGGTGCTGATCAGGTCGATGGTGGTGACCCGCGCCGCCTTCTGGCCTTCCTCGGTGCTGACATTCTTGCCCAGCTGGCCGGTGATGACGGAACCGTCCGCATGCTTGGGCAGGTGGCCGGAGATAAACACCAGGTTGCCCGTCTGCACGTACATGACATAGGCGGCCACCGGCGCCGCCGGGGTATTGAGCGTGATGTTGAGCGACTTGAGTTTTTCGTAGACGGACATGGTTTTCCTGCGTTGGTGGAGTAAGGGAGTTGTCGATACTGACAAAAGCATATTGTACGTGGGCCGGGTCTGGCTTCCTAGCGTGCCACGCGCATGCGGCGCCCGCAGGCCACCACGGCGATGACCGCCAGTGCGAACAGCAGGTGATCGCTGGTCAAAGACTCGTCCAGGATCAGGGCCGCCCCCGCCAAGGTCATGAAGGGCTGCAGCAGCTGCACCTGGCCGACCCGGGCGATGCCGCCCAGCGCCATGCCGCGGTACCAGAAGAAGAAGCCGATGAACATGGAAAAAGCCGACACATAAGCGAAGCCCAGCCAGGCGCTGGCCGGCGCCGCGGCCAAGCTGGCGGCATCGTCCCAGCACAGCCATAGCGCCAAGGGGGCCAGCAAGGGCGCGGCGAGCACCAGCGCCCAGCAGATCACCGCTTCGCCGCCGATCCTCTGGGCCAGCCGCCCGCCCTCGGCGTAGCCCCAGGCGCCCAGTACCACGGCGCCGAACATCAACAGGTCGGCCAGGTGAAAACTGCCGCCGCTCTGGCGCAGCGCGAAGGCCACCACCAGCGCCGAGCCGATCAGCGCCGTCGCCCAGAAACCGCGCGAGGGTTTCTCGTTGCCGCGCATGGCCGAGAGCACCGCGGTGGCCAGCGGCAGGATGCCGACCAACACCGCGCCGTGCGAGGCGGGCAGGGTTTGCAAGGCGAAGGACGTCAGCCACGGAAAACCGATCACGCAGCCGCCCGCGACGGCGGCCAGCGGCAGCCAGGCATCGCGCGGCGGCAGAGCGCTGCGCTTGCATGCCAGCCACAGCGCGGCCAGCAGGGCCGCCACCAGCGCCCGTCCCAGTGCCACGAAGGTCGGATCGAGGGCACGCACCGCCAGCCGGGTGAAGGGCAGGGTCAGGCTGAAGATGGCGACACCGGCCAGGCCAAGCAGCATGCCGGCAGATTCGCCGGACATGCGGCGCGAGGGGACCGGCGTGAGCGTCAGTGATTTACTCATTGTCCGTCCCCTTGCCAGCCTCCTGCGGGACCTGGCTGTACACGCTGGCATCGACGTTGCCGCCGCTGAGCGGCAGGCCGATCTTGCGGCCGTCGATGCCTTCCATGCCCGATCACTTCGGTGCCCAGCGCGGCATTGAGCATCGGCCAGCTGTACTGCGCGGTCGGCGGCATGCCGGCGTACACAATGGCGGCGGCGGCGTCGAGTTCTGCGATCGTAGGCAAGTACATGGGAGCTTTCGAAGTAGGGAAGGTGTGTCCATCCTAGATCACAATCCCAGTACAGTCCCAGTACACATTGGAAGATAATAATGATTGCTGTATTGGTGCTTCTACCATTACACCAATCTTTCAGGTGCCGGTTTTAGCGCGCTGGAGCCGTACAAAGCCCGGTCTTGAGCGGCAAGACCCAATCGGCACGCCCGTTCGCTTCGGCCATTGCCGCAGCTTGGGCCCAATCATAGGCGACTGAAATATGTTCGGCCTGCCAGAGCCCATTGTCTTTGGTGGCAATCGCATATTTCGCATGTGGCGTTGCGGTCTCCATGACATGAAAGAATGGCCGCTCGTCATCATAGGCTTGCAGCCCGACGCTCCCGGGATTGACGATCAGGCGGCCATCATCAAGGCGGACGGATCGGGGTATATGGGTGTGTCCGCACAGGATCAACGATGCCTTGGCCGAGCCGGCGCGGGAAAGCACCTCATCCATGGTCGCGGCCCTGCATCCATGCGCGGTGACCGTCTCCAGAAAATACTCCAGGTCGCTTGCCGGTGTGCCGTGGACTAAAAGCACATCGTCCAGTTCGAGCGACGCCGGCAGCGATGCCAGCCACTGCCGTTGGTCCGGGCGAATCGTTTCATGCGCCCTGCGATCCGATGGCCCCATGCGGCTGGCATCTCCCGCGAGCACTTGACGTTCGTGATTGCCCCGGATGGTCGGCAGGTTTAATGCCATCAGGCGCTCAGCCGTCTCGCTGGGCTGGAGGGCGCCCGACAGGATGTCGCCAAGGTTGACGATCAGGTCGACGTCACGCGTTCGAATGTCTGCCAGCACCGCGTCGAGGGCGGCCAGATTGCCATGGATGTCTGAGATTGCTGCTATTTTCATCGGGTTCAGTCCTGTTGGTAAGCGGGTTGACAGATTGTATCGCGCAAAATTCGCGCGGATGTCGTCACCGTTACAGTACCTGTACAATTGCTGAATCACCATGCTGCCCGCAAAGCTATGACAACCATCCCCTCAGTTCCGGCATCGGCACGCACCGCCACCCCCTTCGTCGCCTTGCTCTCGCGCGAATCCGGCGAGACCCTGATCGACCAGATCGTGCGCTCGGTGGCCGCGCGCATCGACGACAAGCTGCTCCGAAGCGGGGCGCGCATGCCGTCGATCCGCCAGTTCGCCGTCAGCCATGGGGTGTCCGCCTTCACCGTGGTGGCCGCCTTCGACAAGCTGGTGGCCATGGGTTACCTGGAATCGCGCCGCGGGGCCGGCTTTTTCGTGCGCGAGCGCTCGCCCCTGAATGCGGGGGTGCGCTCGGCGCCGGTCGAGGAGGTGGCGCTGGAAACCAAGCCGCTCGACGTGGTCTGGCTGATCCGAAACATGTTCCGGCTGGCGCCCCTGCAAAGCGTGCCCGGCTCGGGCGTGCTGCCTTCCGAATGGCTGGACGGCCCGATGATCGCCAACGCGCTGCGCTCGATCAGCCGCCAGAACCCGCGTACCTTGCTCAATTACGCCACCCCGCAAGGCTTCCTGCCGCTGCGCCAGCAGCTGCAGTTAAAACTGGCCGAGCTGGAAATCGAAGCCGGGCCCGAACAAATCGTCACCACCGTCGGCGTCACCCAGGCGCTGGACCTGGTGGCGCGCGAGTTCACCCGGCCCGGGGACACCATCTTCGTCGACGATCCGGCCTGGTTCCTGATGTTCGGTTCCTTTGCCGCCATGGGCTTGAAGGTGGTCGGCATCCCGCGCCTGCCCGACGGCCCGGACATCGCCCGGCTGGCCGAGCTGGCCGCGCTGCACAAGCCCAAGCTGTTCGTGATTAACTCGGTGCTGCACAATCCGACCTCCACTTCGCTGTCGGCGGCCAAGGCCTTCCAGGTGCTGCGCCTGGCCGAGCAACACGGCTTTACCATCGTCGAGGACGACATTTACTGCGACCTGCATCCCGGCAGCGCGGTGCAGCCGGCCACGCGCCTGGCCGCGCTCGACCAGCTGCGGCGGGTGATTTACCTGGGCGGGTTTTCCAAATCGCTGGCGGCCAACCTGCGGGTCGGTTTCATCGCCACCTCGCCGGAATGGGCGCAGCGCCTGTGCGACCGCAAGATGCTGGCCACCCTGTCCTCGGGCGATATCGGCGAGCGGGTGGTCTACAAGGTGCTTTCCGAAGGCATTTACCGCAAGCACATGGACCGGATCCGCGCGCGCCTGGACGCGGTGCGGGTCAAGGCTGTGCGCCAGATGGAGCGCGCCGGCCTGACCGTTGCCCTGGCGCCGCCGGCCGGCATGTTCGTCTGGGCCGACACCGGGGCCGATACCAACTTGCTGGCCGAACGCGCCATGGCCGAAAACCTGCTGCTGGCTCCCGGCAGCCTGTTTTCGCCCAGCCAGCTGCCCTCGACCCGCATGCGGCTGAACGTGGCCGCCGTGCAAGACCCGGCCATGTGGAAGTTTCTTGAGCGCGAACTCGGCAAGGCGGGCTCTTGAAAATGCGGTAAAGGGCTCCACATTGGCCAAATCCGTTCAACCTGTCTCACACGAGGATTAGAAAATGGCTGTTGCCGAAAAAGAAACCCTTGGTTTTCAAGCCGAAGTAAAACAGTTGCTGCAACTGATGATTCACTCCCTGTATTCCAACAAGGAGATCTTCCTGCGCGAGCTGATTTCGAACGCCTCCGACGCGGCCGACAAGCTGCGCTTCGAGGCCATCAATAATGACGCGCTGTACGGCAACGACCATGAGCTGAAGATCGTCGTGCGCTTCGACAAGGACGCCAAGACCATCACCATTTCGGACAATGGCATCGGCATGAGCCGCGATGAAGTGGTCTCGCACCTGGGCACCATCGCCAAGTCCGGCACCAAGGAATTCTTCGGCAAGCTGTCCGGCGACCAGCAGGCCGACGCGGCCCTGATCGGCCAGTTCGGCGTCGGCTTCTACTCCGGCTTCATCGTGGCCGACCGCATCACCGTCGAAACCCGCCGCGCCGGCGTGGACGGCGCCCACGGCGTGCGCTGGGAATCGACCGGCGAAGGCGACTACAGCGTCGAGACCATCGACAAGACCGCGCGCGGCACCGACGTGATTTTGCACCTGCGCGACGGCGAGGAAGAGCTGCTCTCCGGCTGGAAGCTCAAGGCGATCATCCGCAAGTACTCCGACCATATCTCGCTGCCGATCCAGATGCAGAAGGACGAGTGGGACGCCGAGAAAAAGGAAACCGTGCTCAAGGACGAGTACGAGACCGTCAACCAGGCCAGCGCCCTGTGGGCCCGCAACAGGAACGACATCACGGCCGAGCAGTACGCCGAGTTCTACAAGCACGTCTCGCACGACTTCCAGGAGCCGCTGACCTACACCCATAACCGGGTCGAAGGGCGCAGCGAATACACCCAGCTGCTGTACGTGCCGAGCCACGCCCCGTTCGACCTGTGGGACCGCAACAAGCGCGGCGGCATCAAGCTGTACGTCAAGCGCGTGTTCATCATGGACGACGCCGAGCAGCTGATGCCGGCCTACCTGCGCTTCATTAAAGGCGTAATCGACTCCAACGACCTGCCGCTGAACGTCTCGCGCGAGATCCTGCAGGAGTCGCGCGATGTGCGCGTGATCCGCGAAGGTTCGACCAAGCGCGTGCTGGGCATGCTGGAAGAACTGGCCAACGCCGATGAACAAGAAAAGAAGGACAAGTACACCACCTTCTGGACCGAGTTCGGCCAGGTGCTCAAGGAAGGCATCGGCGAGGACGCGGGCAACAAGGACCGCATCGCCAAGCTGCTGCGCTTCGCCTCGACCGCCAACGACAACGCCGACCAGACCGTATCGCTGGCCGACTACATCGCGCGCATGAAGGAAGGCCAGGAGAAGATCTACTACGTCACCGGCGAGAGCTTCAACGCGGCCAAAAACAGCCCGCACCTGGAGATCTTCCGCAAGAAGGGCGTGGAAGTGCTGCTCTTGACCGACCGCGTGGACGAGTGGATGCTGTCCTTCCTGACCGAGTTCGATGGCAAGGAACTGGTGTCGGTGGCCAAGGGCGGCCTGGACCTGGGCAAGCTGGAAGACGAAGCCGAGAAGAAGGAGCACGAGGAAACCGAGACCTCGTACAAGGAGCTGGTCGAGCGCATGAAGGGCGCGCTGGGCGAAAAGGCCAAGGACGTGCGCGTAACCTTCCGCCTGACCGATTCGCCGGCCTGCCTGGTGGCGGACGAGCACGAACTGTCGGGTAACCTGCTGCGCATGCTCAAGGCGGCGGGGCAGAGCGCACCGGAGTCCAAGCCTATCCTCGAGATCAACCCGAACCACCCGCTGGTGACGCGCCTGAAGTACGAGAACGCGGAAAGCGCGCAGTTCGCCGACTGGTCGCACCTCCTGTTCGATCAGGCGCTGCTGGCTGAAGGCGGTTCGCTGACCGATCCGGCGGCTTTTGTGAAGCGCATGAATGAAATGCTGCTGGCCGGGGCAGGGAAGTAAAGTAGTAGCGTAAAGCGCCTGGCTGCATCGCCGGGCGCTTTACTTTGTCAGGATCAGTTTGAATAAACGTGCAGTGCCAGGCCGCCGGTCAGCAATGCCGTACCTATCATGCCGAGCAAGATATTGCTCCGCTGGGTGCCTGCACGGTCCCGGCGTGCCGCCAGCATCACGGCGGCGAAGTCGCAGCCGACACCGGGTTTAGACGATAAGCCTTTGCATCATAAACTTATACCCGGATCTGCGCGCAAAAATCATTGAGCAACTGTTCGCCTTCGGGCCATGGGCCATGGCCGCTCGCCGCGTTGATATGCCCGGCGCGGCCGAGGTCCACCAGCCGGCTTCCCCACGCCGCGGCAAGCGCGCCGGCCCGTTCCGGCGACACGAATTCGTCATTGCTGCTTGCCACCACAATGCTGGGGAAACGCAGGCGCTGCCGGGGAATCGGCGCAAAGCCCGTGCTGTCCTTTGGGAAACTGGCTGCCTCGACATCACTGGGCGCGACCAGCATGGCGCCGGCAATGGCCAGCTGCGAGTGCGACTGCGCCCAGTGCGCCACCAGCGCGCAAGCCAGGCCATGCGCCACCAGGATCGGCGGACCTTCGCAGGCGGCAATGCCGGCGTCGAGTTCGGCCACCCATTCACCAAGCGTGGGATTGGTCCAGTCACGGTGCGTAACACGCGTCCATTCGGGATGCCGCCGTTCCCACAAGCTCTGCCAATGTTGTGCGCCGGAATCTCCCAAGCCGGGCAGGGTCAATATGTCGCATTCCATCTTGTCTCCGCGGGTGCATGTTGAACGCTTTGTATTCTACGTTGAAAGCGCGGCGTGTCCGCTTGGAGCGGGCCAGGCCAGCGCCAACCCGGCAGTAGCGGCGCGCTATCGATGCCGCGCGGCGATTAAAAAATTTTCGAGCAGCCGGCGAAACGCGCACTAGAGTGTATGTGTACTTTTGACTAATGCTGACAAAATTCCACGCTGAGGTCAACGGGACCAGGACGCACGTACGCCATGCGGGGGCGTGCACGTGCGGCCTTCATTGAACCAATCATCCGCTCCCGCAGTCGAATCAGCTCAGCTCAGCGCACGAATATTGAGGACGAAGCAAGCGAGCGCGGCAGTGCAGGCAGGCAAACAACCATAACAAGGGGTCCTGAAATGAAAAAGCACGGAAAAGCCAAGGCAGCGGCGATGGCCAGCTGTGGCTGTGAGGATGTGGGCGCGACAAACGTCTACGGGGCGGACGAGGCGGCCGGCGGCACGGCCAACGGGGTATTCGGCAACGGCCATCCGGCCCACGCGCTCAATGAAGGCGGGGGCGGGGACATGATGCCCAACGACGGCCAGCAAGCCGCCGGCGACCCTGAAGAGCGCGGCATGCCCGGGCTGTTGAGCCAGCCCGCGGACGCCGACCGTCCTGGCGGCGGCATGATGCAAACGCGCGGCGACAGCGGCGGCGACCGCATGCCCGGTGACGGCATGGGCGGCGGGGGCGGCATGGGCGGGGGTGGCATGGGCGGTGGCGGCGGCAATGGCCGCGACGACAACGCCAGGCCCCAGGTGCGCAAATGCGGCACCATGGACGTGCACCGGCGCTTGCTGTCCACCTTGCCCGAGTACGCGGCGCGGCGCGCCGAGATCGAAAACCTCAGCCAGCGCTACGAACTGGGCGACGTGGCGGCCCAGCGCACCGGCATCACGCGCATTCCCGTGGTGGTGCACGTGGTGTATAACACCGCCGCCCAGAACATCCCGCAGTCGCAGATCGACAGCCAGATCGCCGTGCTGAACCGCGATTTCCGGCGCACCAATCCGGATGTGAGCACCACGCCGGCGCCCTTCCTGCCGCTGGCGGCCGACGCCCGCATCGAATTCGAACTGGCCACGGTGGACCCCGGCGGTGCGCCCACCACCGGCGTTGAACGGCGCCAGACCACCGTCGCCGGCTTCTCCGACGACGACGCGGTCAAGTCGGCCGCCAGCGGCGGCATGGACGCCTGGCCGTCCGACAAGTATCTCAATATGTGGGTGTGCCCACTGGCTGGCGGCCTGCTCGGCTACGCGCAGTTTCCGGGCGGCCCGGCCAATACCGACGGGGTGGTGGTCCTGCATTCCGCCTTCGGCACCAACGGCACGGCGGCCGCGCCCTTCAACCTGGGACGCACCGCCACGCACGAAATCGGCCACTGGCTCAACCTCAATCACATCTGGGGCGACGACGGCAACGGCTGCAGCGGAACCGACAATGTGGGCGACACGCCCAACCAGGGCGGCGCCAATACGGGGGCGCCGGCCTTCCCGCGCATCTCGTGCAGCAATGGGCCGAACGGCGACATGTTCATGAACTATATGGATTATGTGGACGACCGCGCCATGGTGATGTTCTCGGCCGGGCAGGTGGCGCGCATGCAGGCTTGCCTCGACGGCCCGCGCAACGGCATCGGCCTGGGCACCGCCGCCATCAAGCCGAGCTCGAACCCGATGGTGTCGTGGGGCCCCAACCGGCTCGACCTGTTCGTGCTCGGCACCGACCGCACCCTGTACCACAAATGGTGGAGCGGCAGTGCGTGGGGGCCGTCGGCGACGGGCTACCAGAACCTGGGCGGGGTGTGCACCTCGGTGCCGCAGGCGGTCTCGTGGGGCCCCAACCGGCTCGACAGCTCGGAAGCGCGGCGGGAAGGGAAAGAGTGTAGCTCTCGGTGGTCCCCCTAACAATAAAAAAC
>CAMLFK010000109.1 GCA_946479255.1 uncultured Oxalobacteraceae bacterium
GCTGTGGGCGGTCGACGGAGTTCGGCCGACAGTTTGGGACCTTGCTGGTGCCGGTGTCGCGCTGATGGGTATGGCAATCATTTTTTTCCAGCCCCAGCGGGTCAGCTGACTTGTGGAATTTCATGCACAGCTACATATCAACGCGGCGTAGTAGTCAGTGGAAAACGGGTTGCGGTTGCAGCGCCCGGTTCCGCTGCCACCCCATGTGAAACAAGGACTGCCGCAATTGCAGATCGAATCGATGTGAGCAAACCCGCGATCGCATTGCCCTCGCGATTCTTGGCAAGCACTGACAGACCGCTGAAATCGCCTGCATGGTCAATGTGCTCATCGATTGCCGGACCAATAGATTGAACCTGCCATGTTGACGTGACCGTTCGCTGTGCGTCCCCACCATCTGGCATGACATCCATGGCGACCTGCAACGATATTGTCGATGGCTGAAATGCGGAGCGGGGGAAGACCATCGTGGTAAATATCGTGCAGCGTTGCGGTCCGTCGCAGGACGTATATAACTGAAGGTGAACCGGGCCGCTTGCCCGTCGATGCGTCAGAATTGCCTCCACGTCTCGCTGGGAAACCGACGCGGTCACTGCTTTCATCAACGCCGGGTCCAGTGCTTGCAAATCAACGGTCGGCGGGCGCCGGGCTGCGAACAGCACCGCTGTGGCCAGGAGCCCGATACCAAGCGAGGGCAATATAGAGCCAATAGGCCGGGCAATGAAGCGGAGAATACCCACCGATGTGCTCATGCTGCTGGCTCCGAGTATCCAATCAATAAGGTGGTCTCGCGCAATGTTGCTGTAGCATCGTAGCGCAGGTCGCAGCGGCGGCCACCGCGCCGTCGTTACAGCTGCAACCGTGATTGTCCTGTATTCTCATGTCAAGCGCATGACAACACGGTAAATGCAAGCGGCCGCTATCGTTGCGACGAGCATTTTTGACGGCTGGGTTACCCATGTTGCAACCATCATGTCGCTCCTCCGCAACACACAAACGCGAACGCTCGTATGCCTGGGCCAGCGATCCAGGCCTGTCGTGATTAGAAATACGCTCAGGAGTACGATCCATCCCGACCCGAGTGTATGAGTAAGAAAGTGTGCACCGCGCAATTGCTACAGCCAGGAGATCACGGCGCATGACGACACGCATTGAAAATGTCCAGCCGCGGGTTGTACACGGCGGTGCTGACGTTGAGCATCCCAAGTGTCGAGTGGAACAGGTGGTCGTGACTGAACGGATGGTCGCCCCGCGCTGCCAGACACCGCTGGTTGATTTTGAAGCGCTCGCGAAATCCTTCGGACAACCACAGCATGAAGGGTACCGCGCGCTGTTCCGGCGGCGAGATGACATACGGCGCGCCATGCAGGTAGAAGTTGTTTTCGCCAAGTGACTCGCCGTGATCGGAGAAGTACATCAGCGCGGTATCGACGCCGTCCGCGCGCGCCGCGTCGGCAAGCAGGTCGATCGCCTGTTTCAGTACGTGGTCGGTGTATCGGATCGTATTGTCGTAGGCGTTCACGATGGACTCGCGCGAGCACTGGCCGAGCTCGATCGTCGTGCACACCGGGCCGAACACGCCAAATTGCGGCGGATAGCGCTTCGAGTAAGCCGGCCCGTGGCTGCCCTTCTGATGAAGCACGATCACCATGTCGCCGCTCGCTTGCCGGATGAGCTGGGGAAGGCCACGCAGCAAGCGCTCATCGTAGCATTCCTCATCATTGCACAGTTGATCGCCGGCGACCGGCAGCGACACGTCCTCATAAGGGATCCGGTCGCAGACGCCTTTGCAACCGGAATTGTTATCGCGCCACAGCAGATCGAAACCGGCGTGCCGCAGGACGTCGAGGAGCCCCTCCTGGGATTGCGCCTTGGTTGCACTGAAATGCTCGCGTCCGAGGGGCGAGAAGAGACAAGGCAGCGAGATGCCGGTGGCGGTGCCGCACGATTGCATATTCCTGAAATTGACCAGGTCCGGCACCCGTGACAATTCCGGATTGGTGAGCCGGCCATATCCGTTCAGGGAAAAATTGGCTGCGCGGGCGGTTTCGCCCACCACGATCACGGTGACCGTGCGGCGTGGGTTGCCGCGCCAAAGGACGCCCTTGCTTGCATCTCTGCCCAGAGGCGCAAGAACGATCGGCGCGCTCCACTTGCGCTTGAGATAGCCGTTGACCGCTTGAATGTAGTTGGTCGGGGTCAGTAAAAAGCGCAGTTCACGGTGTTCGCGCAGCGCCGGCGCCAATGTCTTGAACATCAACATCAACAGCAAGCCGGCACCGACCACGGCGATGCCGGCGGTGGCGAGGTTCACGCCGAGCTGGCGCCGGCCCGTCCAATACCTGGGCTTGCTCCACGCAATCGCCGCAGCGGGAATGACGCCGGTCAGCACAAAAGACGCGAGCATTCCGACGTTGAGCAACTCCGTACTTTCCCTCGCATCCGTGTCCACGATGTTCTGCACCATCGACCAGTCGATCGCCACGCCGTAGTGGTCCATGAAGTAGCTCGACAGCGAGGTGAGCAGAAACAGGGCGATCAACAAAGGCTTGATGCTGAAGCGGAAATTGATCACCGCCAGCGAAGCCGTGAACGCCAACACGAGCATCAGGAACATGCCGGCCTGGAGCGGCATGGATGCCAGCGTCCATCCTCCGGTGGCACCCACAAAACTTCTCCAGAATGCCTGGTTGTAGACACTTACAATGAATGCCGACGCAAACAGCGGCAGCAGCGCGGCGCTCGGCCGCTTGAATGATTCGAGTTGCCCCATCAATTGCCTTTGGTCGCAGACAGCGGGACGGCGGTTGTCGCCCAGCCCTGCATCGTTCCGACAGGCTACATATGATGGGATGAGGCCGACGTTAGGGCCATGTCAAGAAAGCGTTAAAGCGGCGGGAACGTGACAGTAAAGATAGTCCCGCCGTCGGGTGCCGTGGCCACCTTGAGCGTGGCGCCGAGATGGCGGCAAATGCGCTTGACCAGTGCCAAGCCCAGGCCGGTGCCTTCAGACCCTCGTAGCTGTCGACCGGTGTCGTCGCCGGCGAGCATGTCCAGCACCGCAGCGGGAAGGCCACGCCCGCTGTCACGCACCAGGATGCTGCGATCGGCCAGCAGCACGCTGACCGCACCCTGGTCGGTGTACAGGCAGGCATTGCGAATCAGGTTGCCGATGACAGCTGCAACCAGCCGGGGCTGGGCGCGCACGACGAAATCGCCACCGCCTGCACATCCCAGCCGTACCGGCTTGTTGGCCACCAGGGACTGGTAACGCCGCACCTCGTCCCGCACCATTGGCTCGATCGGGAACAGTTCGTATTCGATCGATTCGGGTGCGCGTGCAAGTTGCAGAAGGGTGTCAACGCTCTCGGCGGCTTCGCGCGCTGCGCGGCTGATGCGCTCGCTGGCGGCGCGCACGCCCGGCTTGGCGAGCTGATCGAGCTCAAGCAGTTCGGCCGCGCCTGAGATCACGGTCAACGCGGTGCGCAGTTCGTGGCTGACGTCGCCGGTGAAGGCGCGCTCACGTTCGAGAAACACCTTCAGTTCATTGGTGTGGGCGGCAAAAGCGCGCGCTAAAATCCCCAATTCATCGTTGCTGTGCATATGAGGCCAGTGGTTTTTGCGGGAGACGACGGCGCTCGACAGGTCCACGATGGGACCGACAAACCGGCGCGCCATGTAGCGCCCCAGTCCTACCGACATGGCCAGAAAGCCCAGCAGGCTCAGCAAAAGCAGCGAATAGACGAGACGCTCCACGCTTTCATAGTCGCTTTCGTGATCCACCACGACATAGGGACCGCCACTGTCGCGCGCGCTGAACACGTGCAGCCCGATACCATCGGCCTCGATGTCGCTGATCCCCGCCGGCAAGTTGCGCAGCGATTGTGGAATGTCATCGCCATGGTGAAAGCTGATACCGGCGGGCATTTCAATCGGCAGTCCGCCGGCGTGGCGCGGTGAAGCCCAGGCCGCGACTTCCTCCAGCCGGCGGTCCACCATACGCACTTCGATGCCCTCGACAACCACCACTGAAATCGCCATGAAGAACACCGAGAAGCCCAAGGCGAACAGCAGATAGGCCTTGACGATGCGCTTGCCGATCGATTCAAAGCGGGTCATGCGGCGTCACCAGCTGATAACCGATACCGGGTACGGTGCGCAGCATTGGATACGGCTCGTCCTTATCGAGCGTCTGCCGCAGTGAATGGATATGGGTACGCAGGGCATCGCTGTCGGGGCGGTCGTCGCCCCAGATCTCGTGCTCGATCATTTCCCGAGGAACGACATGGGGCGCATGCTGCATCAACAATTTCAGCAGGATGAACCCGGTTTTCGTCAAGGAAAGGCTGCGCCCGGCGCGCGCCGCGCGGTAAGTGGCGGTATTGAATATGAGCTCGCCGACACGCAGGGTGGTGTTGGAGAGGACGTTGTTGCGCGAGCGCCGGACCAGCGCCTGCAGCCGGACCTCCAGCTCCGCCAGGGAAAACGGCTTGACCAGGTAGTCGTCGGCGCCGCTGTCGAATCCTGTCAGCTTGTCCTGTAGCGTGTCACGCGCTGTCAGCATCAGCACCGGCGTCGAATCGAGCTGCTCGTCGCGCAATTTTCTGCACATTTCCATACCGTTCATACCAGGCATCATTATGTCGAGCACGATCACATCGTAGGAGTGCTCGCGCGCCAACGCCAGCCCGGAATAGGCATTGGAGGCGGAGTCCACCTGGTGGCCGCGGGGCTCCAGGTAGCCGTACAGGTTGGCGACGATGTCGGCGTTGTCTTCGACGATCAGGATGCGCATGGCGAAAGGCGAGGCGGCATGGGAGCTTGGCAGTGTCATGGAGGCAATGATAGCGCAACGAGGCTTGCTGCTACTCGGGGAGCCGGTAGCGCTGCTCGCGATACAGCAGGGAAGGCAGGAACACATGCGCCATCGCCCGATCGACTTGTGCCTGGGACGGCGGGATGCGGCCGAGCCGCAGTTCACCGTGTTTGGGGTCGTACTGTCCCAGTAGCGGCGGCTGCCCCGGGCGCAGGATGGTCGCAGCATCGTTCTCCAGCCAGGCAAAATAATTATCGAACTGCAGGAGTGCGCGCCCGGGCGATGTGCTGTCCTGCGCAAGATCCCGGCCAATCATCGGATGAACGCTGGCCACCCCCATCAGGGAAAGCAGCGTAGGGCCGAGGTCGATCTGGCTCGCGATGGTCGTAATGCTTTTGGCGGGCATGTCGGCGCCGATAATCAGCCCCGGGATATGGAATTTTTTGATCGGAACCAGCGCGTCGCCATACACCCGGTTATCATGGTCGGCGACGATCAGGAACAGGGTGTCTTTCCAGTAGGCCTGTTTTTTGGCCTCACGGATGAACTTACCCAGCGCGTAGTCAGCGTACTTGACCGCGTTGTTGACAGTCTGTTTGGTCGGTTCATGCAGGGCGATCTTCCCATCCGGGAATTCGAACGGCTCATGGTTCGAGGACGTGAAGATCAGACTGAAGAACGGCTTGTTCTGTGCGTGCAGCTGTTTCAGCCGCTCCAACGATTTGTCGAACAGATCCTCGTCGGACGCCCCCCAGCTGCCTTCAAAACGCGGGCGCATATCGCGCCGGTCAACCACTTTCTGAAAACCATTACCGGTAAAAAAGGCCCGCATGTTGTCGAAATGCGCTTCTCCGCCGTAGACAAACTCGGTGTGATAGCCCTGCTTGCCGAGCCCGAGCGCGAGCGTGTAGAAATTCTGCTGTGCCAGTGACAGTTTGACCACGCTGCGGGCCGGGGTGGGCGGGTAGCCGGCAACTACCGCCTCGATGCCGCGCACCGATCGGGTACCGGTCGCATACAGCTGTTCGAACCACCAGCCATCCTGCTTGAGCTTCTCCAGTTCGGGCGTGACTGGCACGCCGCCGAGCGATTCGACGAACGTTGCGCCCAGACTTTCCTCCAGCACGATCACCAGATTGAGCGGCCGCGTACGTTGGCGAGCGGGACTCTGGTGGTGAAGTGTCGGCAGTTCGGCCGACGGAAACCGATAGCCCTTCAGCCATGGGGCTGCTTTGACCTGCGCGACCACTTGATCACGCGGGAATTTCCCGTAGATCTCGGACGAGTTGGCTTCTTTGCGCATTGAATACACCGCATCGAGCACCGACCAGGGCGAATTGATGATCAGTGAATTGACCAAGGCGTCGCCGCTGAGCGCAAACATCGCCGGATTGGCCGGACGGTGATCCATGGTCGAACGTATCTGGACAGCCACCAGCAACACCACCAGCGGCCAGCTAAGCAGCAGGCGCTTCGCCGGCCAGGGCGTCGCGTGCATGGACAAGGCCACGCATAGCCGGTGCATCGCCATCCCCAGCACCACCGTGCCAAACAAACTCAACAGCATTGCCAGACGGAACCCGTTCCACAAGGTTGCGAATACTTCGGTCGGGTAAGACAGATATTCGACGAACAAACGATTCGGCCGCACATCGAACTGCATGATGAATTGCGGCGAAGCGAGTTCCATGAAGACGACGAAGACCAACGCAAAGCTGACCCACCAGGCCGTCGCGGCATTCCACCATCTTGCCGCGCGCCGGAAAGCAGCCAGTGGCGCTAAAGCCAGCGGGAGGATCAGCAGATAGCCGAGCAGGATCAAGTCGGCGCGCACACCCTGCATGAAGGCAGCGGCGACGACGCCGGCGGCATGCACGCGATCCCATTGCCAGATCACGAGGCCCAGGCGGGAGGCCGACAGCACCAGGAGCCCGGCCAGCAACAAATAGAATAAAGTGAGGTAGGGTCCGGTCCAGCGAAAGCCCCGGGCGAAACTTAATGCACAGGTGTCGAGAAGTCGTATGGCGGCAGTGGTAAATAGCTTCATGTGCAGCTGTGGGAACGAGGTTGAAATTGGCCATCTTGCGCCGCTGTGGGATCGCAAGATTACCGAAAGCAACGTTAGCAATGCGTTAAGACAGCGTTAAGATTTCGTTGGTCGAAACTCTCGAAATGCGCCCAACTTGCTCCAACAGCAGGATCGCCTCGCTGCTACCATTCGCAAACTCCAACCGGCTTAAGTACCGAAGGAAGGTGGTACGGCTGGTCGCGTACGACATGGCGGCGGCGACCGCGAAAGCGATGGGTTTGCAGATCAGCGCAGTGGCGCCGGACCTGAAGGCGCCTACTTCCGCAGCGATCATTTCAGCTTTGCCAAGCTGGGTATTCCGGCGTTCTCCATCGAAGGCGGAAAGCTGTATGTGAAAGATCCGCAGGCATCGACAGCGAACTGGAATGCTTACGAATCGGTGCGCTACCACCAGATGTCGGACAAATACGACCCCAAGTGGGACCTGGGCGGCATGGTGCAGCAGGCGCAGTTCACGCTGAACCTGGGACGCAAGGTGGCCGATGGCCAGCGCATGCCGGCATGGAAAGCCGGCGACGCCTTTGGGCGGGTTTGCACTGCCAAGCAAGGCAGGTCGATTCCTGGATAAGCTATCACCCCGGCGGAGCGGCTCACCCACAGGGGCGCCTCAAAAAAGCTGGGGAACGAACATGCCGGTGCGCGCCTGATAGTCGCGGTACGCCTCGGCGAATTCGCTTTCGCCGAATTTGAGCTCCTCCTGACGCGCGGCCTGCCAGTAAAAATAAAACATCACCAGCACGCTAAGCAGCAGCCATGGCTCGGGAATGACCACCGCCCCGGCCAGCCAAGTAAGCGTATAGGCCGAATAAAACGGGTGGCGCACATAGCGATACGGTCCGGCCACCACCAAATGGCGCGGCCGATCGCGTGAGAACGCGAACGACAAGGGCGCGCTGCGATTGATCGTGACCGCCCACCAAAACACGGCCAGCGATCCCGCATACAAGGCCAGTCCCCCCAAAGTGCTCAAGGGCGCGAACCGGTACAGGAAAAACACCAGGCCCAGATGAAGCAGCGAAAATACTGTGCCGAGCAGGTAAATCGCTTGCATGCCCGTGCTCTTGCCATCCGGTTTGGTGAAAAAGCGCTTCATCGCCCATGCAAAACTGATAAAGCAGGACATGGCCATCAGCAAGACCACGGCCTTCATGCGACGACCGCCTCGTTGTACATCGCCGTATATAACTGCCCGGCGGTGCGGGCGGCGTGGCACATCCAGTCCCAATCGGCCGGGCTCAGGTTTTGGCGCTCAAGCAGGGCAAGAATCTCCGCCGTATGGCCGATATCGGTATCGCCATGGCCATAAAAAAATGTCGCTTGCTGCCCCTTGAGCGCCAGGTGCTGGCAGAGCTTCTGGGCGTAGCGCTTGCCATTGGTGGCGCCGATCGATTCGAGCGTCGCCGCGATAGCCAGCCGCGCCACAGGCATCCTGATGGCCGTGTAGACATTGAAGGCGACATACGACTGGCATGCCGGCTGCGCGAACAGGGTGCGGGGGTCGGGCCCGCTATAGCCGGTGTTGCGCAAGTCATTAATGACCCATTCCCAATGAGATTTTTCCTCATCGGCATGGTGCAGCAAGTAGTCGCGCACTTCATGGAGCTGGGGGGCGCAGTGCGCCCCGGCCAGGGCGAACGTGCTCGGGCCTTCATAGGTCTGGTGGAAAATCATCAGCAGGATGGCGTGATAATCGGCCATCGTGAACCGGCCACTGTCTAGCTTGCTGCACATGGCGTTGGCGGGAAAGCGGTCGACCGCTTCTTGTACGACACGAAGAAACTGTTCGCGGTCACTCATTTACTTCTCCTTTGCTGGGCATTAAGCCGGGGTCAATATCGTTCGAACGGTAAGCAAGCAATTGTTCATTGGACAGAATAAGGCGTTCGCACAGCGTCACCGACAAGTTCAGTAAGACTTGAACGATGATTTCCGGGATGGTCTTCATCAAGCTGTGCAGCGAACGCTGCGACAACACTAACACTTCCATCTCGGTGATGGCGACAATGGACGCGCTGCGCGCGCGGCTCGAGACGAAGGCCATTTCCCCAAACACTTGGCCCTGGCCCAGGGTAGCGATCGTGTATTGGCGCTGCTCGATGTCGCGCCGCACCTCGGCCACGCCGGACAAGATCAGGAACATCTCATTGCTCACCTCGCCGCGACGCACGATGTTGTCGCCCGCCTTGCATTTAAGCACCGTCGACGCCTGGATGAACCGACTGGTGTCCTCGACACCGATGCCGCGAAATAGGCCAATTTTGGTCTCGAACAATTGCTCTGCCAAACAATGAATAAATTCGTCGGAACAAAGGCCAGTTCGGGCGCCGCCCAGACTGTACTCGGGAAAGTGGTCGGCGAACCAGTTCGGCCGCGTGCCGCTGTTGTCGAGCCGGCGCGCGATGCGCAGCAACGGGGAGCCGACCCGTTTCAAATGCGCCAGGTCTTCGGTCAGCATGACCAGCGGCAGGTGATAACCGACATCAGGGTCGATGATCGCATCAGCATAACGGCGATAGCCGACCTGCTCGTACAGCCTGACCAGCGCCGGAGCGCAATGACAGAAGTTGACGCGGCAGGCACGCGCGCGACTGACGGTGTAAGCGTGATTGAACAGTAAGCCCAGCACGGCACTCCCGCGCCAGTCTTTGTGTACCACGAGGCGCGAGGTAATGCTGATCGACTCGAGGGGGAAATCCTGGAACAGTTCCAGCGAGAATTGCTCGCGGCATTCGCGCGGCAAATCCGGGCCGGCCCAGGTCAGGCGCAGCGTAGCGATCACCTGGCCGTCGACGAGTGCGCATAGGACGGTTGAGCTGGCAGTATCGAACTCGTCGCGAATTTCGCGCTGCGCATGATCGGCGGCGGCGACTTCCTTGTTCATCTCCTCGACCGACACGGCGTAGCGCAAACGGTAGACCTGCGTGAGTAAGCCGGCCTGGCCCGCGTCCGCAATCGTGATCCTGCCCTGTTCGGTCTGAACGTCGCTCATGGATACTCTTCAATACGTTTGCGTTCGATTATATGGGGCAGGCTCAGGTCAGCGGCGCAGGCGCTTGAAAATAGGGCCGAACCCCGTCACAGCGTACGCGCAGCGGCACAAAAAGAACGGGTTTGTAAGGCTTTCACCCCTTTCAAAATTGCTCCACATTTCAAGCCGATGATAAAGGCTCGATCACGAACCTTGGAAGGAAAAATCATGCAAAAACATGCTGGGCTCGCCGCACCGTTGCCTTGTGACAACGCTGGACTGACCCGGAATGATGCACCCCCGCCACCGCACGGACGGCAAGTGTGGTGGTCAAGTAATTTCGGAGACAACGATAGGTCTTTCTGCTGCCATTTTCCGATTAGCGCCTCCGTGCTTGTTGAATGAGCTGAGCCGTCGCACTGGCACGCCCTATTCGGTTGCTGCGGACACGACGTTGCGAGGATTCCACCCCATTCATTAGCGCGAAATAAAAAAGGAAGTCAATACCATCAGGCAAAGACTTCCTTTTGTGAACCAGACGAAAATTTGTCGAGCTTTGTATTTTTTGTCAGATTCTATTTAGATTGTCAGATTCTATGTTGAATCGACAGAAGCGAAGCTGTCCCGACAAAATAAAAAATGACAAAAAGCTGCGACAGACTCCGGGCAGACTTCCCAAGACTACTCATCATAAAACCAAATAGTTTTTGACAAATTTTTACAGGGGAGTCGAGAGCGTGGCAAAACAGAAAAATAAAAAATGACAAATTCATCTACATGCGGACCGTCTTGGCGCCCTCAAGGAGAGGATACAGGATTAGTTGACCTTCAGTTCACTCATCACGTTCAGTTGAGTCATCTCCCATTACGTGGGGAAGACAGGCTGCCCCTTCCAACCTATCTTTCCTTTTTCCGTTGGCCGCAGACAAAGTACGCCGCTACGCACTGACGTGACCCCGGCGGTTCACTGCGCGGTAGACCGGCCCCATCCGTCAGATGCGCCGCGCCGATCCAGTCCAGATAGCTCTACCTGCCATTTGTGAATTGAAGTAATCACGCACGGGAATAAGGTTCCTCACTGATTATGTGGATTCTAGATTATTATGCCGTCCGCAATGTTATCGATATTAATCGGCGATTCTTACCAATGATTTTGCCACACCAATGAAAAGAGCATCAGTCCCATCGAGCGCACGCTCGGTCTGAATGAGAAGAGAAGTACCAGCGGGCCGTTGGCTTGGCGCGGCGCGCCTAGCACCTGGCGGCTGTTCCGGTACCACGCGAGAGGGCTGAATTGAGCAACTTGTGTGTAAAGGCATGCCGCGTATGGCCGCTTGCTACAACATTCCCAATCGGACTTGGCTGATGAGCTTATGCACATTGGGTAGATCTGATGATAATCAAGCCACATCCTGGAACCGAAGCATATTCTGAAACGAAGGAAATGAACTTCTAACAGGATTTTATTAATCTGCAAGAGTGCGCTCAATTCTGATTCTGTCGCCAAATTTTGAATTAACACAGCAGGAGAAAACAAAATGCATAGGCTCGTGGCGTGCTCTTTCGTGATTTTGACATTCGGTTTAAACGGCGTGACTTCTGCCCAGACCCGCTATTCAACTGGCGCGGTCTCAAACTATCCTGCTAATCCGTGCTTTGGCCCCGACCTGCCGCTCAGTGTCCCCGAGGCAGCGTCATTCCGTAGTTGGTACAATCGTGCCGGGCTGCCCAACGTATCGCGCTGGGAAAACAACGACGTGTGGGGTTCGGACTTCCGCGATGGTACAAATGCCGATCTCGAACCCCAGGGCGGCAGTGACCTCCCGGATGTTTACTTCTACTCCGGTCATGGCATTTGTCAGCCTGCGCCGACAGCGAACGATCCAAATTTCATTTTCGTATGCAGCAGTAACGGGCAACCTAACACTACCGATATCGGCGCATCTTCACGCTGGGGAAATGGTCCAGGCCGTTTGAAGTTTGCCTTCATCGACGCGAGTTGCCCGATGGATCTCGTGTCGCTCCGTAACAACTGGTTCCCGCCGTTTCAAGGCCTGCATGTTGCAGTTGGACATTCCGGTAATTCGACGCATGACACGCTGGATAGCCAGACGCGCGGCTCGACTTTTTCCGCCTACACCGTCGGTTATACGATCGATATCCTTGGTTTAAGAATCCAACTTTTCCCGGAGCTTCCGGCCACCTGGGCCTGGATGAACGCGGGTTTGATCGACGTGCAGTCGGAAGTCTGCGCAGTCTCGATCGCAAACGACGCGACCCAGGCGAGTGCCGAGAACCGCCGTGACAATGAGCGCGTAAAAACTCCGATGGGTCGGCCCAACGGAAATTGGTTCGCGTGGCGCTGGATCTGCAGTTGAACCGCAATAGTCCAAACTTTCGAGCTTACATCAATAGAGTTCACCATGAAAAACTTCGCCTTCGCTGTGCTATCCGCTGTTTTGGCCGTCGGTATTCTGCCCGGCTGCGCATCCGTGCGACAAGATCCCCGCCAATTGGACGAAAAGCAGGTAAAAGAATTGGCTGAAGTGGGGACCAACAAATTCGGCATTCTGTGGAACGGTCATTTGGCCGGTGCGCAGGACCATGCGGTCATGGCTGTGACCGACGGTGTGACGACCTTGACAACCCGTGTGGGTAGCCGAACCTTCATCGTTCACAATCGCAACGATTTTCCGCCAAGCGGTAGCGACGAGTTCAAAGGGTCGGATGAAGAGCTCAAGAATCTAGGTATAAGGTATTTGATGGCAGCTGGTGCCAACGCGGCGGAAATTGCCGATGCGCGGATTCTGCAGCAGGTCACTCAGGTTGGCGAAAAGCTCGCCGGCACGGACAAAGTTCACGTTCAGGAACCTCAGAAGAGCTATCGAACATTGCTCATTCAGCGCCGCGTCGAGGGAATCGACGTTGTGTCGTCGCGCTTGGTGCTCAATGCCAATAGCGCTGGACGCATCGCCTTTATGGAATTGAGTTGGCCGGACATCAATAGTGACGTGGTGAAGCATGTTGACCGGCTGCGCGAGATAGTGGGCCGTGGCTATTTTGCTCCGCCGCTCCAGGGCGCGGAAGTCGAAACCGTGCAGCCGGTACTGCTACACTCGCCGGCAGTCGGCTTCTACAACGACACGACTGCGGCTATTCGCGTGATTTATCGCCCGATTGCCAAGCAGGTCGGCAAGAAGGCAGTGCGCTACATAAACGAGCGCGGTGAAGACGTCGCTTTACCGCGCGACGTCATTCCGTCGCGCGAAGAGTCGGTCAATCGGCCGGCTCCCAGGCAGTGACCGGTCATTTTCTGATTCTGAGGGCAAGGGCAGGCGACGAACGGCCAAGTTTAACCAGGTGGGTTCACCCCAATCAATGGCGCGAAATAAAAAGGAAGTCAATACCATCAGGCAAAGACTTCCTTTTGTGAGCCAGACCAAAAATTTATCGAACTTAAATTTTTTGTCAGATTCTATTTAAATTGCCAGATTCAATTTTGAATCGACAGAAGCGAAGAACTTAAGCAGCGTTCTGCGCCACGAATTCCCAGTTCACCAGGCCCCAGAAGGTTTCCACGTACTTGGCGCGCAGGTTGCGGTAGTCGATGTAGTAAGCGTGCTCCCAGACGTCGCAGGTCAACAGTGGCTTGTCGCCGGCGGTCAGCGGGCAGCCTGCGTTCGAGGTGTTGACGATGTCGACCGAGCCGTCGGCCTTTTGCACCAGCCAGGTCCAGCCGGAACCGAAGTTGCCGACGCACGACTTGGTGAATTCTTCCTTGAACTTGTCGAAGGAACCCCACTTGGCGTTGATCTTGTCAGCCACGGCACCGCTTGGTGCGCCGCCGCCGTTTGGCTTCATGCCGTTCCAGTAGAAGGTGTGGTTCCACACCTGGGCCGCGTTGTTGAAAATGCCGCCCGACGACTTCTTGATGATTTCTTCCAGCGACAGGTTCTCGAACTCGGTACCCTTGATCAGGTTATTCAGGTTCGTCACATAGGTCTGATGATGCTTGCCGTAGTGGTACTCGAGCGTCTCTTTCGAGATGTGCGGGGCAAGAGCGTCCATCGCGTACGGCAGTGGCGGCAGTGTATGTTCCATGTTTTATCCTTGTTGAGTGCTGAAAATGCGGTCGAAGTGCGCGGAACCCGACAACGAGGTCCGAGCCGTTGTTACTTCTGAAACGACGTATATTGTAAATCGGATGGCGCTTCGCTGCATCTTTGCTGCATAAGCCGCCGGGGCAGGGGGCTAATCGAGCGCCTTCTGCACGCTCGCCACACCCACCTCGGCGCTGCCCTCGGCCAGGCGCAGGCTCAAGGACTCGGCCACCCGGATCTGGTCGGGCGAGCGCAGCACATTGCCTTTGGCATCGCGCACGATGGCGTAGCCGCGCTCGAGCGTGCGTTGCGGATTGAGCAGCTCCAGCTGGGCCGCCAGGGCCGCCAGCGCATGACGTTCTCGACCCAAGTGCTTGGCCAGGCTGACCGCGCCGCGCCGCTGGAGCGCCGCGATCTCGTGGCGCAGTGCGCGCGTGTCGGGAAGGTGGCGCGACCAGCGCGATCGCAACTGGGCCAGCGCGAAGCCCTGGCGGTTGACCGGCGCACGCACCGCATGGGTCAGCGCGGTCGACATAGCCACCAGTTTGAGGCGCTGGTGGCCGATCTGCGCGGCCGGGCTTAGCAGGCGGCGCGCGTAGTTATCCAGGTTCAGGTTGGCCTCGGCCACGGTGCGCCGCATGGCGCGCCGCAGGTCGGTGGCGTCGGCCTGCAAGGAGGCCATCCAGTCGGCGTGCGGCGTGGCCGCCAGTTCGGCCGCCGCGGTCGGGGTGGCGGCGCGCATGTCGGCGGCGAAGTCGGCGATGGTGAAGTCGGTCTCGTGGCCGACCCCGGAAATGACCGGCATGGCGCAGTTGGCGATCGCGTAAGCCACCACTTCTTCGTTAAAGCTCCACAGGTCTTCGATCGAACCGCCGCCGCGGCACACCAGCAGCACATCGACTTCGGCGCGGGCGGACGCAATGTCGATGGCGTTGGCAATGCGCTCGCCCGCGCCCTGGCCCTGCACGGGAGCCGGGTAGAGCACGATGCGCACATGCGGCGCGCGCCGCCGCAGCGCGGTCAGGATGTCGCGCAGCGCCGCCGCCTGCGGGCTGGTGACGATGCCGACGCTGCGCGTGAACAGGGGCAGGGCGCGCTTGCGGTCCTGGTCGAACAGGCCGGCGGCATTGAGCTTCTCTTTAAGGCGCTGGAAGGCTTCGAACAGCGCGCCCACGCCGGCGCGGCGGATCGCCTCGACGTTGATCTGGTAGTCGCCGCGCGCGCCGTAGAGGGTGACCAGCGCGCGCACCTCGACCTTGTCGCCTTCGCGCGGGATGAAGCCGGCG
>CAMLFK010000110.1 GCA_946479255.1 uncultured Oxalobacteraceae bacterium
GCAGCGGCTACTACCAGTCCGGCGGCGCCTTCGGCTTCCGCGACCAGCTGCAGGACGCGATGGCCATGATCCACACCGAACCGCACCTGCTGCGCGAGCACCTGCTGCTGTGCGCCGCCCACCAGTTCATCGAAGGCGATGTGCAGCACTGGTGGCACCCGCCGCACGACCGCGGCGTGCGCACGCACTGCTCGGACGATTACCTCTGGCTGCCGCTGGCGACGCACCGCTATGTGATCGGCACCGGGGACCGCAGCGTGCTGACCGAACCGGCGCCGTTCCTCGAAGGGCGCATGTTGAAGCAGGAAGAAGAGTCCTACTACGACATGCCGCACCGCTCCAGCCAGACCGGCGACCTGTACGAGCACTGCGTGCGCGCCATCAAGCGCGGCCTGCGCTTCGGTGCGCACGGCCTGCCGCTGATCGGCACCTGCGACTGGAACGACGGCATGGACCGGGTCGGCAACGAGGGCAAGGGCGAGAGCGTGTGGCTGGCCTTCTTCCTGTACGAAGTGCTGCAGCGTTTTGCCGAAGTGGCGGTGCTGCATGGCGACCATACTTTCGCCACGACCTGCCAGAACGAAGCGCTGACACTGGCGCGCAACGTCGAAGAGCATGCATGGGACGGCGATTGGTACCGCCGCGCCTACTTCGACGACGGCACGCCGCTCGGTTCGCACACCAACGACGAATGCCAGATCGATTCGATCTCGCAAAGCTGGGGCGTGCTGTCGGGCGCCGCCAATCCGGAACGCACCGCCATCGCCATGGCGCAGGTCGACAAGCGCCTGGTACGGCGCGACTACGGCCTGATCCAGCTGCTCGACCCGCCGTTCGACAAGGGCGCGCTCAATCCGGGCTATATCCGCGGCTACGTGCCGGGCGTGCGCGAGAACGGCGGCCAGTACACCCACGCCGCCATCTGGACCGCGATGGCGTTCGCCCGCATGGGCGACATCGAGCGCGCCTGGGAGCTGCTGCGCATGATCAATCCGGTGCGCCACGCGATGACGCCGCAGGACGCGGCGCTGTACAAGGTCGAGCCGTACGTGGTCTGCGCCGACGTGTATGCGGTCTCGCCGCACGTGGGCCGTGGCGGCTGGACCTGGTACACCGGATCGTCGGGCTGGATGTACCGCCTGATGGTGGAGTCGCTCTTGGGCGTATCGGTGGCCGGGCATCGCCTGACCCTGGCGCCGCACCTGCCGGCCGACTGGCCGGGCTTCCGCCTGGATTACCGTTACCGCGAGACCGTGTATGCGATCTCGGTGGTGGCGTCGAATCAAGCCGGGCTCACCGTCGATGGCACACTCGTCGACGGCAATACCATCGACATGGTGAGCGATGGCGGGACCATTCAGGTGGAGTTGCGCGTGGTGCGCTAGCGCGTAAAAGCTGGGCACTCTTGCCTTCGTCCCTGACATCGTGTGAACCTAGCGCCCAACCGGGCGCTTTTTTTCGGTCTTGTGGTCCGGCAGTGCTCAGAGGCGCTTGCCTGCACACCATTGAGAGCGCTCAACTGAGCAAACAAGGATGCACCTAGCATGACGACATACCAACACCGCCGTAACCCGGCAAAGCGAGGCTCCATGATGAACACGATGAAAAGACCACTTATCCGTCGCGCAAGCTCAGTTGCAAAAGCCCTTGCGATCTGCGCTGGATTGATGTTGCTGCTTCCATCAGCAAGAGCGGTAGAACCATCACCACTAGATGCAGTCACCGACGTTCTTCGGGCCGCCCAATCGGCCACCTCTGCTGAGGTCTTTCTCGTGCCGAACACACTATCCACCGTAAAACAAATCGATCAGGACGAAGTGCCCAAATATGGGTGCCGCTATCAAGTTAGCCAGGATCAAATGGGTGAACTGCTCGATGTAGTAAATCGGGCCGAGATCGAGGCGAGCGATGCTGGCCCACGGCGGCCCGACCTGCGCATTCTGATCAGGCTTTACCACAAGGGCGGCGCTGTAACCGCTTTGGCGTTTAGGGAGGGGGCATTTCCCAACGATAGCAGAGTGCATGGCTTTGTCGACGGCGTCCGCGCTACGGCAGCCGCTCATTTTCCTGAAACCATACGACGCTGGGCTGCGGGCAACACACCTACAGCACCCAACAGAAACGGAGTCTGCCCTTAAGTGCGGATACCAATTGGAGATTTACTATGCCTGTTACTGCCGAAGATTTATGGCTTATTAACGCCGACGAAGCCGACCGCGCCAAGCTCGACAAAGCCCTCGACTATATTCAAACCGCCATGCCGATCAATGGCATGTCCGCGATTGAGGCGTTCGACAAAGAAAACGTGAAGATCGAGATTAATCACAGTGGACGACTAGACTACGACAGTTCGACCAGAACAATCAACTGGGACCCTGATGCGGGCATGACACTCCAAGATGACGAAGGCAACTTTATCGGCGTCACATCGGCCGCATCAAATCTTCTTCATGAAATAAACCATTCCTTAGATCCCAACTACTTGGAGAATCGGAACTCGCTCAATGTCGAATGGGACAATGATGCAGAACGCTACGCAACTTACCGGACCAACGAAGCTATGAAAGAGGCGGGGGAGCCGGTGCGCGAAAATCATCAGGGCGATGTGATTTACGGTCCGGACCCCACTGAACACACCCAACACTGGGAGCACTTCGACGAGCCGAATTTCGGCGAACCGACCCAGCGCCCCCGTCCGGGGCGTCACGCTCCAGGCCATCTGGAAAATTCCGGCGCTCAGTGAGAAAACTTCAAAGGCACGAATCCTCGCATTCTGCCGAAAGGGGCCGCAGGTTGATTCATTCAGTGCGTACGTAGTTTGGGATTTGCATGGGCGAACGGAATCGATGGAATTGTGAAGGGAACTTTAACATCGCCGCCCTGTGAACTGCGGTCGTGCTTGCGGCTGCAGCTTCTTGTAGAAGGACAATTTTTAACTACGATTAATTAAGCCTCCTCAAGCCCAAGAGCGTCGGGCATCAGCGACCCTGTTTGCATGGCGACCACAATGAAGTTTTCCTTTCTTGTGGTGATTTATGCAACGAACTCTCCTCCTCGCTGCACTTGTCTCATGCACGCCGGCCCTGGCCGATCACCTCGACCACCGCGAACTCGACGCCACCTTGCACGCGCCCTACAAAGGCCGCGCCAACGGCGCCCGTACCTTCACGCTGTCCTTGTCCAACCCGCACGCGGATCAAGTCCAGAACATCCCCTGGCGCGTCGAGATCCTCAGCCCATCGGGCCGCGTGATCGAACGCTGGCAAGGCGTGCGGCGCACCTTCCGCCGTCCGGTGGCGATCCGCCTGGACTGGGCCGGCGGCCACCTTGCGCCGGGGCTGTACCAGGTGCGGATGCAGGCCGGCGAGGGCGATGAGCGCGTCATGCAAAACTGGACCATCGCGGTCGGACCCGTCCCCACGGTGACCGCCACGCCGCAACAGGCCGCCGCCGCTATCACCGCGCTGCCCTACACGGTCCACTACGCCAATCTGCACAGCCAGACCAACCACAGCGACGGCGGCGGCGCGCTCTCGGCCTGTAGCGGCGCGCAGGCGCCGCAGAGCGGGGCTCACGGGCCGGCCGAGGCCTATGCCTACGCGCACAAGCAGGGCCTCGATATCCTGATGGCGTCCGAGCACAACCACATGTACGACGGCTCGGACGGCAGCGACCCGGCGGCCAGCCCGCTCAGGGCGCGCGCGCTGTACCAGTCTGGGCTGGCCGCCGCCGCGCGCTACAGCGCCGCCAACCCGGGCTTCCTGGCCCTGTACGGGCTGGAGTGGGGCGTGATCAACAACGGCGGCCACCTGAACATCTTCAACAGCCGCGAGCTGCTGGAATGGGAAGTCGATGCGAAAGGGGAGCTGATGGGCGACACGCTCACGCCCAAGAACGACTACGCGGCCTTGTACACCCTGATGCGCCGGCGCGGCTGGCTGGGCCAGTTCAACCATCCCTCGATCAAGGGACAGTTCGAGGTGAACGGCGCGGTGCTGGGCTATCACCCGGACGGCGACGAAGCCATGGTGCTGTGCGAAGTGCTCAATACTTCGGCCTTCTCCACCAACACCACGGAAACCGAAACCCGCCGCAGCGATTATGAAGCCGCATGCAACAAGGCGCTGGAGGCGGGATACCACGTCGCCTTCAGCACCAACCAGGACAACCACTGCGCCAACTGGGGAGCGTCTTACACCAACCGCACCGGTGTGCTGATCCCAACGGGGACGGCGCTGACCCAGGACAGCTTCCTGGAAGCCCTGCGCGCGCGAAGGGTGTTTGCGACGATGGACAAGAGCTCCAGGCTGGTGCTGACCGCGAACGGCCGCATGATGGGCGAACGTTTTGTGAACAGCGGCCCGCTCAAGCTGGAAGTGCAGTTCACCAGCAGCAGCGGCAAGAAGATGTCGACGGTATCGCTGATGGAGGGTGTCCCCGGGCGCGGCGG
Organism: uncultured Oxalobacteraceae bacterium; assembly: GCA_946479255.1. The sequence continues at coordinate 4,451 of CAMLFK010000110.1, forward strand.
CACGGTCAGCGAACTGGCAGCCACGCCGGGTGTGACCGTCACCCCCAGCCCGGGCGAGCATTTTTATTATGCGAAGGTGATCCAGGACGACGGCAATATGCTGTGGTCAGCGCCGATCTGGGTAACCCACAAAGCCGATTAGAAGCCCAACCCCGCACCAGCACCCAGCAAGGTCGCCAACCCCAGCACCGCAAAGATCAGCGCGGCGATGCCGTGCACGAGCTTTAAGGGAATGCGCTTGGCGATGCGTTCTCCAAACAGCACGGCCGGCACGTTCGCCAGCATCATGCCCAGTGTGGTGCCTATGACCACCGCCGTCATCTCCACATACCGCGCGGCCAGCGCCACCGTCGCCACTTGGGTCTTGTCGCCCATCTCGGCGATGAAAAACGCGATAAAGGTGGTCAGGAACACGCCGTGGCTGGCCAGTTTGGTGTCTTCGTCATCGAGCTTGTCGGGCACCAGCGTCCACGCGGCCATGCCGAGGAAGGACAGGCCGAGCACCCAGCGCAGCGCTTCCGCTCCCATCCAGTTGCTGACCCATGCGCCGACCGCCGCGGCAAACGCGTGGTTGGCGACGGTGGCGACGAAAATGCCGAGGATGATGGGTAGCGGGCGGCGAAAGCGCGCGGCCAGCAGGAAGGCCAGCAGCTGGGTCTTGTCGCCGATTTCGGCGAGTGCCACGATGCCGGTTGAAACGAGAAATGCATCCATGTCGATGATCCGGATTGGGTGCCGGATGATAGCAGAGGGCGCGCGTGGCGCATCGCCCGCGCCATCCAAAAGTGCTATTCTCACTGCGCTCGTTTGGGTAGCAACCGTGAAAGAACATGATGAAACAGCCAATTTCCGTGCGCGCGCTGGTGTGCGCCGTATTTACCTTCTGGAGCGCGTCCGCCTTCGCGCTCGACCCGCTTAGCTATGCGCGCTACGACCAGGTCAAGACGCGCGCCGTGCACCTGGACCTCAAGGCGGACTTCGACAAGAAGTCGCTGTCCGGCTTCGCCGTGCTGTCGTTGAACTGGATCGACAAGTCGGCCCGCACGCTCGACCTGGATACACGCGGCCTGACGATCGCCAAGGTCGAAGCGGCCAGCCCGGGCGGCGGCTGGACCACGGTGCCGTACACGCTGGACAAGCCGGACGAAAAGAAGGGCCAGGCCCTGCGCGTGACGCTGGCGCGCCAGAGCGAAAAAGTGCGCATCTGGTACCGCACCTCGCCGACCGCTCCGGCGCTGCAGTGGCTCACGCCGGCGCAAACCATGTCCGGTAAACGTCCCTTCATGTTCAGCCAGGCGCAGCCGATCAACGCGCGCTCGTGGGTGCCGCTCCAGGACACCCCGGCCGTGCGCTTTACCTACACCGCGCGCATCGACGCGCCACAGGGCTTGCGCGTGGTGATGAGCGCCGATAACGACCGCGGCGGCATCGGCCTGGGCGGGTGGCGCTTCAAGATGCCGCAGCCGATTCCCAGCTACCTGCTGGCGATCGGCATCGGCGAACTGCAGGCACGCCGCCTCGGCCCGCGCAGCGCGGTGTATGCGGAGCCCAAGCGCATCGCCGCCGCGGCCTACGAATTCGCCGACACCGAAAAGATGATCAAGGCGGCCGAGTCGCTGTACGGCCCGTACCGCTGGGGGCGTTACGACATGCTGGTGCTGCCGCCGTCCTTCCCCATCGGCGGCATGGAAAACCCGCGCCTGACCTTCCTCACCCCGACCGTGATCGCGGGCGACCGCAGCCTGGTCGACCTGATCGCCCACGAACTGGCGCACAGCTGGTCGGGCAACCTGGTGACCAACGCCTCGTGGAAGCACTGGTGGCTCAACGAAGGCTTTACCGAATACGTCACCAACCGCATCATCGAAGCCATTTATGGCCCCGAATTCGCCACCATGAACCTGCAGATCGAGCAGGAAGAAGCGCTGGCGTCGCTGGCCGAGATCCCCGTGGCCAAACAGGCGCTGCTCACACGCGATGCGGATACCTCGGACGAGCTTTACACCGACAAGGGGCTGGCCTATCCGAAGGGGGCGTGGTTCCTGCGCACGCTTGAGCAGCGCGCCGGCCGGGCGCAATTCGATCCTTTCCTGCGCGGCTGGTTCGACCAGCATGCCTTCCAAAGCGTGACCACCGGCCAGTTCATCGACTACCTGCGCAAGAACCTGCTGGCGAAAAATCCTCAGCTCATGAGCGAGTCTGAACTGGCGGAGTGGCTGCATGGCCCGGGCATCCCGGCCAATGCCCCGCGCGCGGTCTCGCCGCGCCTGACTGCGCTGAACGCGGCGCGCGACGCCTGGCTGGCCGGCAGCCTGCCGACCGCGCAGCTGAACAATCCGAAGTGGAACGCGGCCGAATGGATGAAGTTCTTGAACGATATCGACGGCAAGGCCGGCGAGGCCCAGCTGCGCGAATTGGACCAGGCCTTTCAGCTGGCCCGCACCGGCAACAGCGAAGTGGCGTTCCGCTTCTACCGCGCGGCCATCAACGGCGGCTACAAGGATGTGCGCCCGGCGCTGGAGGGCTTCCTGGTGAGCGTGGGTCGCCAGAAGTTCGTGGTGCCGCTGTACACCGCGCTGCGCAAGAACGAAGACGACAAGGCCTGGGCCGAAGCGGTGTACCAGAAGGCGCGTCCGCGCTACCACCCGGCCACCCAGGAGAGCGTCGACAAGCAGATGGCGGCGCGATGAAGCAAGGTGCGAAGCTGGCCGCCGTGGCGGCCTTGGTAGCCGTGCTCGGGATCGGCGCGGCGCCCGCCAATGCCGATACTGGCCAGGCCAATGCGGCGCAGGCGGCCTACGACCTGGAAGCCGACGTCACGCGCGTACTCAAAGTGTTCGACGTGCCGGGCATGGCGATCGCCATCGTCAAGGACGGCAAGCTTGTGGCGGCGCGCGGCTTCGGCGTGCGCAAGCTGGGCGATGACCGCGCTGTCGATGGCGGGACCATGTTCGAGATTGCCTCGAACAGCAAGGGCTTCACCGCCGCCTTGCTGGCCATGCTGGTCGACGAGGGCAAGCTGGCCTGGGACGACCCGGTCGTCAAGCACCTGCCGGACTTTCAGATGTACGACCCGTACGTGACGCGCGAGATGACGGTGCGCGACCTGCTGGTGCACCGCAGCGGGCTGGGACTGGGCGCCGGCGACTTGATGTGGTGGCCGACCACCAGCCTGTCCGCCGACGACATCATTTACCGTTTGCGCTACGTGCGTCCGGCTACCAGCTTTCGCAGTGCCTACGCCTACGACAATCTGCTCTACATCGTGGCGGCGCGCATCATCGCCCGGAAAGCCGGCAAGCCATGGGGCCAGGTGGTGCGCGAACGTATCCTGGCGCCGCTCGGCATGGGCGCCACCACCACCAGCCTGCTTGAAAACGTGGGCAAGCCGAACCTGGCCAGCGCGCACAGCAAAATCGACGGCAAGGTCAGCGTGGTGCGCGCGGTCCCGGTGGATAACGCCGCCGGTGCCGTGGGCATCAACACCAATGCCGAGGATATCGCGCGCTGGATGAATGCCCTGCTCGATGAAGGCGTGAGCGGCGACGGCAAGCGCCTGTGGTCGCAGGCCCAGGCGCGCGAGATGTGGACCCCGCAGACGCCGATGAAGATCCGCGAACCGCATCCGCTGATGGCCGCCACCCGGCCCAACTTCCTCGCCTACGGACTCGGTTTCCAGCTGCGCGACTATCAGGGCATGAAAGTGGCGCAGCACGGCGGCGCCTTGCTGGGCTTTTATTCGCGCGTGCTGATGGTGCCGGAAGCGCGCCTCGGTATCGCCATCCTGACCAACACCGAGAACGACTGGGCCATCACGGCGCTGCAATACCGCCTGCTCGACCAATACCTTGGAAAGCCGTCGACCGATTGGATCGAGCGCGCGCGCAGCGCGGGCCAGGCCGCGCGCGACAATGCCGCGGCTGCTGTGGCCAAGGCCAGCGGTGCGCGAGCGGCGCTCTCGCGCCCGTCGCTGCCGCTGGCCGCCTACGAAGGGCAGTACCGCGATGCGTGGTACGGCGACGTGGCGATCAAACGCGCGGGCGGAAAGATGGTGATGAGTTTCTCGAACACGCCTGCCCTGACGGGAGTGATGGAGCACTTCCAGTACGACACCTTCATCGTGCGCTGGAACGAACGTCACCTCAACGCGGATGCCTACGTGTCGTTCTCGCTCAACCCGGACGGCAGCATCGAACGCATGAAGATGGCGCCGGTCTCGGGCGAGACCGACTTCAGTTACGACTTCGCCGACCTGCTGTTCACGCCAGTGCCCGCGAAGCCCTGAGCCTCACTGGCATTTTCCGCTTTGAGAGGGACTGCTTTCGCTCGATTATGCTGTTCGAATGCCGGCATTCGATGATTTCTTAATAGGTGGCACGGGTAAATTATTACCTTTGGGAGGGTGCGCGAAGCTGCACCGGGACCAGGCGACCTGGAGGGAAGGCCATGACAGAGAAGGACAAGCATGCCGGCGCGGTGCTGACGATCGATCTGAACGCGATACGCGACAACTACCGCTCCTTGCGTTCGATGGTGGGGCAGGCTGCATGCGCCGCGGCGGTCAAGGCCGACGCCTACGGACTGGGGGCGCTGCAAGTCGCGCCGGCCCTCGTGGCCGCGGGCTGCCGCCAATTCTTTGTTGCGCATCTCGATGAAGGCATTGCGCTCAGGCCCCATCTGCCTGCGCATTCGGAGATTTTCGTGCTGCATGGGCCCATGCCGGGAACGGAGCGGGAGTTCGTGCGCCATCGCCTGGTTCCTGTGCTGAACGAGCCGGGGCAGATCGCCAGCTGGCGTCGGCTGGCAGCGACCCTCGATCAGGTGCTGCCCGCGATTATCCAGGTCGACAGCGGCATGTCGCGGGTCGGCCTGTCGCCTGCCGAGGTGGATGCGGCAGGCCAGGATCCGGACGCCTTTCGCGGTATCGGCTTGCGCTATGTGATGAGCCACCTCGCATGCGCGGAACGCCAGGAGCATCCGATGAACCGCGCGCAGCTTGCCGCATTCATGCAAGCACGCAGCCGGCTGCCCGCCTGTCCCGCTTCCTTTGCCAACTCTTCCGGCATCTTCCTGGGACGCGACTTCCATTTCGACCTGGTGCGCCCGGGTGCGGCGCTCTACGGGATTGCACCGGTCGCCGGCCGTATCAATCCGATGAAACCGGTGCTGCGTCTGCAAGCGAGAATCATCCAGACCAGGTTCGTCGAGGACGGCACCCATGTCGGCTATGGCGCGACCTACCGTGCCGCGGGCCGGCGCCGGATTGCCACCGTGGGAATCGGCTATGCCGATGGCTGGCTGCGCAGCTTCAGCAATGTAGGCCATGCCTTGGTTGGCGGCGTGCGCGCCCCGATTGCCGGCATCGTGTCGATGGACACCTGCAGCCTGGACGTGACCGACGCCGATCCGCGGCACCTTCGACCTGGCGCCTTTGTGGACCTGATCTCCGATGAACAACCGGTCGATGCGGTCGCGGCGCAAGGCGGCACGATCGGCTACGAAATCCTGACCAGCCTTGGACAGCGCTATCACCGCAACTATGTCGGCAAGGCTTGAAAGCCATCGAGAGAACCGCAGCATGTTCGTTTGCCAGGTATCGCCAAGTCGTCTTTTTATGCTGTGCACGTGGCGCCGTTCGACGAATTGTTTGGCACGAACGGGCTTAAATTGGAGTCTCTGGCGCAGGCGAGTGAAGGGCCGAAAAAACCCGATTTTCCAGACTCGCTGACGCCACATTCAAAACATAAAACGGAAAGCGACCCATATGAAAAAGTACCTGCCTGCCCTTGCCATCCTTGGCGCATTTGCCGGCCCAGCCTCGGCGCAGTCGAGCGTCACGGTATACGGCCTCATCGATATGAGCCTTGGACGTACTGAATCCGATATCGCCGCGGCACGCTGGACCGTGGACAGCGGCAAATGGTATGGTTCGCGCCTCGGTTTCCGGGGTGCCGAAGACCTGGGGAACGGCACCTCCGTCATCTTCCAGCTTGAGAACGGCTTCAGTGGCGATACCGGTGCGATCGGCCAGAGTGGCCGCCTGTTCGGCCGCCATGCATGGCTGGGACTCAAAGGCGACTACGGCCAGGTGCGCTTCGGCCGCGCATGGACGCCGACCTACTGTCTGTTGACCGATGTGCTCGATCCTTTTGCGGACGGCATGGCAGGCGCGGCCGGTGCCTTTTTCGGCCGGAACATCTTCAATGCGATCGACATTCGCATGGAAAACGCGATCTTTTTCGCCACAACCATCGGCGGCCTGAGGTCCGAGCTGACCTATACCATGGGCGAAGCCGCCGGCAGCACCAAGCCCGGCAGCCAGATCGACGCGGCATTCACCCATACGGCCGGTAGCCTGAAGACGGTGCTCGGTTACCACATCGTGAACAATGCCGCCGGCACGGGCACGGCCAAACACACTTTTATTGGCGGCAACTATAACTTTGGACCGGCCATCCTGCATCTCGGGGTCGACGAGCAGAAGACCGAGCTGGCCGGCGCGACGACCGTCGATGCCAACGATGTGCTGGTCGCCCTGACCGTCCCCATGGGTGGGGGCCATATCCTGGCCTCGTACAACCGTCTTGACGACAACACCAGCGCCAACGTCGACATGCGGCAGATCGCAGTCGGCTACAAGTACGACTTGAGCAAGCGCACCACGCTGTACACCTCGTACGGCCACATCAATTTGAACAGCGCCAGCCGCTTCAATGTCGGTATCCGCCACAGGTTCTGATCAACCGAGGACCCAACAATAGCAAGAACGTCGTCCCCGCCAAGGGGGCCGCCGAGGCCGGGGACGACGTTCTTTTGGGCGGTGGCTGCGAAAGAAACCCTAGCCCACCACCTGCCCAAGCCGCACCACAGTCACGCCAGGGCGCAACTGCCGTAGCGACGGCATCACCAGCACACAATCCGGATAAGGCGTCCTGACCGGCTCACCGTCACGCCACGCGATGATCGTGCCTTCCTCGGCGAAGGTTTCCAGTCCCGTGAAATTGCTCACGAAGTGAAAATCCATGCTGGCCGCCACCACCGCGTCGGTCACGCGCACCACGCGCGATGCGGGAGCGACAGGCTGGAGCCAGCCCTGAGGGACGTCCTCCAGCAAGATGGTCCCGTGCATCGCCAGGAAGCGTGCCGTGACATCGCGCGCAATATCCACCGCCGCCGCTTCCCAGTGCTGGCCGCATTCGACCAGCAGGGCGTTCTTCGGGCTTTCCGGGTCGCCGAAGCCGGCATAGTCGCGCATGCGCTTGCCCTCCTGATGGCCGGCGTCGCTGACGATTTCGGCGGGGGTCCTGAGCTTGCGCGCCATGGCGATGCCCTTGTACAGCGGACCCGATACCGCCAGCGGCGCGCTACGCTCGTGCATGGAATGCAGGTCGAGCAGGAAGTCCACGCTGTCGATCAGCGGGCGCAACTGGCGCGCGCGGCGCAGTTCCGAAGAGTCGCGCGAGACGTCGTCGAGGATCGCCGCCGTCCAGACGCGGTTCATGTCCTGGTCGACGAAGCGCGCGGCGTCCGGGTTGGCGGGATCGAAGCGCTGGTAGGCCTCGACATTGGCGAAGGCCAGTGTCAGCTTGCCCTGGCGCGGCCAGACGCCCAGGTCGAGCAGGTCCTTGACCGCGACCGCGCCGCATACTTCATTGCCGTGCGTGAGCGCGTTGACCATCACGTGCGGGCCTGGCACCCCGCTGTCGAAGGTGTGCACGTACGCGATCCCGGTATTGCCCTCGGCATACGGGCCGATATCGGGGAAGCCGATCTCGATCGGATACACCTCGGGAGCTTTCGGTTTCACTGTCGTATCCATTACGCCACTCCGCCCTGGCAGCGGTACTTGGTCTGCAGGTAGTCGTCCAGGCCGTAGCGCGAGCCTTCGCGCCCGTAGCCCGATTCCTTGACGCCGCCGAAGGGCGCCGCTTCCGAGGCCAGCACGCCCTCGTTGATGCCGACCAGGCCGGTCTGCATCTGGTCCGCCACGCGCCAGACGCGGGCCGCATCGCGCGAGTAGAAATAGCTGGCCAGGCCGAACGGTGTGTCGTTGGCCAGGCGCACGGCTTCGGCTTCGTCCTGGAAGCGGAACAAGGCCACCACCGGGCCGAAGGTCTCTTCGCTCGCCAGCGCCATGGCGCCTGTCGCATTGCCGAGCACCGTGGGCGCGAAGTAGTGCGGGCCGTCGGCGACCTCGTTGCGCACGCGCCGCCCGCCCGCCAAGAGGCGTGCGCCGTGTGCCAGCGCGTCCTGCACATGGCTTTCGATTTTGTCGACGGCGCGCGCATTGATCACCGGGCCGATCTGCGACTCCTCCCGGGTGGCCGGGCCGACGCGCAGCGCTTCCACTCTTGCCACCAGCTTCTCGGCGAACTTTTCGTAGACGGCGTGCTGCACATAGACCCGGTTGGGCGACACGCAGGTTTGCCCGGCGTTGCGGAACTTGGCCGCCATCAGGCCATCGACCGCGGCGTCCAGGTCGGCATCGTCGAACACGATGAACGGCGCATTCCCGCCCAGTTCGAGCGAGAGCCGCTTGAGCGTGCCGGCCGATTCGCGCGCCAGGTGCTTGCCCACGGCGGTCGATCCCGTGAAGGTAAGCTTGCGCACCCGCGGATCGGCCAGCCATGCGTCGACCACGTCCTTCACTTTCTCGCGCGACGCCGTCACGATATTGAGCACGCCCGGCGGAATGCCGGCCTCCTGGGCCAGACGGACCAGTGCCAGCGCCGTCAGTGGCGTGTCTTCGGCCGGCTTGGCGACCACGGTGCAGCCGGCGGCCAGCGCCGGAGCGATCTTACGGGCGATCATCGCCAGCGGGAAGTTCCACGGAGTGATCGCGCAGATGACGCCGACCGGCTCCTTGGTCGCCATCAGCTTCCTGCCGCCGCGCTGGTCGGGGATGATGTCGCCGTATGACCTGGTGGCTTCCTCGGCGAACCATTCCACATACGAGGCGCCGTAGCCGACTTCGCCGCGCGCTTCGGCCAGGGGCTTACCCTGCTCGCGCGAGATAATTTTCGCGAGGTCTTCGGTGTTCTCCAGGATTAGCGCATGCCAGCGCCTGAGCAGGCGGGCGCGCTCGCGAACGGAACGCGCACGCCAGCCCTCGAACGCGGCCTGGGCGGCGTCGGTCGCCAGCTGCGCGTCGGCCGCGCAGCTGTCGGGCACACTGGCGAAGGCGGCGCCGGTGGCCGGATCTGCGACTTCATGGCGCAAGCCGCTGCTGCTGTCGCGCCATTCTCCATCGATGAAATTCTGCTGCTTGAGCAGGTCGGAACGGGTCAGCGTCAAATTCATGATCTAGTCCTTAAAATGTTCAGTCGTTGTTTTCCACCGCGGCGGCGATTGCCATGCCGATCTCGGTGGTCGAGGCGGTGCCGCCCAGGTCGCCCGTGTGCGGGCCATCGCGCAGTACCTGCTCAATGGCTTTGAGGATGGCGTCGTGCGCCTTGCGGCCGGCGCCGCCGTCGCGGTCGAGGAAGTCGAGCATCATGGCGCCGGACCAGATCATGCCGATCGGATTGGCGATGTTCTTGCCATAGATGTCAGGCGCCGAACCATGCACCGGTTCGAACAGCGAGGGGAAGCTGCGCTCGGGATTGAGGTTGGCCGACGGCGCGATGCCAAGCGTGCCTGTGCAGGCCGGCCCGAGATCGGACAGGATGTCGCCGAACAGGTTGGAGGCGACCACCACGTCGAAGCGCTGCGGCTGCAGCACGAAGCGGGCCGACAGGATGTCGATGTGCTGCTTGTCCCATTTGATGTCCGGATAGTTCGATGCCATCTCGGCGGCGCGCCCATCCCACCACGGCATGCTGATGGCAATGCCGTTGCTCTTGGTCGCCACCGTCACGTGCTTGCGTTCGCGCTGGCGCGCCAGTTCGAAGGCATATTTGAGCACACGGTCGGTGCCGTGCCGGGAGAACACCGATTCCTGCATCACCACCTCGCGCTCGGTGCCCTCGTACATGATGCCGCCGACCGAGGAATACTCGCCCTCGGTGTTTTCGCGCACGATCAGAAAATCGATGTCGCCCGGCTTGCGGTCGGCCAGCGGGCAGGGCACACCGTCGAACAGGCGCGCCGGGCGCAGGTTGATGTACTGGTCGAACTCGCGGCGGAACTTGAGCAGGGAGCCCCACAGCGAAATATGGTCAGGCACGGTATCGGGCCAGCCGGCCGCGCCGAAGTAGATCGCGTCCATGCCGGCCAGCCGCGCCTTCCAGTCGTCCGGCATCATCTTGCCGTGGGCCGCGTAGTAGTCGCAGCTGGCCCATTCGATATGGGTGAAATTGAGTTGAATGTCGAAGCGCCTGGCGGCTGTTTCGAGTACGCGCAGGCCCTCGGGCATCACTTCCTTGCCGATGCCGTCGCCCGCGATGACGGCGATATTGAATGATTGCTTCATCATGAAGATCCGATCCTTAAAGATAATTAGGTGTCCGTCACCTGTGACGCCGGTAGCGGGTGCAACGCTGTCTTATCTTAGGCCCGATTCTTCAGCGGGAGTGTGTGTCGTGCGGCGGAAAAATCGACAGAAATTGCGTTTTTCTCGCCTGTTTGGCATCTTGTGCGGCGCCCTTACTCGCTGGGCGCGAACAGCTTCTCGATCGGCACGTGGCTCTTGATGAAAGGCGACTTGATCACGATGTAGCTGAAATACTTCTCGATGTTGACGCTGCGCTCGAGCACATCCTCGACGATGGTCTGGTAGTGGACCACGCTGCGCGTGACGAATTTGAGCAGGT
>CAMLFK010000111.1 GCA_946479255.1 uncultured Oxalobacteraceae bacterium
CGTGGCTTTGATGCGGTTCAGGACGTAGGCTTCATACGGTGTGACGTTCGGCATGGCTTCGGCCTGGGTCAGGCGGGTCTGCACTTCGTCGTACTTTTTGTTCGTCATCAGTTCGGTGATGACCTTGGTCTCGATCAGCTTCACCATGTCTGGACGGACCACATCCTTGGACGCGTCCGCAGCCGGCGCGGCGGCTTGGGCGTGCGCACTGGTCATCAGGGCGGGCGCGGCATTCAGGCCAATGGCGGCCAACAGCAGGCTGATACGAGCAAGACGGAACTGGGACATAGAAATCCTTCAATCGATGACATAAAGACGGGGAACCACAGCAGTAACGTTTGACCCCGCCGAACAGTGGACATGTGCTTCGGAAAAAGCAGTCCGCGCGGCGCGGGCTTTTTTTTGCGAAGCGCATATTGTCACATAAACTCTAGTATGGCATCGGCATTTCCGTGCGGAATACCTGAGCGGCCAGCTTCGCCTCAGGCGAAACCGTCCACCGGCGCGCGGCCTTCGGCTTCCAGCGATCCGTCCAGCCATGCCGCCACGGCATCGAGCGCGGGGCCGGCAAAACCGTAGGTGATCAGGGCTGGGGCGTCGATGTCGAGCGCCTGGTAGGGGTTCCACAAGGCCAGGTGCAGGTCCGGCTTCCAGGTGGCGCGCGCATGCTCGCCATAGCGCTTGCGCGAGGTCGATGCCAGGATGTTAAAGCGGCCGTCGGCCGGCAGGGCGCTCCAGTCGAAGCTGTCGGCATCCTGATAGGTCACCAGCTCGACATCGTATTGACGCGCCAGCGTGGCGGCAATCACGCCGGCCGGCACACCGGCTTCGGACACGCCGTCGCTGACCACGTCCTGGCGCGCCACCAGCCGCACCCCGGCGCCGCTGGGCGGGCGCTGCGGGGCGCCGCGCGCGGTCAGGGCGCGCCGCCAGGCCTGCGCCATCAACTGGCGGTCCACCGCTTCGCTCATATAGTCGCGCGGTGTGCACGGATAGCAGGCGGCCAGGCGGCCAAGCCGCGCCAGGCGTTCGTCGACCTGCGCCATGGTCAGGCTGCCGTCGGCAATCGCGGCGGCGATCGCGCCGACCGTGTCCTGCTGGGTGTCGGGTGTGCCGAGCGCCATCACCATGTCGGCGCCGGCGGCCAGCGCCAGCACCGCCGCCTGGCCAACGCCATAGCGGTCGGCGATGGCGTGCATGTCCATGCCGTCGGTGATGATCACGCCGTCGTAGCCCCACTCTTCGCGCAGCAGTTCGTGCAGGATGCGGCGCGACATGGTGGCCGGGTATTGGTTGTCCAGCGCCGGATAGACGATGTGCGCGGTCATCAGCGCGGGCGCGTGCGGGCCGGCCATGCGGAAGGGCTTGAATTCGAAGGCTTCCAGTTCGGCCAGCGGCTTGTCGACGGTCGGCAGGGCGCGGTGCGAGTCGACGTGGGTATCGCCATGGCCGGGGAAGTGCTTGACGCAGCAGGCCACGCCTTCGGACTCGCTGCCGGCCATCCAGGCCAGCGCCAGCTCGGTGGCGCGCTGCGGATCGGCGCCGAAGCTGCGTTCGGCAATCACCGGATTGTGCGGGTTGTTGTTCAGGTCCAGCACCGGGGCGAAGTTCCAGTTGAAACCCAGTGCCTTGACCGCACGGGCGACCGCCGCGCCGACTTCGCGCGCAAGCAGGGTGTCGTCGGCCGCGCCCAGCGCCATCGCCGACGGCGGCGCCGGCACCCAGGTCGAGCGCACTACGGCGCCGCCTTCCTGGTCGAGCGCAATCAGCGCCTGTGGGCCCATCACCGCGCGCAGGTCGGAAGTCAGGCGGCTCAACTGGGCGGCGTCGACCATGTTCTGGCGGAACAGGCAGACGCCGCGCACCTGGTTCTCGCGCAAAAAGGCGGCGGTCGCGGCATCGAGTTCGGTGCCGGGAAAGCGGATCATGATCAGCTGGCCGGCCAGGCGGCGCTGTTGCTCAAACTCGGTCATCAATTCGTCCTGGTGACTTTGCTCAGGTGGCGCGGCCGGTCCGGGTCCATGCCGCGCGCCTTGGACAGCTGCGCGGCCATGACATAGAAGGCCTGGATGGCGACGATCGGGTCGAGGTCGGGTGTGCTGGCGGTCGGCAGCGTGAGGTCGCGGCTGGCCACGTCTTCGGGCGCGGCCAGCAGCACGCGGGCGCCGCGCGCGCGCATGTCTTCGGCCAGGTGGATCAGGCCTTCCTGGGTCGGACCGCGGGTGGCGAAGATCAGCAGCGGATAACCGTCTTCGATCAGCGCCATCGGTCCGTGCTTGATCTCGGCGCCACTGAAGGCTTCAGCCTGCAGGCTTGACGTCTCCTTGAGTTTCAGGGCCGCTTCAAGCGCGATCGGAAAGCCGATGCCGCGCCCGACCACCATGATGTTACGCGCCGGCTTGAGTACTTCCACCGCGAGCGACCAGTCCACCGTAGACGCGGCGCGCAGCGCCTCGGGCAGGGCGGCCAGGCCGTCGATCAGTTCATGGTCGCGCTGCCAGTGCGCCACCATGCGCGCGCCGGCCACCAGGCTGGCGATGAAGCTCTTGGTGGCGGCCACGCTCTTTTCTTCGCCGGCGTGCAGCGGCATGGCCCATTCGGCCGCGTGGGCCAAGGGCGAATCGATGTCGTTGACCAGCGCCACGCTGGTGGCGCCGCCGCCGCGGAAGTAGCGGATCGGCTGCACCACGTCCGGACTCTGGCCCGATTGTGAGATGGCAATCGTCAGCGTGCCGCGTGTGACCAGCGGCGACTTGTGCAAGGTCACCAGCGACATCGGCAGGGATGCCACGATGCGCCCCATGCGCACCATGATCAGGTAGGCGCAGTAGCCGGCGGCGTGGTCCGAACTGCCGCGCGCGACCGTCAGCGCGGTCTGGAATGGCGTGCTGCGCAGTTTGCGGCCCAGCTCCTCGTAGCGTTCGCCGTCCTCAAGCAGCTGGCGCGCGACGCAATCGCCGGCCGACAGCGCTTCCTTCAGCATTTGCGACGTCATACGCGCTCCCCCTGGATGTATACAGCTTTGATATTGAGCTGGCGGTCGAGCACCACCAGGTCGGCGAAGCAGCCCGGCAGAATGCGTCCGCGTTCGGTCTCGCCCAGGTAGTTGGCCGCATACGTCGATACGCGTTTGGAGGCATCGGCCAGGTTCAGGCCAAGGCCCACCAGGTTGCGCAGCGCCTGGTCCATGGTCAGCGTGCTGCCGGCCAGGGTGCCGTCGGCCAGGCGTACCCCGCCCATGCACTTGTGCACGCGCTGGCGGCCCAGCATGTACTCGCCGTCCGGCATGCCGGTGGCGGAAGTGGAATCGGTCACGCAGTACAGGTGCGGAATGGCGCGCAGCGCGACCTTGATGGCGCCCGGGTGCACATGCAGCAGGTCGGGAATCAGCTCGGCGTAGTCGGCGTGCGCCAGCGCCGCGCCGGCCATGCCCGGTTCGCGGTGGTGCAGGCCGGTCATGGCGTTAAACAGATGGGTAAAGCCGGACGCGCCATGCGCCAGCGCGGCCACGCCGTCCTCGTAGGTGCCGAGCGAATGGCCGATCTGCACACGGATGCCGGAACCGGTCAGGGCGCGCACCAGTTCCAGGTGGCCGGGCAGTTCCGGCGCCACCGTGATCAGGCGCAGGGGCGCGTGCTTGCCCAGTTCCTGTACTTCGGCCAGGGTGGCCTGGCGCGCGTAGTCGGGCTGCGCGCCGAGCTTGGCGGCGTTGATGTACGGGCCTTCCAGGTGCACGCCGAGGATGTGGGCGCCGCCCGGACGGCGCGCAAGGCAGGCCGCGCCGATGGCTTTCAGTGCGGCGTTGATGTCCTCGGGCGGGGAGGTCATGGTGGTGGCCAGCAGGCTGGTGGTGCCATGGCGGGCGTGCGCGGCCGCGACCACATGCGGCGCGTCCCCGGCCTGCATGATGTCCATGCCGCCGGCGCCGTGCACGTGCAGGTCGATGAAGCCGGGGATGATGTAGTCGCCCTCATTGGCGCCAGGGTCGGTGGCCACGCCGTCGAGCGGGCCGATGCGGGTGTCGAAAGCAAGCGTGCCGTCGAACCAGCCGGACGGGGTGAGGATATTGCCTTCGATTGTGTGAGTCATGATGCGGCTTCCTCTATTGATGCCGGTGATTGCAGCTGCCGGGCGATCATGCGCAGGGCGCCGCTGGCGGAGTCGCCTCGGGGCGCAATGGCGCGCGCTACCAGGTCCGGAGGCAGATAGCCGCGCAGGGGCGCGCCAAGGCCGCCGGACAGCGCCAGCGGCAGCGTGCCGGCGGCGTCGAGCGCGTGCGCCATGCGTGCCACTTCGACGCCGGCCTGTTCGAGAATGGCGTGCGCCTCGGGATCGGACTGCCCATGGGTGACCACGATCGGCGCCAGGCTGGCGAAGCTGGTCTGGTTGGCCTGGCCCAGCCACAGCTGGATGCCGGCGCGCCCTTCGCCACAGGCCACGCTGAGCGCCTGGGCGAACGGGCTGGCCGGGCGGCGTCCGTCGATGACTTGTTCGAGGTAGTTCATGGCGCGCAGGCCGATCCAGGCGCCGCTGGCTTCGTCACCGGAGGGAAAACCCCAGCCGCCGACTTCGCGCAGGCTGCCGTCGGGCAGCAGCGCCATGGCGACGCTGCCGGTGCCGATGGCGACGATGACGCCGGGCTGGCCGTCGTGGGCTCCGAGCAAAGTGGTGTAGGCGTCGGTGTCGAGCACCAGTGCGGCGAAGCCGGGATCGGCCGCGGCGAACTGCGTGGCCCATTGCTGATTGTGCACGCCGGCCAGGCCGAGCCCGATCGCGCAGCGGCTCGGGTCGGCCGGCGGCAGCTTGGCCAGGACAAAGGCTTTGGCGATGGCAGCGCACACGGCGGCCCACGCCTGGGGAATGCCGAGGGCCAGGCCCGAGGGGCCCGCGTCGGCTTGGGCGAGGAGCGTGCCGTCGGGCCTTGCAAGGCGGGCGCGGGTGCCGGTGCCGCCGCCATCCACGCCGATGAAATAGTCGATCATCCCTCTATTTTAAAGGGAAGTGAGGAATCGCTGGCGAACTGCAGGCGGACTATACAGGAAAGCGCCGCCAGCTCAGCGGGTGTGCATGCCCTTGTGGTCGAAGTTTGCCAGGCGCACCGCGCCGCTGTTGGGGTCCTTGACGCGCACTTCGGCATTGCCCGGTCCGCTCACGCCGACCTCGGCGCGGGCGCAGGTCAGCGCTTCGCCTTTGAGGTCGCCAGGGCCGTGCACCTGGGCGCTCAAGTGGCCGACGCTGCCGGCCAGCTCGACGTTGCCGGGGCCGTGCATCGACACGCGCGCGGTGGGTGCCTGCAAGCCTTTGACCTTGAAGTTGCCGGGGCCGTGGGACTCCACGTTAAATTGCTTGATACTGCCGCCGACGCAGCCGTCGCCAGGGCCGCGCAGCACGGCCGACACGTTTTGCACCGCCAGGCCGCAGCCCTCGAAGTCGCCGGGACCGTGCATTTCCAGCCGCAGTTCACGGCTGCTGCCGGCCAGGCGCGCATCGCCCGGACCATGCATGCGGACATCAACCTTGCCGCCGGCCAGGGCTTCGACTTTCAGGTCGCCAGGACCGTTGAGTTTCAAGGTGAGGTCGCCGCCGACCGCGCCCATGTCGACGTCGCCCGGCCCATCCATGACCAGGTTCACATTGGTGGCCTTGAGCTGGCGGAGGTTGATGTCGCCCGGCCCGCTGCTGGCCGTGACCAGGTCGCGCACCTTGCCAGTCACCATGATGTCGCCGGGACCGTCGGCATTGAGTTCAAAGCGCTGGGCCGCCAGCTGATCGATGCGCATGTCGCCGGTGATTCCGGAACGCACGCTCGTCAGGGCCGGCGCCTGGATCGTGACGGTCACACGTTCCTTGCCCACGTTGAACAGGGGATTGCGCTGGGTTTTGGGCTTGATCACCAGGGTCGTGCCGCGCATGACGGTGTCCACATCGGCCAGGTCTTTCTGCTCGCCGGAGAGGCTGACCGATTGGGCGCCTTGGGCGCGCACCACGACCTCGTACGGGCCGCTGATGTCGATGGCGCTGAAGGCCGCCATGCTGCGCTGCTGCGTGACGGGGGCGGCGAGCGCTGTCGCGGCGGCAGCCGCAGCCAGCAGTGCAAGGGCAGGATAGGTGATGTTCTTGCTTGTCATGGTGTCCTCAGGATCGGTCGCGGGAGCCTGAACAATATGACAAACCCGGGCGCGCCGCGCGTCTCGCGCGATGTACGCACGAAAGCGCGGGGCAGGCTGCGCATTGTGCCGACGAATGGCAAAAGGCGCGGCGAAAGGCTGGCGCTTAGTTCTTGTACTGTTCCAGCTGGATAGCCAGCGCGGTCTAGTGCTTCTTCACGGGCTCGACCGCTTCAGCATGCACTTCGGCGCGGCTGCGCTCCTTCATCGACTTTCTGACCGCGCAGTTCTCCGAACCGGACAGCGACCCGTGGCTGAATTCAGCGTAGCGTTTCTTTCTCGCCACAATCAATCATTGAAGGATGACAATTATCCTAAGGGCTGTGAACAATATGATATATTTCAATTCGGAACTTTGTGATCCCTGAACTAAAAATAAAACGTCGGGATCAGTCGGACAAGAACAACAAGTTTCACGAGTAGTAACTGCTCATCTCGAAAGCCCGCTCCGTGCGGGCTTTTTTTCGTCCTTTGGTGGAAGGTGGCAATTTTTTCGCTGCTTATCGAACATGATTTGCACGAAAGTCCTTTATCAAATGCGATAATGTGCCGAAACAGGAGACGTGGATGGGGTTTACATCGTTCAGTCATAATCCGCCAGGGGAAAAAGAATGATTCGCTACATGGGCACGCGCAAGAACATGGAAGGTGCCACCGTTTATGTTTTTGTTATCAATGGCCAGCAAAAAGAGGTCCGCGAGAGCAACCTGAAGCAGTATCCGGGTTGTTACGAAGCGTTGCCGGCATCGGCCAAGGCGCAGATCGCCGCTAACCGAAACTGGATGTCAAAGTTGTAAAGCACAAGGAGCCGGTCATGAGTAAAGCGCAAGACAGCAAGAAAGAGTCGAAGAAAGAACCGGCCAAGACCGTCAAGGAAAAGAAAGAAGCCAAGAAGGTCAAGAAGGAAGAGCGCGCGCGCAAGTAAATCCAGCTCACTTTCCAGCTCACTCGCACCCGACAGCCGCCGCGCCATGTTCTCGTCCCTGCCGACCGGGCCAGCCTGGCGCGCCAGTATTGTGGCCGCATGCTGGCTGGCGCATGGCTCCCTTGGCGCCGCGCCCTCGACCCTTTCGCCGGTGATCGGCAGCGCGCTGCTGTGCCGCAGCCACCTCGATAACCGCTACTTCCAGTCCTACCTGAGCGAAGCCTTCGGCCCTTCGTACAAGCACGAGGGCGGGGCCTTCTGGTACAAGGCCGACGCCACCCTGTGGGGCACCGCGGTCAGCGATATCCTCATCAGCGACGACAGCAGCGACGTGGTATTCGTCGGCGCCGTGGCCGATTCGGCGCCCGACAAACTCGATGAAGCCATCCGCGCCGCCGTTGGCGTGCGCCATCTGCCTATGGATCGCTCCGCCGCGCCGGTGCGCGAATCGGCGCCCGGCAGTAAAATCGTCTATTTCAAGACCAAGTCCAAAATCTTCTGCGCCAGATACAAGCAGCTGCCGGTCATCCGTTAGCGTCGGGAATCCACGATGTACGAGAAATACTTTAGCCTGAAGCAGGCGCCGTTTTCGATCGCGCCCGATCCACGTTACCTCTTCATGAGCGAGCGCCATCGCGAGGCGCTGGCACACCTGCTGTTCGGGGTCGGCAGCGGCGGCGGCTTCGTGCTGCTGACCGGCGAAATCGGCGCCGGCAAGACCACCGTGTGCCGCTGCTTCATCGAGCAGATCCCGGCCACCTGCCGGCTGGCCTACATCTTCAATCCCAAGCTGACGGTGCCGGAACTGCTGCTGTCGGTGTGCGAAGAGTTCCGCATCGCGCCGCCGCCGGCTTCCGATGGCGTGAAGGGCTACGTCGACGCCATCAACGGCTACCTGCTGGAGAGCCACGCGCAGGGACTCAATAATGTGCTGGTGATCGACGAAGCCCAGAACCTGTCGGCCGGCGTGCTGGAACAACTGCGCCTCCTGACCAACCTGGAAACCAGCCAGCGCAAGCTGCTGCAGATCATCCTGATCGGCCAGCCGGAGTTGCGCGGCATGCTGGCCCGGCCCGAACTCGAACAGCTGGCGCAACGCGTGATCGCCCGCTATCACCTGGGCTCCTTGTCGGAATCGGAAACTGGCAACTACATCGCGCACCGCATGGCGGTGGCCGGTGTGCTTGGTGCCACGCCGTTTCCTGCGCGGCTCAATGGCCTGATCCACCGGCTTACCGGCGGCGTCCCGCGCCGCATCAACCTGCTGTGCGACCGCGCCTTGCTGGGCGCGTACGTGGAAGGCAGCCGCGAAGTCACGCGCGCCATCCTCAAACAGGCCGCAGGCGAAGTATTCGAAGCACCCGGGCAGAAGCGCTTTGCGCAATGGCCGGTGGCGGCAGTGCTGGCCGGCGTGGCCTTGAGCGCCGCCGCGGCCTGGCGCATGATGCCCGATTCCGCGCCGCCGGTCCGGCTGACCGCCGCCGCGCCGGCGCCTTTGAAACCGGCGGTAAAACCGAGCTCCCCGCTGGCACTGGCGGCCGAGCAGGATGCGCTGCGCGAACTGGCCGGCCTGTGGAACGAGCAACTGGGCGAAGGCGAGGCCTGCACCGAGGCGCTCAAAGCCAACCTGCGCTGCCACCAGGGCAGGGGCGGGCTGTACGAACTGCGCTTGTTGGACCGGCCGGCCATCCTGACCTTGCACGAAGGCGCCGCCACAGGTTATGCGCTGCTGGTCGGCATGGATGCGGACACGGTTACCCTGCGTGCAGGCGGCAAGACGCAAACGCTGCCGGTGGCGCTGCTGGCCACCCGTTTCGACGGCGCTTACACCACCTTCTGGAACATGCCGCGCACCTTCCGCGAGCAGGTGCCGGCCGGCGCGCGCGGGCCGGAAGTCGACTGGATCGCCACCCGCCTCGCGCAGATCGAAGGCGGGGTGGCGCCGGCCGCGGGCCAGAGCCTGGACGGCGCCATGCAGGAACGCCTGCGCAGCTTTCAGGCCGGCCAGCGATTGAAAGCCGATGGCGTGGCTGGCCCGCGCACCTTCATGCGCCTGAACCAGCTATCCGGCGTCACCGAACCGCGCCTGCTGGCGGCAGGGAGTAAATAAATGTCGTACATTCTCGAAGCCTTGAAGAAGGCGGAAGCCGAGCGCCAGCTGGGCACTGCGCCGTCGGTGCATGTGCCGCAGGTAGCGGGCGCATCGACCCGCGATGCGCGCCGCAGCCGCATGGCTCTGTGGGCTGCCTTGAGCGTGCTTGGGGCGGGGGCGGCGGTTTTCGCTTACCTCAAGTGGCCGGCCACGCAGCGCACCGTGCCGCAGAGCGCCGTAGTGGCTGCGGCGCCTGTGCCCGCCGCGCCGCCTTCGGCGGCCGTGTTCACCGCGGCGCCCGCGCCTGCGCACGTGGCAGCGCCGCCGCTTGTAGCGGCGTCGGCACCAGCACCGGCAAAGCCAGCACCCCCGCCGGTGGTGGCGGCGTCACCGCCACCACCACCACCCACACCGGCGCTTGAAGAAAGCTATCCCTTCCTGCGCGACCTGCCCGAAGCGATCACGCGCGAGCTGCCGCAGGTCGCCATCGGTGGCTATATCTACTCAAAGAATCCAGCCGACCGGCTGCTGTTGGTCGACAAGGTGCTGCGCCGCGAGGGCGAGGAGGTGGCGCCCGGACTGACGCTGGAAAAGCTGCTGCCCAAGGCGGCGGTGCTGAACTACCGCGGCTATCGCTACCGGGTGGCTTATTGAGCGCTTTGCACTTTGTATAATGGCGATCTCACAATAACGGCGGAAAGGCCGAGCATGCACAACATCCTGGGCGTGGTGGGCTGGTCCGGCAGCGGCAAGACCACGCTGCTCGAATACCTGGTCACCCAGCTGGCGGCACGCGGGCTGCGCGTGAACATCGTCAAGCACAGCCACCACGACATCCTGCTCGAACCGCCCCACAAAGACAGCGCGCGCCTGCGTATGGCCGGCGCGGCCGAAGTGATGATCGCCTCGCCGTACCGCACCGCCATCATGCGCGAACTGCGCGGGGCGGCCGAGCCGTCGCTGCTCGACCACCTGGCGCGGCTGGCCCCGGCCGACCTGACCCTGGTCGAAGGCTACAAATGGGAGCCAATCCCCAAGCTGGAAGTGCACCGGCCCTCGCTGGGGCAGCCGGCGCTGTACCCGAACGATGCGCACATCGTGGCGGTGGCGTCCGACGTGGCGCGCCCGGCCGGGGTCGATGCCGGCACCGAATGGCTGGACCTGAACACGCCGGAAGGGGTGCTGGACTGGATGCTGCAAAAGTTTTTTGCGAAGTTGGCCTAAAGTTTCTGGAAAACCTTCCGTAATCGGGGTGATACCCCTAATTACGGAGACCGTCATGGATGTTTCAGGGATTGCCAAACTGGCCACCAGCATTGCAGAGACGGGGACGCGTCAGGAAGTCGATATCGCTATCCTCAAAAAAGCGCAGCAGATCGAAAGCTCCACGGCCGCCCAGCTGATCGAGGGGATCAAGGCGGTGCCCACACCGCAAAACCTGCCTTCGCATCTTGGCAAGAATATCAATACGACGGCATAAGCCTGCTGTTACAGATTTTTTCACGACCGCGCCCAGCGTGCGCGTCCGGCAGTCTACAATTGGGATTCACCATTCCCATTACGGAGACTGCACCATGAATCAACGTCAAGCCCTGATCGCCGCCGCACTCGCCGCCGTGTGCGCCACCGCCAGCGCCAACCCGGACGCGCCTGCCAAGGGCGACAAGGAAAAGTGCTACGGCATCGCCAAGGCTGGCCAGAACGACTGCGGCACCTCGGCCCACGGTTGCGCCGGCCAGGCCAAGACCGACAAGGCTCCGGACGAGTGGAAGCATGTCGCCAAGGGTACCTGCGAAAAGGCCGGCGGCAAGCTGACCCCGCCAGCGAAGTAAACGTAAAACAACGCGCAACGACAACGGGGTCATGGCGTCACCACGCACCCATCGCGCAGGCATTGGCCTGCGAGCCCCGCATTACCGTCAGTTCCTGGAGCAGCGGCCGCAGGTCGGCTGGCTCGAAATCCATACCGAAAACTTTCTCGACCGCGCGGGCTGGGATTGGCACGTGCTGTCCGAACTGCGCCGCGACTACCCATTCAGCCTGCACGGCGTCGGCCTGGGCCTGGGTTCGGCGCGCGGCTTTTCGCCCGCTCACCTGGAGCGGGTGCGCCAGCTGGTCGAGGCGGTCGAACCCTTTCTCGTTTCTGAACACCTGAGTTGGGCCGCGGTGCATGACCGCCAGCTCAACGACCTGCTGCCACTGCCGCTGTCCGAGGGGGCGCTGGCGCTGCTGTGCGAGCGGGTCGGGCAGGTGCAGGACGCGCTGCGCCGTCCCATCCTGATCGAGAACGTCTCGACCTACCTGCGCTACCGTGACGATGCCATGAGCGAGGCCGAGTTCCTGGCCGCGCTGGCGCGCCGCACCGGCTGCTCGCTGCTGCTGGACGTGAACAACCTGTACGTCAACCAGTGCAACCACGGCGAAGACGCGCTGGCAGCGATCGCCGCGCTGGCGCCGGGCACGGTTGGCGAGATTCATCTGGCCGGACACCTGAAAACCGAGCATGCGGTGGTCGACCATCACGGCACCGCCGTCGCCGCGCCGGTGTGGGATTTGTACAAGGCGGCGCTCAAACGCTTTGGCCGGCTGCCCACTTTGATCGAGTGGGACACCGACATCCCCGCGCTTGAAGTGCTGCTGGGCGAAGCGTGGAAGGCCGATACGCTGGCCGCCGCCTTCCCGGTGATGGACGCGCCTGAACCGGTCAGGGAGGCGGCCGGCAGCGCCAGCCCGGCGGACCTGTCGCCGGTGCAGGACCGTTTCGCCGCCGCGCTGTTTGCGCCTGGCGAGGAAGCCGAGGTATTGAGCCACTTCAAGGACGCCCCGCAGGCCGAACGATTCAGCCTGTATCGCGGCAACCTGACGGTCAGCTGGGACAAAGTGCTTTCAAGCGCCTTCCCGGTGGTACGCCAGTTGGTGGGCGAGGAGTTCTTCAGCGCGCTGGCGCGGGCCTATGGCATGGCGCATCCATCCGATAACCCTGACCTGAATCGCTTCGGCGCCGCATTTGCCGGCTTCCTGCAAGACTTCCCGCATGTGGCCGAATTGCCGTACCTGCCCGACATGGCGCGTCTTGAATGGCTGCTGCACCGCGCCTACTACGCCCCCGATGCGCAGTCGGTGGATGCCGGCATCTTGCAAACCATGGCGCCGGAGGCGTTCGAGGCGGCGCGCTTTCACTTGCATCCCGCCTGTGCCGTGTTTAGCTCCGGGTGGGCGGTGGTGCCGCTATGGCTGGCGCATCAAGGGAACGACGCGCCGCCGTTTCCGCGGTCGATGGCCGAGCCCTCGTATGGCCTGGTCGCCCGGCCGGTGTTCAGCGTGCAATTGCATCGGCTCGATGCGGCGGGAGCGGCGGCATTGGCATGTCTGGCCGATGGTGGAACGATGGGGGAGGCGCTGGACGCCGCCTTTGAAAAGGATGAACACTTCGACGTCGGCGCGCAGCTGGCGCTGTGGCTCAGCTGCCGCGCCCTGTGCGACGACGGGGCGGCCTAGCGAAAAGCGCGCAGGATACGGGCTTCGCCGTCGGTATCGCCATGCACCAGCCAGGCGGCCTGGGTGGCTTCAATCATGCGGTCGAGCTGGGCGTCTTCGAGCCGGGCCAGTTCTTCGGTGGCCGTCAGCAGCGATTGTTCCAGCTTGGCGCGGGCGCCCTGGTACAAGCCGCTGGTGTAGTGGCCCGTATTCTTCAGTAAATCTTCTGCGTTTTCAATCACTTGGCGCAGGTCGCCAATCAGCCGTTCCTGCGTCGGGGCCTGCTGCTCTTCGGGGCTATCCATGGCTTGCCACTTTCAACCGGGTTGATCACGACTCTTATAATAACGACAACGCAGGAATCGTGCTGGAGCAGCGTCAAACGTGCACCTGCTCAGCCTTAAATCTTAGCTTACTATTGCCCAATTGCAAGTAAAATGTTTCGGATGGCGTATTTATGCGCCGTCCGTCACGCCGCCGCCCACGTCGATCCGCACATCGCCAACGGTGACGATCTGCCCGGCGCGAATTTTGGCGGTCTTGCGCAGCTCCTTGCGGCCGTCGACCTTGACCGCGCCGCTGGCCACCATCACCTTGCCGGCGCCGCCGCTGTCGCACAGGCCGACCAGTTTAAGTAGTTGATTAAGTTCAAC
Organism: uncultured Oxalobacteraceae bacterium; assembly: GCA_946479255.1. The sequence goes on from CAMLFK010000111.1 coordinate 13,315, forward strand.
ATATTCGCCAGCTAGTTCGAAACTCAGTTTTTGCATGTCTTCCTCGCATTCATTCAATCATGTCCATATTGCGCAGTTTACAGGAGCGACAAGGGCGGCTGTCGTAATTGTGCCAGTTTTTAAATTCGCCGCAGGAAATAAGTATTTCTTGAGCGAATACGGGTGTAAGCTTGGATCTGTATTGGATGGGTCTGATCATGAACAAGATTTCCCTGGCACTGACACTCGGCCTGGCTTCCCAGGCTGCCATTGCGGCCTCGCTGAGCGAGCGTGATGCCGCACCCGCTCCCGGCAAGCAAGCCCGTCCGGCAGTGGTTTTGCTGCCAAGCGCCTTGCAGCACGAGCGCAAAGTCGGCTGGACCCTGGCAATGGGGGAGGGGCGGCGTCTGCGCCTTGGCCTGTTGTCGGGACGCTCGGCCATGAGCCACAGCCTTCCTTTCGGCGGCTCGGCGCCGGCGCGCTCGCAGGCCGGCCTGGAATTCGATCAAAAGCTGGAGTGGGGTTTTGCCAACATCAAGGTCGGCACACTGCGTAACGGCAATCCACTGCTGGGCAAGAGCCAGCCCGATTCGCCTTGGGCCATGGCTACCCGCACCACTTTTTCATCCGTCTCCATGGGCTATTCGCTGACGCCATCGCTGGCGCTGGTGGGCATGCTCTCGTTCGGGCGCACGTCCGGCGTGCGCAACGCCGCCACGCCGGGGAATGAGCTTGAGCCGGCGGCCGCGGCGGCCATCAGCATTGGTTTATCGAGGCGCCATCTGCTGGCCAAAGGCGACCAGCTCGGCTTTGCCATCATTGTGCCGACCCGCGCCGCGGGCGTCGCTTACGTCGACGGCACGCCAGGCGCACCGCAAGGCGTGGGTATGGGCGCACGCTACAGCATCGGGTTTTAAGCCAGCATTGATGCTTGCTTCGCCGGATTACTCTTCGTGATGGGTCTTTTCGTACTCGTCGGCTTCCGCCTTGGTCGCGTGCACGATGCCGTCCGGATGCTCGGGCGGGGTGTACAAGGTGTACAGACGCATCGGCTCGGTCCGTGACTTGTTGATCACATTGTGTTCGGTGCCGGCCGGGATCACCACGGCGGTGCCGTCTTCCAGCTTGTGTTCTTCGCCATCGAGGATCGCCACGCCAACCCCTGCTTCCACGCGGATGAACTGGTCATGGCCAGTGTGGTGCTCCATGCCGATTTCTTCGCCTGGCTGCAAGGTCATGATGACCAGCTGGCTGCGCTTGGTGGTGTAGAGAACCTCGCGGAAGTTATTGCCTTCCAGTGTCTTTTGCTCGATGTTGATGCTGTAACCTGACATGCTGTCCTCTCGCTTGTGTATAAATCAAATGTCTCAGAGTCCCGGCCGCGTCATGTCGAGCGGGACGATCCAGTCGTTAAATTGCTGTTCAGTGACGAATCCCAGCTGCAGGGCCGCCTGTTTCAAGGTCGTGCCTTCGTGCTGTGCCTTTTTGGCAATCTGTGCAGCATGATCGTAACCGATATGCGGCGCCAGCGCTGTCACCAGCATGAGCGAGCGTTCCATCAGCTCGCCGATGCGTGCACGGTTGGGTTCGATACCGTGGGCGCAATGCGCGTCGAAAGAACGCATGCCATCGGCCAGCAAGCGCGCGCTTTGTAAAAAGTTATGGGCGATCATCGGCTTGAAGACGTTCAGCTCGAAGTTGCCCGACGCGCCACCCATGGTGATGGCCACGTCGTTGCCGAACACCTGGCAGCACAGCATGGTCAGCGCCTCGCACTGGGTCGGGTT
>CAMLFK010000112.1 GCA_946479255.1 uncultured Oxalobacteraceae bacterium
CCCTGGGAATGTATACAAGACGCTCATGCGGCGATCCTCCAGGGTGCATCGGTCATGACAGGACCGGTGCCAGTCTTGAGCAGCACACGGCCTGCGCTGCGGGTCCACTCGGCTAGTGCGAATGCGCCATGGCCGGTATCGACCTGGATATCGATGCGGCACGCCGTGTTGACCTGCAGCGCGGCCAGGGCGGCCGTCTGCGCATTCGATAAGGGTTGCGGCGCGCGCACCAACAGGTCCAGGTCGCTGTCCGGACGCAGCACCGGCAGGCCGCAAGCGAGGAAGAAGCCCACGCCTCCGGTCGGTCCCCACGCCAGCCCGGTCGCGTCCATTGCAGGCGCCACCACGGCCAATGCGGCAAGTACCGGGATGCCCTTCGGGCGGTCCGCAAGCAGCATTTCCGGACTCACCCAACGCTGCACATCACCTAAGTCGACATACCCTTTGCAGCGCTCGGAGCGCGCCATGCCGCGCATACCAACCGGAACGCGGCCATCCGGCGTTCGTTCGCGCCGCACCACCAATGGCGCGTGCTGCATGAGCCAGGGCGGCTGCGGTCCGTCCAGCGTCAGGCTTGCGCCGGGGGCGAGCCACAACAGGTCGTGCGGCCGGAGCATGTCAGCTTGCGCTTGCATTCCACTGCGCTTCCAGCAATTGCCGCACTTTCCTCGACGCCTCCCGGTGCTCTCCACCCATGCGCCCTGTCAGGCCGGTGTCGCCGCTGGCGCGGATGTCGGCCAAGGCATCCTCCAACGTCCGACGCACCAGGGCCTGATCGGGCGCCAGCACCCGCCAAAGCAAGCCGAGCGAAGCGTAGTTGCGGATGTCGTAAGCCATCGGGGGCACGCTGGCCGCCAAAGTCTCCAGTGCCTCGACGGAACGCATCGTAATGCGTGCGGCTGAGGCCTTGCCCATCGCATGCACCATTACTTGCGGATCGTCCAGGGCGATGAGGCGGTTGGCCTGGTAGCCGTGCGCGAGAAACGCACCGGACATGGCACTGCCGACGATCAGGCCGATCACCGGATGGCCGGCAAGGCGCGCTTCGGCATACGCACCGGCCGCGCCGGCAAGGGCCTGGTGAATGCCGTAGGCTTCCTCGGCGCGGCCATAGGCCTGGCTGGCGACATCGATCACCGCGACGATCGGCCGTTTGGACGCCTGATTGCGGTCGGCTTCAATGACCTCGTGCACCGCGCGTGCCAGCTCCCATCCTTCGACCAGCCCGATTTCGCCGTTGCGCGCGCGGGCGAAGCGGTTGTCGGGATCGGGCACCACGGCGATGTAGCGTGCCGGCTCCCCCGCCAGGCTGGCGTCGGCGACCTGCAGCGCGGTGCAGTAGCCTGGCGCGAGTGGCACGGCGCCGGTGAGCAGCTTGAGCCAGGTGGCTCCGCGGCTTGAAATGCTTGACTCGTTCATGATGCCAGGCCCTCCCCGTAGATTGTGCGTACATCCTGTGCAGTGGCTTTCGCTCCCGCATCGACCTTGGCCAGGCTGGCCAGGAACTCGCGGTAGCGCGCGCTGCGATGCTGCTTCGGCACACCCTGTTCGAACAGGCCGGCCAGCGTGGCGCGCACGATGGCCGTGTCGTCCTCCACGCAGGCGTCGGCCAGGTGCGTCAACTGGCGCTGCGCGCCGCCAGTCAGGCTCCAGATGAAGGGCCGGTCGCGCGCATCGAATTCGGCCACGCCTGCCTCCTGCTCGATCACCTGCGGACCATTGAGGCCAAGGCGCGCTTCCGCCGTCAGCACGAGATACGAACACAGGCCGGCGGCAATCGACATGCCGCCATAGCAGCCGACCGTGCCGGCGCTGACACCGATCACGGGCCGGTAGCGCCGCAGGTCGACGATCGCGGCCTGGATTTCGGCAATCGCCGCCAGGCCAAGATTGGCTTCCTGAAGCCGCACCCCGCCGGTCTCGAACAGGATCAGGGCCTGGGTCGGCACGCCCTTGCGGTTGTCCTGCGCGGCCAGTTCCAGCGCCCCGGCTATCTTGACGCCGCCCACCTCGCCCATGCTGCCGCCCTGGAACGCGCCTTCGATTGCCAGCACCACCGTTGGCCTGCCGGCCAGCGTACCCTTGGCCACGACAACGCCGTCATCTGCCTGCACCACCAGGTGCTGCATTGCCAGCCACGGCGAGGTGATGCGCTCGAATGGCCCCACCAGTTCCACCATGCTGCCCGGATCGAGCAGCGCCCTGGCGCGGCTGCGCGCGCCCTTTTCAATAAAGCTGTCGCGCGCCAGTAGCTGATCTATCTTCATGGCTGGCTCCCTTCCCCGGCTTCTTCGAATGCCTGTTCGATGCGCATGCGGACCACGCCGGGCGTGGCGCCGCTGTCGTGGATCTCGATGCGCGCGGCGGGCAGCACATTGGCGCTGAAGACCCTGTCGAGCAAGGCCTGCCAAGTCTGGCCGAAGCCGTTGACCGAGGTCTGCACCGATACTGTGGTGCAGCCGCCGCTGCCCGGCTCCAGCAAAACTTCCAGGTCGCCCGAACTGACTACGCCGGTCAGCGCACGGCGCGCGACGGGTGCGCCCGCCGCGAACTCAAACCGCAGTTGTTCCATGATGATTCCCCTGAACGGTAAGTGAATGATGTTCGATCCGCTCCAGCAGCAAGGCCGCTGCCAGCAAATCGGCGGCGCCCCCCGGCGATACGCGCAGCGACAGCAGTTCGGCTTCCAGTGCGCGCAAGGACAGGCGGCCCCGTTTGGCGGCCGCGCCGCCCGCGTTCAGCACGCGCATGGCGCCCGTTTGCGCCGCTTCCAGCGCCTGCCGGCCTCCACGCGACAGCAGGCAGGTGTCGTCCAGCCGCGCCATGATCGCCAGCAATGCGTTCAGCTGGGCCTGATCTTCGCTGTCGCCGCGCCGGCGCGACTGCGCCAGGATGGGCAAGGCTGCATCGATCACCAGTGGAAAGCCGTTCTGTGCCTGGGCGCGGGCACCGCCCACCCCATAGGCCATGCACGCCAGCGCCCCCTTGTTGGCGGTGGCCGCCGGCGCATGCGGGTCGTGCCGCAAGGCCAGCGCCGCCGCCCGCTGCGCCACCGCCGCTGCGCCAAGCTCAGTGCTGTCCTGGGCCGCGGCGGTGACCAGCAATCCGAGCGCCCAGATCGCGCCGCGGTGGGTATTGACCCCGTGGGTGGCGCGCATCATGGCGCGCTCCGCGTCGCGCCCGGCCGCGCCGATCCGCTCGCGCAGCGCTTGCGCATCCACGCTGCGCTGGCCTTCCTGCGCCATGGCCAGGAAGGCTGGGCGCAGGGTGCGGGCCGAGTGGCACATCAGCATCCAGTTCAGGTCCGTGTGCGCGCCGTTGCTGCGCATGTCCACCAGCCCGGGCTTGGGTGTCAGCGTCGCCTCGTCGATCAAGGCCTGTACCGCGGTGTCAGCCAGCCAGTCATGCAATGCTGCATTGCCGCCGGCGTGCTGCTGTAATTGGAGGGAAGTCATCAGGAGCTCCTGAACTTGGCTGGTGGATCGTAGAGACCATCCGACCATTCGACCAGCTCACCGATACTCTTGGCGGCAAGCAGCGAGCGGTTGGCCTCGGCGCGGTGTACTCCTATATCTTCGGGCAAGGCAATCAAGCCGTCGCGCCGCATGCGCGCGGTGTCTTTCGGGTCATGCCGCAAGCCGACCGGCGTCACCCCGGCCACCGCCGCCAGCATGGCCTTGCGCTCCTCGATCGAACGCGCTTTGTATAGATAGGCGATCCCCTCCTCGGTCAGCACATGCGTCACGTCGTCGCCGTAGATCATGACCGGGGCAAGCGGCATGCCGCTCGCCTTGCCCACCGCGACCGCATCGAGCGACTCCACGATCGACGGCTGGCCGCCATCCTGGAAGGTCTCGACCATCTGCACCACCAGCTTTTTGCCGCGTGCCAGCGGATCGTCGGTCTCGATCAGGTCCAGCCAGGCCGGGCTTGCGTGGCGCCTTCCGCCCGGGTCATGGCCCATATTGGGCGCCCCGCCGAAACCGGTGAGGCGGCCGCGCGTCACGGTCGACGAGTTGCCCAGTCCATCCATCTGCAGGGTCGAACCGATGAACACATCGACTGCGTATTGCCCCGCCAGTTGGCATAGTGCGCGGTTGGAGCGCATGGAGCCATCGCGCCCGGTGAAGAAGATATCGGGCCGCGCTGCCGTATAGGCTTCCATTCCCAGTTCGGCGCCAAAGCAATGCACGCTCTCGACCCAGCCGCTTTCGATGGCGGGTATCAGGGTGGGATGGGGATTCAAGGTCCAGTTGCGGCAGATCTTGCCTTTCAGGCCGAGCCGCTCGCCGTAGGTTGGCAGGATCAGCTCAATGGCCGCGGTATTGAAGCCGATGCCGTGATTGAGCGACTGCACCTGGTGGCGCTCGTACACGCCGCGGATGGCCATCATCGCCATCAGGATGTGTAGTGGCTTGACCAGGCGCGGGTCGCGGGTGAACAGCGGCTCGATGTAGAAGGGCTTATCGGCCTGCACCACGAAGTCGATCCAGGAGCCGGGGATATCGACCCGCGGCAGATCGGCCGGATCGTCGACGATGCCATTGACCTGGGCGATCACGATACCGTCACGGAAGGCGGCCGCCTCCACCAGGGTCGGCGTGTCTTCGGTGCTAGGCCCGGTGTACAGGTTGCCCTGCCGGTCCGCCAGATAGCCGGCCACCAGCACCACGTTGGGCGTGAGGTCCACATACAGGCGCGCATACAGTTCGACGTAGGTGTGGATGGCGCCGATTTCGAGCACGCCATCCTGCAGGAACTGCGAGATGCGCAGGCTCTGGGCGCCGGCAAAGGCGAAATCGAGCTTGCGGGCGATGCCGCGCTCGAACAGGTCCAGGTGTTCGGGAAGGCTCACGCTGGGCATGATCATGTGCAGGGCGTTGACGCGCTGGGGATCGAGCTGCACCAGCGAACGGGCAAGGTAGTCCGCCTGCTTCTGGTTGTTGCCTTCCAAAACTACCCGGTCGCCGCTGGCGATCAGCTGCCCCAGGGCCTCGACGATCCGGTCGCTGCGCAGCACCGGCCCGTCGCAGAGGTGGGCAACGGCTGCCAGCCGTCGATGCTTTTCGGTCCGTCTCAGATCCCAGCGTCTTGGCGCTTCCTGCGTTGCGTACTCCATCGCCTCCTCCTTATGGTTGAACCCATCGTGCAACCGAGCTTATTGCGATCGCCTGCCCGATTCAATCAACCTGGTTCCGGATTCCTTTACTCTGACAGTAAGCAACGCCGCTACAATTAGTCGGCCAAGGGAGAGCACCATGCTGATCGACGAAGAAATCACGCTAAAGAAAATGGAAGTGTTTCTTGCCTTCATGCGCTTGGGCAGCCTGGCGCGTGTGTCGACCGAACTGGACCAGAGCACGGTCAGCGTGCATCGCTCTCTACACTCCCTGGAAGAAGCCTTGCGCTGCCCCTTGTTCAAGCGCGAAGGCCGCAACCTGGTCCCTCTGCCCGCTGCGCACACCTTCGCCGAGCATGCACAGCGTGCCTTGGACGAATGCACGGAAGGCATTCGCAAGGTACGCGAGGCGGCCGGGGTCAACGCCACGCGCCTGAAAATCGGCTCGCTGTATTCGCTGACCTTGCGCTGCATCCCGCAGTTGCTGATCGGCCTGAAATTTCGCAAGCCGGAATTGGAGATCGCCCTGACGCTGGGCTCGAACGAGCAATTGCTGCGCAACCTGAACGATGGCGAGCTCGACGCAATTGTGATTGGTTTACAGGCGCCAATCGACAACAAGGAGCTGGTTTCGGTTCCCATGTTCGAGGATGAAATTCGCCTTGCCGCGCCTTTGGGCTCCAAGTATGCGGGCGCCGGCAAGGTCGACCTGCAGCAGATGCGCAATGAGAAGTTCATTACACTGGGTAAGGGATTTGTCACTTCCGACAGCTTCCAGCACGCGTTTCGCCAGGCCGGCTTCGTGCCTGCATCGGCGATGCAGGTCGGCGACATTTTCTCCCTCATTAACCTGGTCAGCGGCGGACTTGGATATAGCCTGCTGCCGGCCCGCGTTGCCGAATTCAGTGCCAGGATGGAGCTCATTCCACTGGACGAGCGCTACGTTTCCCACCAACAGATCACGTTGCTGCTGCCACGCAGCCGCGAGCGCGATCCCAACTTGCTGGCCCTGGCCGCCGAATGCCGGATGTATGGCCGCCGCGACGACGCGGCCCCACGCGCCCCGAATTCATGATGTCGTTTCCTTTCAGAGTAAACATCCCTTCGTCCACGTAATTGATCCGCAACTCCTTCGGGCTTACCTTGGTCATATTAAAAAGGCGACCACCGCCCGACGCTGAAGGAGGAGGAACAGCATGTCCGCTCACATGATATCGATTTACGCCCTGGTCGCGATGTTCGTCGTCGCCACTGTTTTGCCCATTAACATGGGTGTCATCGCCTTCGTGGGCGCCTTCCTGGTCGGCACCTTGGTCGCCGGGATGCAGACCAAGGCCATCATGGCCGGCTTCCCCGCCGAACTGTTCCTGACACTGGTCGGCATCACCTTCCTGTTCGCCCAGGCCCAGAACAACGGCACCATCGACTGGCTGGTGCGGCTGGCGGTGCGGGCCGTGCGCGGCCACATTGCGGCGATTCCCTGGGTGATGTTCGGCATTGCCGCTCTCTTGACCGGCGTGGGCGCGGTCAGCCCGGCCGCGGTGGCGATCATCGCGCCGATTGCCCTCGGCTTCGCCGCCAAGTACGGCATCAACCCGCTCATGATGGGCCTGATGGTGATCCATGGCGCGCAGGGTGGCGGCTTCTCGCCGATCAGCATCTACGGCGGCATCACCAACAAGATCGTGCAGAAGGCCGGACTGCCGCTGAGCGAGCTGACGACCGCGTTTGTCAGCCTGGGCGTTAACTTCGGCGTAGCGCTGATTCTGTTCTTCGTGTTCGGCGGCATGGCGCTGATGCGGCGTCCGCGTGCTTCGGCGGATTCGGAGTTCCCGGTCCCGGCCGGCGTGCCAGACCTGGCTCAGGCGCGCGAGCTGCAGTCCGGCGACCCGGGTAACGGGGAGATGGTGACGCAGGAGCGGCTCATCACGACGAACAAGCCGCAGCTGGAACTGACTGGCGCTCCCGTCAACATGCAACAGATCGCGACCGTCGTTGGACTGATAGCGCTGGCGGTGCTCACGCTGCTGTACAAGATCGATATCGGCTTTGCCGCCATCACCATCGGTCTGATCTTGTCGATCATGGCGCCGAATGTGCAAAAGCGTGCCATCGGCCAGGTGTCGTGGCCCGAGATCATGCTTATTGTTGGTGTCAGCACCTATGTGGGCGTGATGGAGAAGATGGGGACGATCACCTTTGTGGGCCATAGTGTTGCCGGGCTGACTTCGCCGCTGGTGGCGGCCTTGCTGCTGTGCTTTGTGGGGGCTGTGGTGTCGGCTTTTGCTTCGTCGACTGCGGTGCTTGGCTCGCTGATTCCGCTCGCGGTCCCATTCCTGCAGGCTGGGACTGGGGTGGATGCAATCGGGTTCATTGCCGCCATGGCGGTGTCTTCCACCATCGTTGACGTCAGTCCGTTCTCCACCAACGGCGCCCTGGTGCTGGCCAATGCGCAGGGGATTGATCGAGACGTGTTCTTGCGACAGCTGATGATTTATGGGGCGATCGTTACCGTGACTGCCCCGGTTCTGGTGTGGCTGATGTTTGTGGTGTTTTGATTTTGATTTGACAGGGTATATGGACGAGGCGGCATCCGCCGCCTTGCCCTGCCGCTATGCCGATGGCCACTTAGGATAATCGCTCGCGAAATCAAAGCCGCTATCCTTGAATGTCGCATCCACGTTGTTCAGAATCTGCAGCACGCAGTCGAGTCCGGAGCGCAGCGCTGGTTCAGTCCAACCGCCCTCCACGCCATAGTTCTCGCCGGCGAAGTAAAGGCAGGACTTTTTCCCGTAATTCTGGTTGTAGGACAGGTCGAGCTGATTTCCCGCCTCGTTGTCCGCGCGGTAGAGCTTGGCGCAACCGATGTAAGTCGCTTGTTTGATCCACTGGATCATCACCGGTTTGGCCATGTCGATGAATTCGGTGATGTCCTGCCCCACCGTGCTGCTGGTAATTTCCTTGAGCTTGGCCAGCACCAGGGCCGACAGCGCCGCTTCGTCGAAGGGCAGCAGCTTGAGCGAATCGTCTTCCCAGGTATAGCTGGCCAGCAGCACGCCGCGATCTTCGTCCTTGCTGGCCCAGCTCAGCGCGTACATGTCCTGGATACAGGTATCGGTGACGATATCTTGCGGGATTTTATTATCCGGCAATTCCCAATACTTCGTCCGCAAAGGAAAGAACAGCTTGCAGCTGGAGATATTGTGCTGCGTATTTTGCGTGGTGATCTTCGCCTGGGGCAGAACTTCCTCCGGAAAATTCTGGAACGTCATCGACATCTGGGTTGACCACTGCGTCGACGTGACCACCGCGCAGTCGAACAGCTCGCCGTCCGCCGCGTTTTTATGATGAAGCATCAGCCCGCCGGCACATTTTTCGACGCGGTGGACCGGCGTGTCGACATACAGTCTGGCGCCTTCGTACAAGGAGGTCCTGGCGCCTGGCGCGGGAACATAGAACAAATATTCGACCAGGGCCTGTATGCCCTCGTACCTGGGCTTGGCCAGCGCCACGCCATTCGTGTCGGCGACCGGCGCGTCGAAATGGGGCATCGCCCGCGCGTCGCTGAAGCTCTCGATCGTCTGCAAGTTCGAGTCGAAGCCGAAGTAGGTGCAGCGCAGGAACCACAGCGCGCCGATGCTATAGAACGCACCCCAACTGCCATCGCCGGTGCCGATCGTATACAGCAGGTCCGCCTCGTGCGGATCCATTCCGAAGCCGCCAAGGTCGCCGTCAAAGGTGGCCAGCTTAGCGATTTTCTCCTCGATCTCCGATGCGCTCAGCGCCGGCGCCAGCACCAGGTCGTCGAATGTCATGCTGTCGTAATGCTTGACAATCGCCTGCCAGCACGTTTCCCAGTTGTTGCCCGGCTGTGTGTAGTAGGTCGTGGCGGGAATCGAAAAGCATTTACCGAATTGACTGACCTTCGCGCTCAGTTTGGCCAGCGCTTCATTTTGCGGCGGCTGGTTGATCGGCCACGGGATCAAGGTCGGCTTCGCATATTCAAGTTCGGGGCCGTGGCCCTGGTTGATGTAGATGCCGGTGCCGCCAGGCGCCGCGCCCGGATTCGGGAAGGCGCTCAGTTGAATCGGGTGCCGGAGCGCGTTTTCATAGTTCAGGTAGTAATCGAGGATGCAATTCTTGCTCCCCGGCTCAGGGAAAAACGGCATCCGCATCGCTCCCATTTCCATGCCGGCTTGCTTGTCCCCGCGCGGATTGTCGACCGTATAGAGGCGCCCGCCGATCCGGTCCGACGCTTCGAAAATCGTGACTTGGGCACCACAGCGGTGCAGTTCGCGCGCTACCGTCATGCCGGCGGCGCCGGCGCCGATTACCGCCACCTTCAAGGGCGCGCCAAGGCTGGCGAGGCCGGCTGGGGACTGCTGCAAGAGCTTGAAATAATCAAACCGGAAATCGGCAGGGTTGGGAAACGCCGGAATCCAGTTGTCCGGAGCGCTGTCCTGTTTACTAAGATTAAAACTAATTCCTGGCTTCATAGATCCCGCTCCCTCGCTGTGGTTGAACTATTCGATGACTGCCCGCTCTCGCATGCGCCCGATCGCCGCGATACTGGCGTTCATCGCGTGGGCGAAGCGCTCAAGCAATTCCGCGTCCTCCCGCCCTGAACGAATTGCATCTTCCAGTTCGCCGGCCAGGTCGGCCAGGGCACTGGCCCCGAGATTGGCTGCCGCGCCCCGGATCGCGTGCGCGCCGTGCTCGGCCGGCAGACGTTCGCCGGCCGCCAGTTGGGCCTCGATCCGCGCCGCGCCGTCAACATAGGTACTCGCAAATTGGGCGGCAATCCGGCGGTACAGTGCAGCGTTGCCGCCAATGCGGCGCACGCCGGCCTCCTCGTCAAGCCAATGGGTAGCTGGCGCATCGGGGGACGATGCTGCGATGGCCGGCGCGGGCATCGGCAAACCGGCGCGTCCGGCCCAGCGCGCCAGCGTTGCCAACAGCTCGTCGGGATCGATCGGTTTCGCGACATGGTCGTTCATGCCGACCTCAAAGCAGCGCGCGCGGGCTTCAACCATCGCATGGGCCGTCATTGCGAGGATCGGCAAGCCGGCGAAACGTGGATCGGAACGGATCGCCTTTGTTGCCGAATAGCCATCCATTTCCGGCATCTGCACGTCCATCAGCACCACGTCATAGGTGCCGCCATTGAACACCTTCGCGACGGCGATCCTGCCGTTATCGGCAATATCGACGGCAATTCCCGCCTCTCTCATCAATTCGCTGGCGATCTGCTGATTGATCCGGTTATCTTCGGCCAGTAATACACGCATGCCGGACAAGCTGCTGTGCGGCGCGGCATCGTGCGCCGCTGGCTGACGCGCGCCGCCGTAAATGGCGGCAAATGCCTCGTGCAGCGCCAGGGCGCTGACGGGTTTGGCGATAAAGGCGTCGATCGCCATGGTGTCCATGTCGGGCCGCACATCGTCGCGCAGCGCCGTCAGCAGCACCAACGCCGGTTGGGGAAATACCTGCGGGTCGGTGCGGATGGCGCGCGCGGCATCCGCACCGCCCATCCCCGGCATCGCGCAATCGATCAGCACCAGGGAGAACGGCGCGCCGGCCGATGCCGCCAAGGCCACCATGACATGTGCCTGCGCGCCGTTGTCCGCCTGTTCGACCGTGCATCCGAGGCGCTCGCAATGGGCAGCGAGCACCGCGCGGGCGCGCGGGTTGTCGTCCACCACCAGCACCGTCATCGCGCGGACCGCCGCGGGCAGCGGCGCGCGCGCCTCCCCGCCGCCGGTCCCGCGCTCGAGCCAGACATTGAAACTGAAGGTGCTGCCCACGCCGGCCACGCTGTCCACCGTAATCTGCCCGCCCATCAATTCCACCAGTCGCTTGCAGATCGTCAGGCCCAGTCCCGTGCCGCCATACTTGCGGGTGGTAGACTCATCGGCCTGGCTGAACGCATGGAACAGGCGCGCGCTCTGGTCGGCCGTGAGGCCGATGCCGCTGTCGCGCACGGCAAAGCGCAGCTCGACCCGCGCGCCCTCGGTATTGAGCAGTTCGACCTGGACCACGATATCGCCACGCGCGGTGAACTTGACGGCGTTGCCGAGCAGGTTGATCAGGATCTGCTCGATCCGCAGCGGGTCGCCATACAATGCGTCCGGCACGTCCGCGCCGATGTCGACAATCAGTTCCAGGCCCTTGTCGGCGGCCGAGTAGCCGATCACCGCCATCGTATTGTCGAGTGCGCGGGATAGGCCGAATTCAACCGGGTCGAGGTCAATCTTGCCGGCTTCGATTTTCGAAAAATCGAGAATATCGTTGAGCACGCCAAGCAAGGAACTGCCGGCCCGATGCACCTTGTCGATATAGTCGCGCTGCTGCCGGTTCAGCGGCGTCTTCAGCGCCAGATAGGCCAGCCCGATGATTGCATTCATCGGCGTGCGGATTTCATGGCTCATATTGGCCAGGAACAAGGACTTGGCGCGCACTGCTTCCTCGGCCAAGTCCTTGGCCAGGCGCAATTGCTCCTCGAGCGCGCGCGCCTCGGTCTGGTCCATCCAAAAGCCGTTCCACACCACCTCGTTGCCGACCAGCCGTGTCACCGTGTTCGAATACACCCAGCGCACCTGGCCATCGACGACGACGCGCTGGTGAAACTCGGCCGAGCGACGCTGCGCGATGGCGCTTGCCACCTCCGCCTCGATCATCGCGCGCTCTTCCGGCAAGGTGGTGCGAAAGCGGGCCTCGGGGTCGGCCATGATGTCCGCCGCCGGCACGCCCAATATCTCGCGCGCATTGGCGCCGACGAAGGAGTACGTGGGCTTGCCGCTGCTCGAGATACGCACCTGGAATACCGCCAGCGGCAGTGCGTCGGTCATATCGGCCAGGCGCCGGCTTGCGGCCTCGGCGTCGGCGGTGCGTTCCTGCACGCGCTGTTCCAGGGAGGCGGCCAGGCTTTGCAAATCGGCGCTCGCCGTTTCGAGCGCGCGGTTGGAGTTCAGCAAGGTCAGATTGTTTTTTCGAACGAAGAACAGGCAGGCGCCGCCGCATAGCGCGAGCGTGAACCCGGTGCCAAGCAGGGTCAGCAAAGCGATGCGCCGGCTGCTTTCATACGACCGTTTGACCGCGTCCGATTTCAGGCGGATCAGGTCCGAAATCGCGATCTGCGCCTGACTGTACAGTTCCTGGTTCTTGGTCGACATCGATTCAAGCGCCTCTTCCTTCGCATAGTTGAGGCTTAATTCCATGATTGCGCGGTAACTGGTGCGCAGTTCGATCCACAAGCGCACCACCTGCGCGAACCGGATTTTTTCCTCGGCCGACAGGAACAAGTTGTCGGCGCCGCCCAGTTCGACCTCGATCTGCTTGTCCAGATAGGCCAGGTCGAGCAGCAGGTCAGGCTGAATTTCCAGCGACGCGACCTGATGGTAAATCTTCAGGCGGTAGGAATTGGTCAGGTCGCCGATGCGAGCGATTTTTTGGGCCGACAGGAAGTCTTCGTGATAAATCTTGGAGTTAAGATTGCTCACGCGGTAGATGCTCAGGATGGCGAGCACGCCCATTGCGAGCACCGTCGCGGCGATCGCCAGCACGAAACGATAGCGCCCGAGGCCGGCTGCCAGTTGACCCGGCGTACGCGCTTGTCCGGCCTTGCTATTCAAGCTGGAGCCTCAGCGCGTCCGGCGGCATGATCGTCATGAGCCTGCCCTGCCCGGCGGACGCGTACCGGGTACGAGCACGCCATTGATATGAAAGCGGCCACCGCCATCGCAAGTGCGGTCAGGATCCATGTCAGGATTGAATACTTCTGGCTGCAACCAGGTGGGCGACTGGTAGACAATGTCGAACTCCCCTTGCCGGTTGACCTGGCCGATGCGCGGCGTGAGCCACAGGTGCAGGCTGTCGGCATCGATCTTGACATGCGAGCCGGCTGGCGACTTGAACTCCAGGCCACGCGCTGCCTCGAGGATCGCGTCCGGATGCGCGCTGTTGGCCTTGAGCATGGCCGCCTTGCATGCCAGGGCCGCCGTGTACACGCCCTCGTTGAGGGTGGTGACGGTGGCCTCGTCATTGCGCCACTCCGGCCTGGAACGGGCGAAGGTCTTGAAGCGCTCGACGAAGGCGAGGTTGTCCGGCGTATTAATCGACTGGAAATAGCTCGCGAGCGAATAATGGCCGGCGCACAAGTCAACCCCGGCTGCCGCGATGCTAGACTCAAACATCCCGGTGTGCATGATTGGCATCTGTTGTGGCCTCAAGCCTGCGTCCTTGTAGGTTTTCAAGAAGCCGACGATATTATCGGCCACGAGATTTGAGAGTATCCAGTCCGGCTTCTTCTGCTTGATGTCTTCCACGATAGCGTCGAACGGCGCGGCGGCGCCAAGGCCGAAGTTGACGAACTCATCGCCCACCACGACGCCGCCCAGCTTGCGCACCGTGGTCCTGGCCTGCTTGCTCATGGTGTGCGGGAAGATGTAGTTCGAGCCGACCAGATAAACTTTGCGGCCGCGTCGCTTCATGATCCAGGGAATGCCGACCTCGGTCTGCTGGTTCGGGCAGGAACCGGTGGCGATCATGCTGTCGGAACACTCGCGCCCTTCGTACAGCATGCCGTAAAACAGCACGCCACCGTTGCGCTGGATGACCGGCAGCGCCGCCTTGCGGCTCGCCGAAACAATGCAGCCCCAGATGATGGTGACGCCCTGGTCGATCAGCTCCTTGGCGTAGCGCGTGTAGCTGACCCAGTCGCTGGCCGGATCGCGCACCACCGCCTCCAGCAAGGCGCCATGAATGCCGCCGGCGCGATTGATGTCGTCAATCGCCATCAGGGCCATCTTGTAGCATTCGAGGCTGTACACGCGTTCGGCGCCGGTCAGGCTGAACAGGATGCCAATCTTGATGGTGCGCCCGCGCTCGATGGGCGGCCACTTGTGCCGGGCCGCCAGAGCGCTGGCCGGCAGGGCAAGCGCAAGTGAGCCGCCTACGGCGCTTTGTTGTAGAAACACGCGCCGCGCTACATTCAGTTCTGACTTCATGTGATGTGGTTTTTCCAGCTCTCTACAAATAGACCTCCACCCGATGACACAAGGATTGCTTGCACAGTACAGGCATGGAATGACGAACGAAAAGCCCAATGCGTTCGGCGCTAAGCAACCATATCGTCATGATCAGATGCAATTAAGATTAACTTGGCTTGATTCCGCATGTCAAGAAGTAAGATTGCCGGTTGCAAGGCGGGTTGGCGAGCATGTTCAATTCGGCTTATAACCCTCCCCCTTCAGGCGTGAGGCGAGATCTCACATGGTAAGAACGCATTCCTTCCTTGCATAACCGCCGGATCTACGTACACCTTGACCACAAGCGCTTCGCGGTTTCTTGCCCGCTCGCCTTGCTCGGCAGCGCCTTCTTTCCGGTTCTCGTACATCGGCTCGCAAGTTCGTTCCGTGCCGTGCCCCATGCAGCACGTCTCCACAGTCGGTCGCCATTCCGCAGTTGCGCTTCGCTTCGGGCACGAAGGATTGCCGGACGACGCCGACGCTAGCCCGTGATTGCTGGCGACGTTTGTGTTGCCGCGATCAAGGGCTTCGTATCAGAATATTTTGCGACGAATGCGCGCCGAGCTTGTTCAGGCAAATTGATAAGGATCGTTGCGCTACTGTCCCAGCAAGCGATCTCGAATAGCGCTCCGTCCAGCTGAGGCCCCGGATTTGTGCCGTTCCAGTAGCTCGGATTTCCATCACAGTATGGCGCGTCCGCGACTATCGGGCGATAACCAATCGGTACCGAACTAAATACAGCCCAAATGAACTGGATCTCGTTATCGTGCAGGAGCCTTTCAAGATCTTCGCCAGTAATCCATTGGTCATCGAGAGAAAAGCCCTCCGGCGTATGGTTGGTTTCGATGTCGCTGATGTACC
>CAMLFK010000113.1 GCA_946479255.1 uncultured Oxalobacteraceae bacterium
ATCGCGCTGGGCCATCATCGCGACGACATCCTGGAAACCTTCTTCCTGAATATGTTCTTTGGCGGGAAGCTGAAGGGCATGCCGGCCAAGCTAGTGTCCGACGACGGCAAGCACATGGTGATCCGCCCGATGGCCTATGTGAAGGAAGCCGACAGCGAACGCTATGCCGAAGTCAAAGGCTTCCCGATCATTCCATGCGATCTGTGCGGCTCGCAGGAAAACCTGCAGCGCAAGCAGATCAAGAACCTGATGC
This sequence comes from uncultured Oxalobacteraceae bacterium, assembly GCA_946479255.1. Next base: position 254 of record CAMLFK010000113.1, read on the forward strand.
GCGAGTGGGAAAAGAAATATCCGGGCCGGGTGGAAAGCATCTTCTCCTCGCTGTCGACGGTGGTGCCCTCGCACCTGATGGATAAGGACTTGTTCGGGTTCTCCAACCTGAAAACCGATGGCGTGGCCAACCCGCTTGGCGACATCGCCTTCGACGAGGAGCCTTGCTCTACGCCTTCCGTGTTTGGGACTATTCCGCTGCAGCAGGAATAAAGCAAGTATCAGGCACGAGCCGTATCAAAGCACCGCGCATTTAGCTGAACCTCCGCGACCAGCCCCACTCCAAACTGACTCGATCGATGTCGTTAGTGGAGCCTGGTGGCTACATGCACGCTATGCACATTCCCGGTGTTTTCGCTGCCGCCTGGCTGCTCTTGCTGGCGGCGCTCGCGGGCGGCTGCGAGCGCACGCAGGGACCGTCGCATGCACCGGGCGCGGGGGGCCCGCCGCCCGTGGTGGTGGCGCCCGTCGCACGGCGCATGGTCGAAGAATTCGATGAATTCAGCGCGCGCCTGGCGGCGGTCGACCAGGTCGAGGTGCGCGCCCGGGTAGCCGGCACGCTCGAACGGGTGCACTTTCGCGACGGCCAGGCGGTGCGCAAGGGCGCGCTGCTGTTTACCATCGATCCGCGCCCATTCGCCGCCGAAGTGGCGCGCAATAGCGCCAGCGTGGAGTCCGCGCGCAGCCAGGCCGAGCTGGCGCGCATCCAGCTGGCCCGCGCTGAAAAGCTGTTGCCGGTGCAGGCCATTTCCCGGCAGGAGGCGGACGAACGGCGCGCAGCCGCGCAAAATGCCGCGAGCGCGCAGCGGGCCGCCGAGGCGGCGCTGGAATCGGCGCGCCTGAACCTCGGGTACACGCGCATCACCGCACCGATCGACGGACGGGCATCGCGCACCGCCGTCACCGCCGGCAACCTGGTCAATGCCAACGAACCGGTGCTCACCACCATCGTCTCGAACGACCGGGTGTATGCCTACTTCGAGGCCAGCGAGGCGGCCTTCCTCAAATACGGCCAGCAGGCAGCCTCGCCGCAGGCCCCGCCCACCGTGCGCATGGGCCTGTTCGACGAAGCCGGCTTTCCCCACACCGGGCGCATCGATTTCGTCGACAACCGCCTCAATCCGGCCACCGGCAGCGCCCAGCTGCGTGCGGTGTTCGACAACACCCACGGGCGCTTCACGCCGGGGCTGTCGGCGCGCATCAAGATCGGCGCCGGCAAGCCCTACGAAGCAACGCTGGTGCCGGAGCGCGCCATCGCCACCGACCAGACGCGGCGCATCGTCCTGGTGGTGCCGCCCAGCCGCATGGTCGAGGCGCGCGAAGTCAAGCCGGGCGCCCTGATCGAAGGCATGCGCGTGGTCACCGGCGTCAAGCCTGGGGAGCACATCATCATCGACGGCCTGCAGCGCGCCATGCCGGGTGCGCCCGTCACGCCGCAACTGGTGGCGCTCGACGCACATGGAAACCCGCATGGCAACCCGCTGCCCTCGCCGCCCCGCCCCGGCGGCCCGGGCGGCACGGCCAGCGCGGGGTGGTGAGGCAATGGATATCGCCCGCAAATTCATCGACCGGCCGCGCTTTGCCACGGTGCTGTCGATCATTATCTTCCTCATCGGCGCGCTGTCGATCTTCCTGCTGCCGGTATCCGAATATCCCGAGGTGGCGCCGCCGCAGGTGGTGGTGCGCGCCCAGTTCCCCGGCGCCAATCCGCGCGTGATCGCCGATACCGTGGCCGCGCCGCTGGAAGAACAGATCAGCGGCATCGACAATCTGCTGTATTTCGAGAGCCAGTCGACCGCCGACGGCGCCATGAACCTGAGCGTCACCTTCAGCATCGGCACCGACCCCGAGGTAGCGGAAACCGCGGTGCAGAACCGCATCAACCGCGCCCTCCCGCGCCTGCCCGAGATCGTGCGCCAGATCGGCGTGACCACCGAAAAGCAGGCACCCAACCTGACCATGGTGGTGCACCTGCTCAGTCCCGACAACAGCCGCGACGCGCTCTACCTGCGCAACTACGGCCAGCTGCAGGTGCGCGACCAGCTGCTGCGGGTTCCGGGCATGGGCAGCGTGCTGCTGTTCGGCGCCGGCGACTACGCCATGCGCATCTGGCTCAACCCGCAGCAACTGGCCGCGCGCGCCATGACCGCCACCGACGTCGTCAACGCGGTGCGCGAACAGAACGCCCAGGTCGCGGCCGGGGTGGTGGGCGCGCCGCCGGCGCCCAGCGGCAGCCAGTTCCAGCTGCCCATCAATACCAAGGGGCGCCTGTCCACGGCCGAGGAATTCGGCGACATCATCGTGCGCGCCGATCCGGCCAGCGGCGCGCTGTTGCGCATCAAGGATGTCGGGCGGGTGGAGATGAGCGCCAACACCTATGCGCTGCGCAGCCTGCTCAACAACAAGGAGGCGGCGGCGATCGCCTTGTTCCAGGCGCCCGGCAGCAACGCCCTGGCCCTGTCCCAGGACGTGCGCGCCGTAATGGAACGCGCCAGCCGCTCCTTTCCGCCCGGCGTGGCCTACGCTATCGTCTACGACCCGACCCGCTTCGTGCAGACCTCCATCGAAAAGGTGGTGCTGACGCTGATCGAGGCGGTGCTGCTGGTGGTGCTGGTGGTGATCCTGTTCCTGCAGACCTGGCGCGCCTCCATCATCCCCCTGCTGGCGGTGCCGGTATCGATCGTCGGCACCTTCTCGGTGCTGCTGGCGCTCGGGTTTTCGATCAACACGCTCACCCTGTTCGGCCTGGTGCTGGCGATCGGCATCGTCGTCGATGACGCCATCGTGGTGGTGGAAAACGTCGAACGCAACATCGAGAACGGCTTGACGCCGCGCGAAGCCACGGCCCGTGCCATGCGCGAGGTCAGCGGCCCGATCGTCGCCATCGCGCTGGTGCTGTGCGCGGTGTTCGTGCCGCTCGCCTTCGTGCCCGGCCTGTCGGGCCAGTTCTACCGCCAGTTCGCCGTCACCATCGCCATTTCCACCGTGATCTCGGCGTTCAATTCGCTGACCCTGTCGCCCGCGCTGGCGGCCATCCTGCTGCGGCCCCACGACGCGCCGCGCGACCGGCTGACGCGCTGGCTCGACCGTTTGCTCGGCCCGCTGTTCCGGCGCTTCAACCACCGCTTCCACCAGGCCAGCGACGGCTACCAGCGCGGCGTGGCGCGCCTCCTGAACATGAAGCTGGCCGCGATGCTGGTATATGTCGTGCTGCTGGGCTTCACGGCCTTGCTGTTCGCGCGCGTGCCCTCCGGCTTCATGCCCGCGCCCGACAAGCAATACCTGGTCGGCATCATCCAATTGCCTGCCGGCGCCTCGCTCGAGCGCACCGACGCACTCATGCGCCGCATGAGCGACATCGCCCTCAAAACCCCGGGAATCATCGACGCGGTGGCCTTTCCCGGCCTGTCGATCGCCGGCTTTTCAGCCGCACCCAACGAAGGGCTGGTGTTCTTCGGCCTGGCGCCCTTCGAGGAACGCACCAGCGCCGACCTCAGCAAAGAAGCCATCCTCGGACGGGTCAACCGCGCCATCGGGCAAATTCAAGGCGCCCGCATGTTCGTGGTGCCGCCGCCCGCGGTCGAAGGCGTCGGCACCGCCGGCGGCTTCAAGCTGCAAGTGCAGGACCGCGCCGGACTCGGCGAACAGGCCCTGTATGGCGCCGTGTGGGGCACCCTGGGCCAGATCTACGCCAACCCGCGCTCGCCGATCGGCACGCCCTTCTCAAGCTACGACATCAATGTGCCGCAGCTGCTGGCCGACGTCGACCGCACCCGCGCCAAGCAGATGGGCGTGGCGCTGGGCGACATCTACGATGCGCTGCAGGTCAACCTGGGCTCGCTGTACGTGAACGACTTCACCCGCTTCGGCAAGACCTACCAGGTGATCGTACAGGCCGATGCGCCGTTCCGCGCCAGCGCCGCCGACATCACCAAGATCGAGACCCGCAACGTCCGCGGCGAGATGGTGCAGCTGGGCGCACTGGTCAAGGTCGCTCCCACCTTCGGCCCGACCCGCGTCACGCGCTACAACGGCGTGCCCTCCGCCGACCTCAACGGCGCGCCCAATCCGGGCTTTTCCAGCGGCCAGGCCGAACAGGAAATCGAACGCCTGCTGGCTGGGCTGCCACGCGGCATCGACTACGAATGGACCGAACTGTCCTACCAGGACCGCCTGACCCGCGCCGTGCCCCTGCCCGGCACCGGCGTCCAGGTACCGACCCTGGCGGCGCTGCTGGCGCTGTCACTGGTGCTGGTGATTCTGGTGCTGGCGGCGCAGTACGAGAGCTGGACCCTGCCGCTGGCCATCGTCGCGATTGTGCCGATGTGCACCTTGTCGGCACTGTTCGGCGTATGGCTGTCCAGCCTGCCGCCGTTCATGCAGCCGGGCGACCTGAACATCTTTACCCAGGTGGCGCTGGTGGTACTGGTTGGCCTGGCCTGCAAGAACGCCATCCTGATCGTCGAGTTCGCCAAAGACCTGGAACTGGCCGGCATGTCCACCCTCGCCGCCACCATCGAAGCGGCGCGCCTGCGGCTACGGCCCATCCTGATGACCTCGATCGCCTTCTGCGCCGGCGTCATCCCGCTGATCGTCAGCACCGGCGCCGGCAGCGAAATGCGGCGCGCCATGGGGATCGCGGTGTTCTCCGGAATGCTCGGCGTGACGGCTTTCGGGATCTTCCTCACGCCGGTGTTTTACCTGTTACTACGCAGCAGCACCGCGCGCCGGCGCGCCAGGGCCGCGCAAACGCGTGCCGAGATCGATGCGTCGGCGAATCCCTACCATCCCGGGGCCGAGCCGGCCGGGGGCAAGGAGCCGCCTTAGGATGGGGAAGGAAGATCAATTTATCCCGGGCCGCCAGCGGCACCTGGGTAATAATAGGGACCTCGATAAACCGTAGCGAGCAGGCCCGATATTGCATCGAGTAGCGGAGCCGTACGTCGGTACGGCGAGCAACGCAGATGCAATAGCGGGTCGCGCAGTAGGTTTATCGAGGTTCCCTAATGTGCCGAGCGCACAAAATGGAGAAGTCATGCGGCGACTACAAGGATGGATGGCGGCACTGGTTCTGGCACTCGGCGCACTGGCGCCGAGCCTTGCACTGGCAGCGCCCGGGGTGATTTTCGTCGTGCGCCATGCTGAAAAAACCGCCACCGGCCAAGACCCCGCGCTGAGCGCCAAAGGCAAAGTACGCGCGGACAATGTCGCCACCATCGTTCACAAGACCGGCATCACGGCAATTTTCAGCAGCCCGGCCCAGCGCGCGCGTCAAACTGCCGAGGCCGTCAAACGGCGTACCGGCATCGCCGTGCAGGTCTACGATCCGTCGGCGCCACAAGTTCTTGTGGATAAGGTGAAGTCCCTGCATGGCGCCGTGCTCGTGGTGGGGCATTCGAATACGGTGCCGGCACTGGTACGCCTGCTGGGCGGCGAGCCCGGCCCGGACATTGCCGAACATGAATTCGACCGGCTCTATCAATTGCTTCCTGCTCCCAGCGGGGCGCTCACCACCATCCTCCTGACATCACCACCCGTACAACATAAATAGTCCTACATGCCTGCGGCGTCAATGCCTACTGCCTGATGCCGCGCCTTGTCCTAGCATGAAATTCCACACTTCGGTCCGTAGCCGCTAAGGAGACCAGCATGCAAAAGGATAGCAAGCAAGGAAGCAAGCAAAAGGACGAACAACAGGGCAACCAGCAGCGCTCGGCCGACCAGGGTGGAACGACCGGCCACGCCGGCATGGGTGGCGATGACACCACCTACCGCGGCGAAGCACAGCAGGTCCAGCAGAACGAGGGCTCATCCAGCCCGTCGGACGACCTGATCGGTATGGATGAGCCAGCAGAAGTCCAGCAAAGTGCCCAGCGCGAAGGCATGGGGCATCACCGGCGCAGCAGCAGAGGCAATGAGCAAGCCATCGACGCGGCCAGCGATATCGACGACCTGGGCAACCACGTTTCTTCGGCCGGCAAGTCGCGACCCTGAGCTTGCCCGGTGACCCGAACCAGGAGCGGCGTCTGCGATCGAACTAGCGGACGCCGTGCTTGCGCACAAAATCGCGCAAGGCAGCGAAAGCCGGCGGCACCGATGCATCAGCCGCAATCAGCACCTCGCGCTGGCCATCGCGCTCGATAGTGATCCGATAACTGCGCGCATCCGGCAGACTGGACGGCGCGCCCTGACCGACTGCCTGCCGCTCCGCCAGCGCCGCGTCCACCAGCGCCGCCAATTCGCTGCGCCCGCAGCCGCACGCCGCCGGAGGATTCGCTTCGTCCAAAACCACCGGCCTCGCCAGGCCCGGCAGCGCCGCGAATCCACCTTCCGTTACCAATTCGATATGCATGTCGATTTTCCTTGTGAATGCGCACCCGGCAAGCTGCGCACTCGCCAAGCACTATCAGACCACTCCGACGCCATCCCAGGCCTGGCGCACGGCTTTCGCTTCAGGACTGGCGGCTCCAAAGAGCTTATCGGCATTGGCTACAGTCAACTTTGCGAAAGCGCGAAACGTCGCGTTGGGCTTGAGTTGCGCATCCAACAAGGTGTCGTACCAAATCTTGCCCGCCTTCTCCCATGCATTGCCGCCGATCGCCGTCGCGGCCAGGTAAAAGGCCCGGTTCGGGATCCCCGAATTGATGTGGACACCGCCATTGTCGGACAAGGTATCGAGGTAATCCTTCATGTGGCCCGGCTGCGGATCCTTGCCCAGCACCGGGTCGTCATAGGCAGTGCCCGGTTCCTTCATCGAGCGCAGCGCGCTGCGGCCCGGTCCCGGCACCAGCAGCTCGGCGCCGATCAGCCAGTCGGCCTGTTGCGCCGTCTGCTTCAGAGCGTATTGCTTGATCAACACACCGAACACGTCCGACAAGGACTCATTCAAGGCACCCGACTGCCCCGAATATTGCAGCCCCGACTCGAATTCAGTGACACCATGGGTCAGTTCGTGGCCGATCACATCCAGCGACGACGTAAAACGGTTGAACAGGGTACCGTCGCCATCGCCGAACACCATCTGGCGGCCATTCCAGAAAGCGTTATCGTAATCCTGGCCGAAGTGCACGGTCGCATTGAGCGGCATGCCGAGGCCATCGATCGAGTTGCGCTGGAACTCTTCCAAAAAGAAATTGAAGGTCGCGCCCAGACCATCATAAGCTTCGTTGACTGCCTGATCGTCGCCCGCCTTCGATCCTTCCAGCCGCACCGGTTCGCCAGGCAAGGCTTCCCGCTGATTGGCGCTATAAATGGTGCGCTGCATGACCGGGCGGGTGCCGGGCATCGCCGCGCTGGTGCGCACTGGCGTCAACGCCCTCGCGGTGGCGACAGTGGCACGGAACTGGCGGATCGACACGTCGGCCGACAAGGTATCGAGTGCACGGCCGCGCTCCTGCGCGGAACCGTTCTTGGCAATCTCAACGAGGATATGCGGCGGCAGGATACAAAAAATCGAATGCGGACGGTGCTGGACGTGCGGACGTAAACACATGCTGTTCCCCCTTTGCGATTGTCATTAAATGATAACTTCGACAATCTTGCATTGTACGTCCACCCGCCCCAGCCCGTCATTCCTCATACGTGCGCGGTCTCAGGCGGGTTCGCCCTGCAAGTGGGCCGGCCGCGATGCCTTCAGACCAGCCCATTGCAGGCCTGCGAACAGCAGCACCGTCACCGCCTGGACCGCCACGAAAGCCAAGCCCAGTCCGCTAGGTGACGCCAGCCCCGCCAACAAGCCGGCGCAAGCGACAGCCCAGCCAACGTTACCGGCGATCAGCAGCAGAATCAATGGCCTTGGCACCCGTGCGCTGCGCGCGAGGAAGGCCAGCAGCATGGTGTAGCCCACCAGAAAGATGCCCGATTCCAGCAACAGCATACGAGGCAGCGCCAGCAGCTCGCTCAGCTGAGCGATGAGCAGCAATTGCAGTGCAGCGACGGCACCACTGACCAGCGCATCGGCGGTCAGCGCAAACTTCAGCAGGGGGGCGGGATGGACGGTGATCATGGCGTTCTCCTTCAGGTCAGTGGTTAGTGAGACCAGTGTCGGCCAGCGCAGCCGCTGTCGCAATTACCTGGGAGGTAAGCATCGGCCACAAGGATTCAGGCCGACCCTGGGGTCTGTGCCCACATTGTTATACGAGCTCATCCGCAAAACTCTAAATCGGTGGCCAGATCGAAATAAGACCCAGCGCATCAGCGAGACAAACGCTCCCACACTGATTCAGCACTTTCCTATAATGCCGAATTAGATAAGCGGCACCCGGACCGGCCACCACGGCCCCCTTACCGGGGTCAATGCCCACATTAATATACGAGCTCATCGGGAGCGACAATATGGTGCTTCCTACACGCCTAAGGCTTAGCCGATAATCGCGCTTATCTAATGCCGAGCTCGTATATCAATGTGGGCACTGACCCCGTGGTTGAGGTGGCGCGTGGCGATCGGCGAAAATGGGGAAAAGCGTGGGGTTTGGCCAACAGGTTCAGGTCGAGTTTGCCTGGAACCACGCCGCGGTGGGGGCGTCGGCAGGGAAGAACGATTCGATGCGCAGCTCGTGCAAGGTGACGTCCCGCGGTGTGCCGAGCGTGGCAATGGTAGTGAACAGGTTCAGCTCGACCTCGCCCTTGCGCAGCTTGACCGGGACGAAGGGCAGGCCGTCGCGCTCAGGTCCCTGCGCCGCCGGCCGTCCATACAGGCCCACCAGCTCAGCGAGCAGCGCGGTCGCTTCGCTGCCCGGCCCGTCGCTCATGGCCTCGCGCTGAATCCAGTGCAGCATGTCGGCACCCACCTCGTCCACATTGACGATAAACGGCCGCAGTGCGCCCGGCTCGAGCATCAGGCGCGGCACGTTGAGCGCGCCGTTGCCCGGGACGGTTTGATCGGCCGGCATGTCGAGCAGCCATTTGATCAGCGTCTCGGCCGGCCGGTTACTCAGCTGGAGATTCCACAAGCGGTCGACCACCAGGGCCGGATATGGCGCCTGCTGCGAGAGCATGAAGTCGAGCGCCTGGCGCACCGGCGTGAGTTCGGGATCGGCCAGCTTGCGCTCCTGGTAGGCCGGGGCGAAGCCGGCCGCCAGCAGCATCACGTTCCGCTGGCGCAGCGGGATCTCGAGCACCTGGCCCAGCTTGAGAATGATCTCCTTGCTCGGCTGCGAGCGGCCGCTTTCCAGAAAACTCAGGTGGCGCTGCGACACCGCGCCGATGTTCGACAGCTGCAGCTGGCTGTACCCACGCTTGGAGCGCCAATAGCGCAGCGCCGCCGGGAAGTCGCTGAAATACTGGTCGCGCATCGCGCCTGCTGCATACATGCTGTCTCCTCAAAGGGCCACGTCGGTGCGCATCACCGGGTACAGGTTGAGCCGCTCATCATACGACGAATGTAGCCGTGAAAAGAAACCAAGGCGCGCGGCCTTGTCGCCGGCGAACGCGGGATCATTCGCGACCTTGGCGCGGAACTCGGCGGCCAGCGCGGGATCGGCCGCCATCAGCGCGCGCGCCACATCCTCGGCCACGTAGTCTTCCATGTACTCCTTGCGCTCAAAGGCGTTGTTGAAGACGCCCCAGGCCAGCAACGAATCGGGGGCCTGCGGTTCGAGCAGCGCCATCACCAGGCGCGCCTTGGCCTGGTCGATCGGTACGTAGAGCGAACCTTTGGAGACCGTGCGCGGCTCGCTCTTCCACTGGCCTTGCAAGGTGAGGCGCTGATGCGACTCCACCGACACGGCAGCTGGCGTCGCGGCCACCGCGCGGTAGGTCTCCACCGCCGCCTTGTCGCGCGTGTTCCCGATCACCCTGTAAGCGATGCCGTGCAGCGCGAGCTTGTCCGCCACGGCCGCCGCATGCGCCGAGGGCACGATGTAGCCGGCCGCCGGCGCGCGTTCCAGCACGGCCGGTTCCATCTGGTCGCGCAGCGGCACACGCCAGACTTGCGGCTTGCTGTCGTCATAGCGGGTCATCAGCGCGCCCGATACATCGGACAGCGTGCGCGTATAGGCATAGCCACGGAAGTCGATCATCTTGACGGTGTCGGTGGCCTTGTACTTGAGCGGTACCTGCGTGCCGGCCAGCGCGGCCGCGCGCGCATCGGCCTGCAGGACGGCCGCGCGCCACGCCGCGCCATGTTTGGCGACCTGCTCCAGTACCGATACCACCGTGTTGCGAGTGATCCGCACGCGGGTCGGGTAGTCCTTCCAGGAGTGGGTCTCGACCAGCATGCAGAAGCGGTTTCGCAGCGCGAAGTAACCCGTCGAAAAGCGCGGATCCGGCACCGTGTCGGTAAACCCGGAAGCCGGATTGTCTTCTTCGTTGAAGGACATGTAGAAGGGCTGGGGCAGCGAACCCTGGCGCGTAAGGTCGGCCAGTACCGCATCGCGCATCGCTACGCCGGCCTTGCGCAACTCCGGATCGGCCGAGTGCGAGGGCTCGACCTGGATCGAGACGTCGTGTTCGAACTTGGCACCGTCGGTGACATGCAGGTCGATGACGGCCAGCGGGTCCCAGGCGTTCACCAGCGCCAGCATGGCCTGCATCTCGGGAGAGTCGGCCTTGGCGTAGTCGCGGTTCAGGTTGAAGTTCTGCGCCGTCGTGCGCCAGCCCATTTCCACTGGACCGACCTGGTTGGGACGGTTCCACTGCCCGAAGCGTTCATGGCCGTCGACGTTGAACACCGGGACGAATAGCAGCACCTGTTTGTCGAGGGCGCCGGGTGCGGCGCGCTTGTCCAGTACTTCGCGCAGCGCCATGAAACCGGCGTCCTTGCCGTCGATCTCGCCGGCGTGGATGCCGCCCTGGACCAGCACCACCGGCAGGCCGCGCGACCGAGCCGCCTTGGCAGTCAGCGCGCCAGTGCGGGTAGCCACCAGCGCCAGCATGGGCCGACCTTCCGGCGTGCGGCCGAATTCGATGCAGCGCACTTTACCCGGATAGCTGCGCTCGAACTCCCGGCACAAGGTGATGACTTCATCATAGCGTCCGGTGCGCTCGAATGCCGAGCGTTCGGCTACTGTGGTCAGAGCTGCGGCTGTGCTCATCAGCGGCGCGGCCCCCAGCAGGGCAAACAGCAAGGCGGAACGGATCATAGGCGAGGATTCGATAAAGGCAGGGATCAAAAATTATAGCCGTGTTCATGGCGTCTGTCTGAGCACCACATTCCAACACAAAGAAGGAGCATGACGATGTCGACGGAGCTGCGCACGCTGGTGTGGAGCCTGTCGGTGGCGCGACTGATCATGATCCTGGCCGCCATCCTGCGCCAAGGGCTCAGGGCTTAGGGCTTAGGGCAGCGTGTACTCCAGCGTGTAGTGATGTACGCCGCCGGTGATGTCGAGTTTGAGCTCGCCTTCGATGCCTCGGAAGTCGTCGGTACCCGATCCCGGCACGATGGCGATGCGCAGATTGCTGTCGCCTTCGTGCATGACACCCACGTGCTGCAAGGCGAAGCTGCCTTGCTGTTCGCCGATGGTGCCGCGCACGTGTTCGATCGCTACGTAGCCCGCCGAACCGGCGGCCGGGTTACCGGCCGAGAGCATCTCACCCTGGCCCACGCCGACGAAGTCGCCGCTGAACTGCTTATCGAGCAGCATCCGGCCAACCGCCATGCGGCCCACGCCTTCTCCGCGTGGTGGCGGCTGCATGGTGACGGCGAAGGTGCCTTTTGCTATGTTCATTAGTATCCTTAGAGTGGCTTATCTTGTAGTGGCTTGATCAATGGCGTCGGTGAAGCGTGGACCGGCGTGGCGGATGAGCAGCGCGCGCACCGCTGTCAGAACCGGCTTGGCTTCCAGTGGAAAGTCGAGATCGAAGCAATCGTCAGCCGTGCGCACTTCCAACGCATAGTGAGGACTGAGGAATTCCTTGTTGTGATACAGGTGCAGCGAGGTGGCCTCGTCCAGCCTGACGCTGCGCCGCTGGCCAGCCTTGACACCGTAATATTCAAGCCGGCCGTTGGCCACGCGCAGCCAGGGATGACGCGCGCCGTAACGAATTTGTTTATAAATCACGAACACGCAAAGAACGTATGCCACAAAGAGCAGCACCGACAGGGGATACCATTCTGAACCCGGTCGCGTGAGTGCCGGCACGAAGATGGCCAGGCCGACGCAAATCATCAGAATATGGCGCTTGTCGCGAGCGCGCAGGACGACATCCTCGTCGCGGCCCAACTGGGGCAAGCCGGGCGATAATTCCTCGGTCGATGTACTCATTGGGTCGACGGTAGCGTGGATCGGGTGGCAATAGTGTCATATTTCCCAATCCACGGCAACGTCGCCGCGCCGTCTCACGCGGCGCGGTTGCTGCCCCCTTCAGCCGGCTTGCCGAAGGCTTCCAGCAGCGATGCCTCCTTCTGCTTTGCCGCCTTCAGATGGCGCTCCTTGACATGGCCGAAGCCGCGGATGCCCTCGGGGATGCTGGCAATCGCCACCGCCTGGCCCAGGTGCTCGGCGCTCAGGCGCGGCAGCAGGCCGAGGATGGTCGCGCGGTACTGTTCGATCAGCGCGCGTTCCATCTTGCGCTCGGCCGTGTAGCCGAAGATGTCGAAGGCCGTGCCGCGTAAGCCCTTCAGCCTGGCCAGCACGCCGAAGGCTTTCATCATCCACGGACCGAACTCCTGCTTGATCAGGTGCCCATCCTTGTCGTGCTTTGCCAGCAGCGGTGGGGCCAGGTGGAACTTGACGGTGATGTCGCCTTCAAACATGTCGGCGATCTTCTGCTTGAAGGCGCCATCGCTGTGCAGGCGCGCCACTTCGTACTCGTCCTTGTAAGCCATCAGCTTGTACAGGTAGCGCGCCACGGCTTCGGTAAGGCGCGTGCCCTGCCCCAGCTTGTCTTCGGCTGCGCGCACCTGGTCGACAAAGGCCTTGTACTGGCCCGCATAGGCGGCGTTCTGATACGCCGTCAAGAGTTCGATGCGGCGCGTGACAATGTCGTCCAGGGACTGGCTGCGCTTGAATTCGATGACCTTGGCCGGCGTGGTCATCTTGATGACGGAGGCCACATCGTGCGCCGCCATGCGGCCCCATGCAAACGCGGCCTTGTTGAAGTTGACCGATACATTGTTCAGCTCAATGGCCTTCAGGATCGACGCTTCCGACAGCGGCACATAGCCCTTCTGCCACGCGAAACCCAGCATGAACATATTGGTGGCGATGGCGTCGCCCATCAGCGCGGTGGCGATCTGCCCGGCGTCGACGAAGTCCACGCGGTCGGCCCCGCAGGCTTTCACAATCTCCGATTTGGACGGGTCGCCCGGGAACTGCCAGTCCGGGTTCTTGACGAATGCGGCGGTCGAGGACCCGGTCGAGTTGATCGCGGCGTGCGTGCGGCCCTCGCCCATGCGCGAGAGCGCATCGCGGCTGGCGGTGACGATCAGGTCGCAGCCGATCACCAGGTCGGCGCTGCCGGTGCCCACGCGGGTGGAGTGCAGGTCGCCCTGCCGGTCGGCCAGGCGCACGTGCGACATCACCGGCCCGCCCTTCTGCGCCAGCCCGCTCATATCGAGCACCACCGCGCCCTTGCCTTCCACGTGCGCGGCTACCGCCAGGATCTGGCCGACCGTGACGACACCGGTGCCGCCGATACCGGTCACCAGGATGCCGTACGGCTGGGCGGTCGATGGCAGCCTTGGTGCCGGCAGCACAGGCGGCGTAGCCTGGCTGGTGGCGGGCTTCTTGGGCTTTTTGAGGGCGCCGCCTTCCACCGTGACGAAGCTCGGGCAGAAGCCGTTCACGCAGGAGTAGTCTTTGTTGCAGGTGGACTGGTTGATCTGGCGCTTGCGGCCCAGTTCTGTCTCCAGCGGTTCGACCGACAGGCAATTCGACTGCACCGAGCAGTCGCCGCAGCCTTCGCACACGGCTTCGTTGATGACGGCGCGCTTGGCCGGGTCCGGATACTCGTTGCGCTTGCGGCGGCGCCGCTTCTCGGACGCGCAGGTCTGGTCGTAAATCATGGCCGACACGCCGGGCATCTCGCGCAGTTCGCGCTGCACGTCCATCAGTTCCGCGCGGTGGCGCACGGTGACGCCTTCGGCCCAGGGATAGTCGTCGGGGTATTTGTCAGGCTCGTCGGTGACGACAATGATGGGCTTCACGCCTTCGGCGGCGATCTGGCGGCTGATCATGGCCGGATCGAGCGGCCCGTCGAAGGCTTGCCCCCCGGTCATGGCGACGGCGTCGTTGAACAGGATCTTGTAGGTGATGTTGACCTGGGCCGACACGGCCGCGCGGATCGCCAGGATCCCGGAGTGGAAGTAGGTACCGTCGCCCAGGTTGGTGAACACATGCTTCTCGTCGGTGAACGGCGCCTGGCCGACCCAGGTCACGCCCTCGCCGCCCATATGGGTAAAGGTCGAGGTCTCGCGGTCCATCCACAGCACCATGTAGTGGCAGCCGATGCCGGCCAGCGCGCGCGAGCCTTCGGGTACCTTGGTCGAGGTGTTGTGCGGGCAGCCGGAGCAGAAGTACGGCGTGCGGTCGGTCTGCGGATTGGGGCGGGTAGCGATGTTCTTGAGGACCAGTTCCTTCGCTTCCAGGTAGGCGACGCGCTCCTTGACGCGCTGCTCGACCGGATGGCCGGCGCAGTAATGCGAGATGCGGCTGGCGATGGCGCGCGCGATCTGGGCGGGATTTAATTCATAGGTGGCCGGCAGCAGCCAGTCGCCGTGCCCGGTGCCGCCCTTGTTGGACCATTCGCCGGTGTCGTCGAACTTGCCGACCACGCGCGGACGCTGGCCGTCCGGC